>CAJXQE010000044.1 GCA_913058215.1 uncultured Verrucomicrobiales bacterium
ATCTACACTATCCTCTTCGTCGGCAGCGTCAGATGTGTATAAGAGACAGTCGCTGAGTGGAACATTGCCATGATGGTCAATCTCATCCGCGACATGCGCGGATTGATTCGCAATCAGGAGACAGGAACCTGGGATCGCGGATCACGCTTTCAAAAAGAAATTCGTGGTTCGGTAGTCGGCATCTGGGGATACGGAGGCATCGGTCGCGAAACCGCCCGAATGGGGAAACTACTCGGCCTCAATATTCACGCGATGACCCGGAGCACTCCAAGCCCACAAGGTAAAGAAGTCTATCGAGTTCCCGGAACGGGTGATCCCGACGCCTCTCTACCTGACAGATTTTTCACTCCGAATCAAACTAACGAGTTCCTCTCCGGCCTCGATTTCCTGATTCTCGCCATGCCAATGCATCCCGAGAATGAAGGGATCATCGGCGAGGCGGAACTGGCAGCTCTTCCCGATCACGCCTTCATTCTGAACCCGGCCCGCGGCCCGCTCATTCAGGAGAGCGCGTTGTTGCAGGCATTAGATAAAGGAAGCATCGCCGGGGCAGCCCTCGACACGCACTATCATTACCCCATGCCGCCGGACCACCCTTTGTGGAAATTCCCCAATGTGATCATGACTCCACACATTTCCGGTTCAAGCGGAAGCACCCATTACCTCAACCGGGTCCGGGATATTTTCAGTCAGAACCTGGAACGGCTTGAGAGCGGTGATCCGCTGATCAATGAACTGACAAGCGAAGAAGTTTCGGTATTGGGATAGTTTTGCTACACTGCGCCATGATGCTGCGCTTTTTCCCTGCTTCCTTTTTTGTTTTCTTCGTCTCAGTCACGCTTGCTCAAGAAACAAAGGAGAGAACCAACGCAGAAGCCGGATTCGCGGAACGGGATATCACGCCGGAAATCGGAATGGAGCGTCCCGGAGGATACGGGAAGAATTTTCACAAGACTGTATTCGATCCCTGTAAAGCTCGCGCCGCAGTTTTTGGGGATGGAAAGAACCGGGTTGCCCTGGTTTCAATTGACGCGCTCATGATTCGCCGACCGCAAGTCGAAGAAGCGCGTCGACTCATCAACGAAAAAACCGGTATCGAGGGTGCCGCAATTTTGATTTCAGCGACCCATTCCCACTCGTCCGGCCCTACAGGAATGGTGCTGCCGGGTGAATTTGATCACGCGGACGAGTCCGTCAAGAAGCTCGCCTACGAAGAAACATCGAATGCAGATCCCGACTACTTGAATCTTCTCGTCAGGCAGATTGTTGCTTCAGTCGTCGCAGCAGACAAGGCCCGGCAAGCGGTTGAGATCGGTTTTGGGTCCGGGGAGAAAACCGGCCTCGCTTTCAATCGCCGTTTCAGGATGAAGAACGGACTAACCTACACCAACCCCAGACAGGGGAATCCCGATATTATTGAACCTGCCGGTCCGGTCGATCCAGAAATCGGAGTGGTCGCAGTCTGGAATGACCGCAGTAAAGAATTGCGCGAAGACAGGCTACTTGGCTGCGTGATCAACTTCTCCTGTCATGCCACCGCCAATCCTCCCGGGATTTCCGCAAACTACATTTACTATATCGAGCAATCCATTCGGGCAGTGATGGGCGAGGAAACCATCGTAGTGTTTCTGGCAGGAGCCTCCGGCGATATCAACACATTGAACAGCTCCGGCTCTTTCGCAGAATTCGGCGGACGTCGCGCCGGAAAGCTCATCGGCGGACAAGTGGGAGCCAATGCCTGCGAAACCATGTTGCGAATGGGCACAAGCACCGAATTGGCGGTCGGTCACAGACAAAAGATCCTCGAGATCCCCCGGCGCGTCCCCTCTCCCGAAAAAGTGGAGGCTGCCTACGAACTCGTAAAAACCAAAGGCGCGCAGAAACTGCAACGCACTGCATGGACATTTGCCAAAGAAACCGTCCTGCTCGACAAACTCATCGAGCAGCAATCCGTTCGTCCCGTCGAAATCCAGGCGATCCAGGTTGGCCCTGCTGTCTTTCTAACTACGCCTGCAGAATACTTCTGCCAGTTCGGGCTCGATCAAAAGGAACAGAGCCCCTTCCCTCTTACATTTCCTGTTAGCCTCGCAAACGACTGCGTCGGATACGTTCCCACTGAAGAAGCCTTTAGTAAAAATGGGGGCGGCTACGAAACGAGACTTACTTCCTACAGCAATCTCATCATCACCGCAGGAAGACTGATGGCAGATACCGGTGTTGAACTGGCAAAAGAAATGAAACCGGGAAAGATTCCTCCGGGACCATCGAGCCTCGAGTTCAAGGCCCCCTGGGAATACGGCAGCGTTCCTCCTGAAATTGACTAGCCTACTTCGCTTTCAAGCCCACAAGATAAGCAACGACATCGCGAATTTCGCCCTTCTTCAAAAGCGCAAACATCGGAGGCATCGTAGACACCACCGGAGTGCGCTCTTTGACTTGATCGACGGCGACTTTGATTGGCTTGTTCTCCGCGTCGCGGATTTCGATTTCTGTTTTGGTCTCTTTTCGAAACTGTCCTGCGATGGTGTCACCATTTTTCAAAGTCAGTGAGATCGTGCCGTATCCGGGGGCGATCACGGACTGCGGATTGACCAGCGACTCCAGAATATAGGCGCGGTCTTTTTGGACTCCGATCGATTTTAAATTCGGGCCGATCGTGCTTCCTTTTCCGGTGCTGAAGTTGTGACAACGCACACATTGCGCGGCGATGTGATTCATGAAAATATCCTGTCCTTTTTTGGCATCCCCTCCCTCGAGGCATTCGCGGTAGCCATCGGCGAGATCTCCCGGCTTCCGGGTTTTCTCAAAGGCCGCCAGAGATGCTTTGATCGCGGAGACAGCTTCGGAACGTTCTTGAGCTGCGGTGATGACATCGAGGTGGAGATTGGGGTTCAGATTTCCAGCGACGAGCTGTTCTGTTTGTTTTGCGAGAATGGCATCCGCTTCGGGAGTCCCCAGGTTTGCGAGGACTGCCACGGCGGACTGTGCTTCGGGAACATCGTTAACGCTTTCAAGAATCGCCCCGGCTTTTTCAGTGGCCGGACCCGGGGAATAGCCGGAAAGAAGCGTCAACGCGAGCGTTCTCAGTTCCGCTGAATCTGAAGCGAGGGAGATTTCCACCGCTTTCGGAAGTTGTCCGGCCTTCTGCGCCGCGAGAGAACTCAGCGCTTCACGACGGAGGTTCGGGGGATTCTTCGTTCCACTGACGACGGTGAAGAGCGCCTCGGCATTAATCGTGAGCCCGAGCGTGGAAGCCATCTTCATAGCCGCTTCCTGGATCACCGTTTCCGGATCAGCTAAAAGGGAAGTCATTTCGTCACCAAGCGCTGCGCCCGTCTTTTCCAAATCACGAGCCGCGAGTTTTCGGTAACGTCCTTCGATCCTGTCGATTTCTGCTGGCGCTGCCCAGTCGGTCAAGGCATCGAGGGCGTCGAGCCGAAGCGCGAGCGGTCGGCTGATGTTTGAAGCGAATTTTCCGAGACGGGAAGCCGAAGCGGTATCACCCAGTCGGAAGTTGGCATTCACGGAGCGACGGAGAAATGCTTCGTTCTCAAATTTGGTGCTTGTTAGAGAAGCTGCGAGTTGAGGAAGGGCCGGAAGAATGGAGTCATCATCGTGAATGGCGCGGGCGGCATCAGTCGCAATCGCTTCGTCTGCATCGCTGAGGAATTCAGCGACTTCCGCTGCTCCCTGACGGCGCAAGGCAATCACGGCAGCTCGGCGAACTGCGGCGTTCTTATCCTTGCTCAGTTCTGCGAGCTGTTCGGGTCGCGCACAATTCGCGAGCGCTACGATCGCTCCGTGACGCAGGTAGGTTTGATCGCCTCGGATTTCAGCAGCGAATTTCAGCAGAACGGGATATGCGCGTTCCGCCTTCAAATTTCCCAGCGAAATGGCGGCCAGACTTCGTGCCCGATCGTTTGAATCAGAAAGCAGACCGCTGAGGGCATCCACGACTGCTTCTCCTTCGATCGCTCCCATGTCGCCGATGGTTCTCGCAAACTGAGCCCGCAACTCCGGGTCTTTGTCTTTCGCCAGTCCCAGGATTTTCCCCGGATTTCGTTTCGCTTCAGCACGCTCCAGTTGAGCCCATCCCCAAAGCGCATGAATCCTCGCCATCTGCGGAGCATCTTTCTTCAGAGCAGTTTCCCCGAGGAGTTTCTTTTCGCCGCGTTTAACCAGGTCAAACTGTGCCGCGAGCCTCACCCGCTGATCGGCGTGATCACAGAGAGTGATAAGTTCATCCTTCTCCCTGCCGCTCATGCCCTCTCCGATTAAGGAAGCGGTTTCCTTTCGCTCCTTTGATCCGGCATATTCCGGAACATCGATTTTCCACACCCCTCCATCATCATTCAGGGTGTAGCCTCCGCCCCAGTCCGTCCCGTAGAGTCCGCCGTCCGGTGACCAGTTCAGCCCCACAATCGGAACACCATTCCCGATTACGTGGTCGTTGATCATTTCAAAGGAAGCGCCTTTTGATTTCACCTGAAACGCATTCTGATATCCCGAGGAAAACTGGGTGATGAAAAAGTAGTTTTTGTATTCCGGGCTCAGCGCGGTTCCGGGATTCCAGGCGAAACCGGAAGGACCGTTCACGTAGTTGGCAATCGTCGGAACAATGTGTCCCGCCTGTCCGTCGAACCAGGGTTTGAAAAGCCCCTCACTGGTCCAGAAATTGTAATCACCTTTGAAATACTGCCAGTTGATCCGCCAACCGGTATCGATGTGCTGTGCGAGATAAACAAGGCGTTCCATTTCTCCGGCGCTGTCTCCATCGTTGTCGACACCGAACCAGTTTCCGTAGGCATCGAAGCGCGGCTCCTGAAGATTGCGAAGACCTCTAACGAACACCTCAAAGTTCGAACCATCAGGTTCGCAACGCATCATGGAGCCTTCATGTGGAAACTCATATTTCTTTCCTTCTTTTGAAGTCACGTTGAGCCCCTTGTCTCCGATCGTCCAGTAGATGCGACCGTCCGGCCCGACATTGAGACCGTGCATGTAATGTCCGGCGTAGGCGACGTGAACTCCGAATCCATGAGCAATCGATTCGCGTTGATCGGAAACGCCGTCACCATCGGTGTCGCGGAATTTCATCAACTCGGGAGAAGCCGTCGCGTAAACATCCCCGTCGTGATAGAGAACTCCGGCCATAGAACCGGTGATCTCGGTTTGAATTCCTGTGGCATAGGCGATCTTCTTATCCGCCTTCCCATCTCCGGTGGTGTCTTCAATCCGGTAGATCGTGTCACTCATCACCATAAGATCCCGCCAGTCGTGTGAGCCGTCTTTGTTATGATCGACGACATTCTTTTTGTTTTCCTCGCTGGTGCCTGCGTCAGGACTGAGCACTCGATGATAAAACTCCCGCTTGTCATCAACGGAGCGAAGCTTCAGATCTTCGATCATCCATTCCTCGCGTATCGCCAGATCCTGAGCCACCCGTCGACGCGCGCCGGTTACGTAGGCCCGGCCTTTCCCGTCAAAACTGAGTGCAATCGCATTGTGGATTTGATAGTCCGGAGTCCACTTTTCGTATTTCAGTGTTTTCGGATCGGCAATGCCCAGGTCGCCTTTGGGCTTCACTTCAATTCCGCTCAAGGAAACATCGTCAAACATTCCAGTGTCGTCGAAGGAACCCACTCCGACCTTTCCCCAGTCGAAGGTTTTATCATGTGCCGACATCACCGGCGTCTTCATGTCATCAAAATAGACTTCAATCAGTCCGCTTTCGACTTCGCGCACAATTTTCACATCGTGCCAATTGCCATCTTTCCAGGGGGTTCCCTCGTTGGTCTTCTCCGAGATTTTGATTCTCGGCGCACCATTCACAATGAAAATCTGGTTGGCATGATCATCCATTTTCTGACCGAGATGGACATAGTAGAAATGGTCCGGATTCTGGTACCCGAAAAACAGGCAAAGGTCGCGATGGCCGTAACTCTCCTTCGTCGCCTGCACCTTTGCCGTGAGCACGAAATCGCCAACCGTGTGGTATTTCAGAATCGCCATATTGAACGGACTCCGATGTGTTGGCTTGTACTTTGACTTCCCGTAGAGATCGAGGACCCGATTACTTGTGCCTTCCAACTGCTTGACCTGCCAGGCATTCGGATCGGTCGTTTTCCATCGGGAAAAGCCGCGGGTAAAGTCCTCTTTCAGCAGTAATGGCAGGTCATTCTCTGCTGCCAAAATCAGGGGAGATGAACCGCCCGTGAACCCAACAAAAGCCAGACAAAACACACATATCCAGGGTGTTAATTTTCTCATACGTGCGGGACGCTAGCACGGCGAGTCTTTGCTATCCGAACGTGATCACGGAAGATCTTCCGAACAAGCTTTGTTTAAGCTGATTTTATTCTCCTTTCCGGGAGACCACTCCGATACTTGCTCAGAATGAGGGGACCGCTGACTCTCATTTTGATAGGGATAAGCGGCGAGAAATTCTTTAAGGATCATTGATTGAATCGGAAAAAGACCCATTTCATAAGGGTTTCATCACCCACAGAAACCGCTTCGTCAGCCCAATAGTTCGAATTTTCCCTTTATCTTTTCGGTTGCCTTATTATAATATTCATATTTATTATAAACGAATGCATTCAAGTCCCCAACCCCCGGGGGCGGGCAGGAAAAAAGTCACCTCCTTCCCTGTGACGTCAAACCAGTCTGCTCCGCAATACCCGAACCTTCCTGCAGACACGCTGGATCGGCGGTCCCGGGATTTGTCTGTGGCCCCGGCGGAAGCGGATGTCCTTCCTCTTATTCATTTCGCTTTGAACGCGAGTTGCACTTTTCTCTTTGAATTCAAGGAAGGCGAAAAGACGCCACCGCAATCTGCGAACTGGCACGGCGACGCGAAAGTTGCCGAACTGTTGAAAAACGAACTTGGAACGCTTGCCTTCCAATCCATCACCGGATCCAAACCCGCATCGAAATTTGTCCGGTCCGGAAATACCAAGTACCTCATCGTTGGAGTTCCCTGCCTTATTGAAGACAGAAAATTGTTTCTCGGAGGAATCATTCAGAACTCCAGCGCTTCCCTGGGAAGCACTTATGCAGCAATCCTCCAGGGTTACACGACCTGGTTTTTTTATGCCCGGACATACAGTGAAAAACGAAGCGAGAGTGCCCTATTCTCCCGGGTTTCCGCTCTTCTGGAGCTCACCGGATTGTGCGCTGCCGCCGGGGATGTGAAGGAGGGAACATCCCTTCTTGTTGATCACCTGAGAGAAATTGTGGGATGCCAGATGGTCGCTCTTGTTACGAAAAAGCGTGGACGGTTCAAGCTTTCGGCCGTTTCAGGAGGTATCGAAGTGGATCAGGGAAGCGAAGGTGGATCAACTTTTGAAGCCTGCATCGCAAATGCCGCAAACCGCAGCGAGACTTTCATACAGGATCCCGGTTCGACATCCGCGGCTCAATCCGTAAACGGACCGGCCCGGGAACTGGCGCGACTCTTCGGCTCCATCGGATGGTTGGTTTCAACTCTTCAATCGAACCAGAATGAGGGAAAAGTCATTGGCGGCTGGGTCTTTCTCTGGAATCGTCCCGATCCGGAATTTGAAGAGAAGAGGCGATTTATCAGTGCCGCAGCGACCCGCACGGGCCCGCTTCTGAAACTCATTCTCACTGCGAAGCCCGACGGGTTCCGTGCCCTGCTTCTCCGGGTCTGGAAACGACTCCAAAATGGCCAGAAACAAGCGGCAACGGTGTTTCTGATTACCCTTCTCGCAGCCGGACTGGTTCCGCTGCCGGAAAAAATTGGCGCAGACTGTCGACTGGAACCCCTAACCCGGAGGATAATTGCCGCCCCGTTTGACGGAACTTTGCGCGACTCTTCCGTGGCAGTAGGCGACCGGGTCAAAGAAGGACAATTACTGGCCGAACTCGACGGACGGGAAGTTCGATCCCGGCTGGTGGAAACGATCGCCAACAGGACACGGGCAAGCAAAGAAGCCGACCGGGCCATGGAAACCGGGAAAATTGCTGAGTCGCAAATGGCGGCTCTCGAAGCGGAAAGCTATTCGCAGCAGGAAATGATGCTCGAAGAACGGCAGGACAATCTTGAAGTTCGCGCACCCATTGCAGGTCTCGTCTTGCAAGGGGACCTCGAAAGAGCTGAAGGCGCGCCACTGCGAATGGGAGATCAACTCTTTGAAATCGCGCCTATTCAGAAGCTCCTTGTCGAGATCGAATTGCCGTCGAACCAGTTGCAGCTTGCTGAAACGGGAATGCCGATCCGTTTTAAAGTCGACTCCTACTCTCACAAGACCTTTGAAGCCACCCTGCTCAAAATCCCACCGCAAAGCGAAATCCGGAACGGGATTAACGTTTTTGTCTGCGAAGCGGAGATTGATAATCCGGATGAACATCTGCGCCCCGGAATGGAAGGCTCCGGGAAAATCTCAGGCAAGCGGACTCCGGTACTCTGGTCCATTTTGAGACCGGCAGTGAACTGGTTGAGGTTAAAACTGTGGATCTAATCAATCCCGTAACGCCATGATTGACCACGCAGTTAAAGACATTTCCTCAAGTCGGCCGAAGCTCCGCGAGGATGTCGTTTTTTCCCCCAGGGTGGAGGATGACCAAACCATCTACCTGATGGAAGATCTCCTGACGGGAAAATTCTTTCAGCTTGGTGAGCGGGAATATTCACTGATTCGAGGCCTCGATGGACGGCGTCCGGTCAATGAGATTATCGCAGCCACCGTTTCCGGCCCAACCGCGACCGGACTGAGCGAACAGGACGCGGTTTCTCTTCTGAGAATGCTGTCTGAATCCAATCTTCTCGAATCAAATTCGAATGATCACTCCCGCCGCATGCGCACCGACACGGAACGGAGAGGTGACCCCGAAAAGGCTCTTGGAAACGCGAAGAGCGTGTTCTTTGTGAAAATCCCATTGATGAATCCTGATCGCTTTTTCACAAAAGCGAATCATGTCTTAAGGAGAGTTCCCGGAGCGGTGTTTTTCCTCATTTGGCTCTTCGTCTTCGGAGCCGGGATATTGACCTATCTGGAACATGATTCCCGCTTTAACGAAGAAGCAGCAGGCTTACTCCAAATCGAGAACTTCGCCCTCTTCGGCCTGGTTTGGCTCGGCTTAAAAGTTGTGCACGAATTCTGTCACGGAATCGTTTGCAAACGCTTCGGGGGAAATGTTCCCGAAGCCGGTTTCTCACTCCTTCTTTTTGTGACACCTCTCGCCTACGTTGACGCATCGACCAGTCTCAGGTTTTCGGCGAAAAGCCGACGCATACTCGTGGCAGCCGCCGGCATTCTCGGGGAGTTTTTCGTCGCCGCAATTGCTTTGCTGGTCTGGGCTCATATTGCTCCGGGCAAGACTGGTGCAGTGCTTCATCAAGTCGTTATGATTTCAACCGTAACGACCGTCCTTTTCAATGCGAACCCTCTGATGAAATTCGACGGGTATTACATACTTTCAGATCTCCTCGGGATTTCGAATCTCTACTCCAAGGGCCAACAATCCGTTCACTATGGCTTAAAACGATGGGTTTTCGGAATTCGAAAAGCTTCGAAACCGTTACGTGAGGGTGAAAAGAAGAAGCCGATCATTGTTGCCTACGGCATCGCTTCCGCTATTTGGAAAATTACCGTGACGATCGGTATCTTTGCCGCGGCCATCGTTTGTCTCAAGGGCGCTGGAATCATTCCGGCTGTGCTGGTCGCTCTCGCCGCCGGCTACGGTGCGATTCGAAAAGTGGCCAAATACTTGAGACGTTCCGCCGCGAGCGAGGAGACCGGCTTCTGGAAAGTCAGCCTTCGTATCGGGACTATTGCCTGCTTACTCGTCGCCTTTCTCACACTCGTAAAAATCACTCCCGGCATCAAGGTTCCCGGCGTTGTGGACAGCGGGCGCGAGAGCGGGGCCCGGGTGGAGTGTCCCGGGTTTGTCAGTGAAGTCTTTGTAAAAAATGGACAGTCCGTATCGAAAGGCGATCTACTCCTACGCCTTGAAAACAAAAGCGCTGTTCTTTCTCTGAAATCACTGGAGTCCGAACTTGAGCAGAGCATCATCCGCTCCAACCTCTATTTTTCTCAGGAGAATGTTTCCGCTTATCAAGCAGAAGAGCGGAATTTAAGCGGGCTCCGCACCAGGCTGACCGACATGCAGGCATACCTTGCCACCCTGGAGCATCGAGCCCCCGGAGATGGAATTGTTTATGGGAAATCCCTCGCTGAGTTGCCGGGAACTTTTCTAAAGGAAGGTGATGTTGCCACCCGCGTAATCGACCCGGGGAATCGGGAAATCTTGCTGGCAATCCCGCAGGAGGAAATGAGATCACTTCGCGGGGTCGATGAGGGAGACCAGCTGGAAATTTTTACGATATCGACAGGAAAAATGGCGCATGCAAGATTGAAACGTATCAATCCAGGTGCATCACTCACCTCTCCGCACCCTGCTCTGGTCTCCAGCGGAGGAGGCCCCCTCATAGTCAGAAAAACAACCGCCCCCGCCGGGAAGAACAGCGAAGAACTTGTCGTTCCTCACTTTTTGGCCTACGCGACAATTGAAAACGATTCGGAGTTTGAGATTCAGGAAGGGCAGACAATCTGGGGGAGACTGACAGGACAGGAAAGCCAATCACTTGGCTCATTACTCAGTGGCAAATTCGCAAACTGGCTGGCCACAGTGACACAAATCCGGGGCGGAACGCCTTGAATTAGGCGGCCCCATCGCCAATTCGGCGACGATAAGGCGCTTAATCCTTAAAGAATCCTTATAATAATCATAAACAATATGTATGCTTTTATTGTAATTATGATATTTTGTATTATTATAACCCTGTGACTTGAGGTTATCTGCTTAAGAAACGGTATTTTCATGAATTCCCCAAAATCAACATCCCGGAGAGGTGCTCATCAAAGTCAGTCCAGACGTCTTCATTTTGAGGCTCTGGAACAACGAACTTTGTTTGATGCCACTGCTGGCACCGCCCCGACCGCAGACGTGAGCGTCTCAACGGGTGAACTCACGACTAACGAAGATCAGCTGGTCAATGACAACATCGAGTTCAATATTCAGTTCGATAACAATGGCGGGCAGGAAGGCTACACCCCTCATCTGGACATTATTGCAGATCCAGAGATGGAATTGCTGAATATCACCGCTTTTGGAACGCCTCTAAGTAATCCCGATGGGAATGCCATCAATCCTGTCGGTGTAATTGCAGCTGACGGACAGCTGGTCGATATCAATACCGGCCTTCCCATCGATCATCCACAATTTTCCTCCACGGTAGGTTCTCCGTCTAACGACTATTTCGGTGGGGCTGGCAGCAACACTCCCCCCGTTCTGTATGATCCGGCCCTTCAAGGGCTCTACGTCTATTCCGTCACCCTTCCTTTCGGAAGCTTTACGCCCGGCAACCCCCCAATAGATATTCAGGTCGAAGCGTCGCTCGATACTGCCAATAACATTGATCCCAACACAGATTACACTCTGTATGCGCAAGGCGGTTACGTACACGGATGCGATCCTCTCGCCAACCCGGGAACCGTTTCCAGCCCGGATGATGAGCCCATATTTGGAACGCTTTCCTCCACAACGGTTCATCCAGTGGTAATGAGCCTTACGAAGACAGCGGGAGCTGCTGAAGAAGAAAGAAGATACACCGGTGAAAATGTTTCCGGTCCCAACCATCCAATCCCCTATCGACTCGAAGTGGATATCGCAACAGGGGAAACTGTAGACAACATTCGCCTGACGGATCTGTTCCCTGATGATCTCGCTTACCTCGGAAACCTCACCATCACTGATGGCTCAGGGGCTGCGATTCCGTTCACTCTGAACGGCGAACCGGAAATCAACACCGACGGTGTCTCCGGAGTTCCTTCAAGCAACAACCTTCTCGACATCACTTTCCCCTCGGTTACCGGAGTAAATGGAACCGATATCATTATCACCTATGACGCTTTCGCTGCCTACGTTGAAGAGGGCGGTGAACTTGTAGTCAATCCGGTTTCCGGAGAAGAAAATGATCTGGACGAGTACAATGATTCCGAGATCACAGGTGATTGGGAAGGGCAAACAGTCGGAGACAATGCCGGCCCCGGAGGAGATCCTGACGGGGTCCTCGGCGGAGTCGAAACTGACTATATCATTGAGGAGCACTCACTCGCTATTCAGAAATCCGTCGGTTTTGCTGACGGCGGCGACCGGGCTGCTCCTGATTGGAACGAAGGCGATGTTGCTGAATTTACCTTGAATTTCCAAATCTCCGACTACTTCGCATTCGACAACCTTGTGGTCGACGACATCATGGGAGACGGCCTCGAATTCCTCCCCGGGACCCCGGGACTCGCCAATGCATCGGATTTCGATACAGACTTCCTTGAGCTGCAACCGGAACTGATTTTCACCATGCATGGCGGAGGCACCGTCACGCTCACTTTCGATGCAGCCAACTTCACCGCGGTGGAAAATGCAAATGGCTCGACCAGCATTCACTTTGATGTCTACCAGCAATTAGTCGATTCAAATTACATTTCTGCAGGAGACGCCCTCACTGGAGGAATGATTCCAGGAGTAGGGATTGACCCGGCGACCATGGGAGCTTTCAACTCCGGAATTGCAACTCAAGGCTCCATTCGCTACCGGGCAAAGGTTCGCGATGAATACGCCAGTGAATTCAACACCGAAGCACAAATCAATCAGGGTGATGTCCTGAGGAACAATACCACCATCACCGGTCGAAATCTCGATGTCGAAACGCTCACACCCGGAGTCGATGTCACCGATGGCAGTAGTGCTTCTATTGAAATTGCCACCGGTGAAACCAGCAAAGAACTCTTCTCTATCATCCACAACGGAACTCAATTGTTTCCCGGCGATTTAGATCAGCAAAGAGAAGTCGTTCCCGGCGATCTCATCACATGGAGGATCACTTACACCCTTCCCTCTACCGAATTCGAAAATCTCTCTCTGACAGATTTCCTTCCCCTGCCAATTTTCGACGAAAATGAGATCGATACTTCACAAGTTTACGCCTACGGAGATCCAGGATACCTGACCGCTGGTCGGATCAGCTTTGGTCCAAATGATACCTTCATCGGCTCAGCGGGAACAGTTACAACCGGCGACGGCGGAATCGACGACAGACCCGGTTACTCGACCCCTTCGAATCCGACCATTACTCTCAATCCGGATAATAACTCCTTCACCGTACATTTTGGAGACTACTCCATTCCCGGGGCACTAGACCCGGTCGGAACAACCATTGAACTTTTCGTCACCACCACTATCCAGGACGGTGTCTATGCGGATGGCCTTTTGTTTACGAATCAGGTTCAGATTAATGAGGCAGACTCTCTGGGAAGTGTCGTTTCCAGCAACGAGATCTCGCTCATTGAACTGACGGTACCTCAATTGCACATCACCAAAGGAATCATCGCGACTGAATCTCCTAACAATGGGAGATTCACCGGATCACGGGGACCTGACGGAGTCACTTTTAATGCACCGGGAAGCGCGACTGCATTTAATGGATCCATCACTTCGGACGGAATCGCCACCGATCCGATTGATGCAAACAACAGGGGGCTGGATGCCGGCGACATTGTTACCTTTGGTATCACTGTGGAAAATCAGGGTCAAAGCGACTACGGCGCATTTGATGTCCAAATTTCCGACACGCTTCCCAACGGCTTTGAAATGCCGGCGAGCATGGCGGATCTCAATCTCCGGGTGACCGATGGAAACGGGAACCTTCTCGCCTTCAACATCATTGGTGGAGGAACCACTCCCGCAGACTTTTTTGCAAATGGCATCGAGCTGGTGGATCCGTCAGCCACTGAAGGCTCACTCACCGAATACGATCCTAGCAGTGGCACCAATCTGGTCTTCATCGCATATGACCTCACCCTCAGCGAAAATGTCGAATCTTCGCGCAGGCTGACCAATGTCGCGACGGTCGAAAATTTCTCCTACGAAGAAGACGGCACCAACTACGCCAACGCTACTCATACAGACCCGGCGACCGTCACGGTCCCCCGCCCTGTAGTGGACAAACAAATCATCGATACCAGTCACGATGACGTCAACAACACCGACGCCAATGCCGAAGTCGCGATTGGGGAAATCGTCACCTATTCGGTATCAATCACGATTCCCGAAGGCTCGATGCCGAATACCCGAATTCTTGACACTCTTCCTCCTGGAATGGCTTTTCTCGGCCTTGATTCCATTTCTTTTGACGGTGCGCTGCAAACCAATCTTGGTATCGGCGATTTCAGCGACGTCACAGCTTTTTATAATGCAGGGGCTTCCACTCTTGAGCTCGGAATCGCAGGTGTAGGCCCCGGCCTTGGGACCCTAACCAACACAGATCGGGATAACACGGTCGCTGAGACTATCACTTTCACCTACCGGGCAGTCGTTCTTAACGACACCGCCAACCAGGGAGGGTTGAATCGCAGTAATGCTGCGCAAATCCGCTGGACCGTGGACGGAGCAAATCGATCAGTTACGGACAGAGAAGACGTTCTCGTCGTCGAACCCGATATCAATGTCGTCAAGTCCGTCGTTGGAGGAACTACCACCGTTGAAGGAGCTCAGGAAATCACATACCGAATCGTAGTGACCAACCGGAATTCCGGACCAAATGTCTCCGAAGCTTACGAGATTGAACTCCAGGATCTGCTTCCCGAAAATGTCTCCTATGTAAATGCAACTCTCGTTCACACCTCAGGAATCGCTCCCAATGTGGGCACATTAATTTTTGACGGCGGAACAGGCCCTGAAGGTACTGTTCGTGCCACCTGGGACAGACTCGGTGTCGGCGAAAGCTCCACTATTGAGATAACGGTCAGGATCGATGACGCTTTGGCAACAGACACGGTCATCACCAATACTGCTGAAGTCGAATACTCATCCCTTTCTGATTCACCCGGCGATGCCGAATACAACGGGTTCAATTCCACCAGTGCAGATCCAAGCCTTACTTTCGGAACCGGCCCACTCAACACAAACCTCGACACAAACGACGCCGTTTATGCGAATGCAGTGGAGAGAACCGGTGACCCGAACGACGCAGGAGGAGCCGCCAACGACTACAATGACGATGGTGATGTCGATGTTACAGTGATCAATCCCGTCGGAATTTCCAAAGCCGTCATCGACACCGCAGAGACTCATACCTCTTTCGACGCGTCAGCGGATGGAATCGTTCGAGGAGCCATTGGCGAAGTAATCCGATACGAAGTTCGGATTCTAATCCCCCAGGCTTCAAGCACCGGGGTTCAACTCCTGGACACTCTCGACCCTGGTCTTTTCTGGATCGACGCTGCAGTAAACAATCTTCAAATCCGCCTTGAAGGATTCGCCGCCGACGGAAGCACCTTAAGTGCTGATGCCGCCATTTCCGGAGCCAATGGATCAACAATCGCCTTTGACGACACAAGAGTGAGCTTCAATGCCGCCGACAATTCGGTCCTCTTCAATTTCGGCGACATCGTAAACACGGAAACCGACTCCGAGCCTGAGTATCTTTATATCAGCTACAATGTGATTGTCGGAAACGAAGCCGGGGTCAATCGTGGGGACATCCTGACAAACACCGTGCAACTCCGCGAAGGCGGGGTTGATGTCGGCGGCACCCTGACACAAACACTTCAAGTTGCTGAGCCTGAGGTCGACATTCAAAAATCGGACAACGGTGTAACGACCGCGGACGCCGGGGACCTCATCACCTATACGCTCGACATCTCCGCAACTGCCGATGATGGAAGCGGAACTTTCACAACCGCCTTTGATCTTCTGATAGGAGACACCATTCCGCCGGAACTGGAACTTGTAGCCAACAGCCTCACCATTATCGGCCTACCGGGAACTTCTTCTATCGTTTCACAAAGCGAGGATACAATGACAGGGTCCATCAGTGTCCTGATCGATCAACTAGGCCCCGGGGAATCCTTTCAGGTTCAGTTTCAGACGCGTGTTCGCGACACTGGAGCAAATGTTATCCACTCAGATGAGTCCGTTGAGAATCAGGCCACTCTGTCCTACAGCAGCCTCGCCGGAGACGGAACCGACAACGGTGTCGGAGAAAACACTACCGGAAACGAAGCCGGGGCGCCGGGATCAAGCAGCGGGGAGCGCCAGTACTCCGACAGCGATACTGATGACTTTACTTCCCCCTCGCCGATACTGAGCAAAGTTCTGGCAAATCCTGCTGATACCACTTTTACCATCGGGGAAGCAGTGGAGTATGTTTTAACTCTTCAAATACCGGAGGGACGTGTCGGCCAACCTGATGCGTATATTCTCGATAGCATTGGAGCCGGATTTCGCTATATCCCAGGAACCTTTCAGGCAACCCTCAGTGCCGGTGTTACCATCGGCACGGCTGGATCCCTCAACGAAACGAACGCAGGCTTTTTCAGCCTCACCGACCCGGGAGACACCGCTCAATCGGAGACATTGCAACTCGACTTCGGGTTTATTGACTTCAACAACGCTGCGGCTGAAAACGGACTCAACAGCGGCACCATTGAGATCCGCTACTTTGTTCAAGTTGAGAACATTGTTGCCAACCAGGAAGGCGGCACTCTCAATAACGTGGCTGATTTTTTCTACACCGATTCAGATGGGGCAACGCTCAATCAGCTTGAAGATTCCACCGGCGATCTCGACACCGTCGTCACGATCGTAGAACCTCAGGTGGATGTTGACAAATCAATCACCGCCATCCCGACAGAGCCTCAGGCAGGAGATACTGTCAGCTACCAGGTGAGTTTGACTCATCCCGGCGGACCTCTAAATCCGCTCTTCGACACCCCGGCTTTCGATATCACAGTCCGCGATGAAATGCCGGAAGGCGTGGGGATTCAGACCGGCACTTTCACTGCGATGCTCAACGGCATGACCGATGTTTCCGGATTCTTCACAGTTGGGGCAGATGGCTTTGTCAACAATCCAGCGTTCAGCATTGACCTCCAACCGGGAGACGAAATCATCATTACTTATGATGCTTTGATTACTGCTTCGGTGCGTGATGGCGAAAAACTGATCAACGACGTTGATGTGGAGTGGACCTCACTCGATGACAATGCCGACGACGGAATCGACACAGACGACACCGGTGAAAGAACCGGCGACCGCGACTTCGACAATCCTGTTGATCCCGCAAACCCCAACGATTTCGAAAACGGAGACGAAGCTGATTTCTCTGTGGAATTCACTGCTGTCTACGATTTCACCAAAACAATTTTCAGCACAAGCGCAACTCATACTGATGGGACTATTGGCACGGACGCGAACATTGAAGACCTCACGATCGGGGAGACGGTGACTTATGCCCTGACTGTTACATTGGGACGCGGGACCACTGATGGTGTCCGCATCCTCGATCAACTGGACATCACCAACGGACTGCTCGACATCAGCAATGTCCAGATTCAAACCGGCAATGCTCTCCGGCTCGCCAGTGGCCAACCCTTCTCTACAATCACTGCAGGAATCTCTGATTCGGCAGGAGGCGACGGATACATGGATCGGGTTGAAATTAATTTCGGGACGATCATCAATGACCCGACTCTCTCGAACGGGATCGGAGACGAGCAGATTACTATCTACGTAACAGCCGTCGTGGTAAACGTTCTTGAGAACCAGCAGGGTGACATCATCTCTAACCAAGGGGATCTGTTCTTCTTAAGTGATGACAACAAAGATGGCGTTCAGACGGAGCAAAATCTGAATGATGACGTTGATATCGAAATCGTTGAGCCCAACGTAGACGTCGCAAAGACCGTGACCACTGTCCCTGCCAACCCTGATGCCGGCGACACAGTTTCCTACCAGATTGTCATTACCAATACGACCGAGGTCGACGCGTTCGATCTTACCTTTCTCGACGATCTCCCGGCGAAGCTCACTTACCAGGCCAACTTCACTGCGATTCGAACCAGCGATGGAGCCAATGTGTCCAACCTTTTCCAACCAGCGCTGGATGGAGGAAGCATATCCCATGT
Source organism: uncultured Verrucomicrobiales bacterium (assembly GCA_913058215.1). Taxonomy (GTDB): domain Bacteria; phylum Verrucomicrobiota; class Verrucomicrobiia; order Verrucomicrobiales; family DEV007; genus Arctic95D-9. The sequence continues at coordinate 17,991 of CAJXQE010000044.1, forward strand.
CGGACCCGGGTTCTATCTTTCCGGAAATGATACGATTACCATTACTTATGATGCGGTCATTTCAGACAGCATCCTCGACGGTGAAAAACTCACCAATGAAGTCGACGTCGAGTGGACATCTCTAAATGGTGACAGCCCAGACGAACGAGGCGGTGATGAAGATCCTAATAATCCTGCGGGCCAAACGAACCCGAATGATTACGAAGCCGAGTCCAATGCGACTGTAGAAGCGAACCTGACTGGCTATCAGTTCGATAAAGCCATTTTCTCCACATCGTCAGCGCACACAGGCATGACCGGAGGAACGAACCCTGGCACCGAAGATCTGGTTATTGGCGAAACGGTTACCTACGCAATCACCGCAACATTCGCTGAGGGAACTACAACCGGGGTCATTATCAATGACATCATCCAACTGACCAATGGCGTCCTCGACATTCGTAACGTGACTTTCATCACGGGAAGCAACCTGCGTGGTCCGGGCGGGCCACTCACGGCGACTTCAATTGTGACGGACGATCCAAACATGGACAGTTACAACGAGCGAACCATCATCAACTTCGGAACGATTATCAACAGCGGCGCTAACGGTACAGATCCGGCGGCCGACCAAATCATCATTTATGTAGAAGCGCTGGTTGTAAATGTCTTCGAAAACCAGGAAGGCGACGTCATTCAAAACGATGCGTCCCTTTCCTACATTGAAGACTCTAACAATGACAATGTCATCGATGGCAATGACACACCTACCGTCCTCACAGACAGCGAGGTGGTTGAAATTGTTGAGCCGAACCTGAGCATCAACAAGTCCGTCAGCAACTCCCAACCAAAACTCGATGAGATAATCACCTACACCTTGGTGATCACGAATAACGCAGGTGTAAGCACCACTGACGCCTTCGACATTTTTATCGATGATCTCATGGACCCAAGGATGACGCTCGACCGGGACTCGATTCAGTTGACCGTTCTCGGGACTCCTGCAAATCCGAGCTCTATCGTTAGCAACAACAGCAGTGACAGCAATCTCCTCCTGGGAATTGATTTTCTGGAAGAGGGACAAAGCATTCAGATCACATACGAAGTTCGGGTTTCATCTGATCCCGCCGACTTCGATGCGGTGCTCCCGAATGTTGCTGACCTCACCTACACTTCCAATCCCGGAGACAATCCCGAGGAACGGGGAGGCGATCCCGATCCGAACGATCCGGATGATCCAAATGACTACAACGACGAAGACAATGTAAGCGTCGAGGTTTTCCAGCCTGATCTCCGAATCCTGAAAGAAGATGGAGGCGTATCCATCACTCCCGGAAGCACCCTCACCTACTCCCTGACGGTAACGAATCAGGGACGGGCCGAAGCTCTCGATGTTTTCGTCACCGATGACATCTCTCACTACCTCGCAGCAGGTTTCCGGTTCGTGTCCGGAACCAATGCGACTCTGGTAGACGGGATCGTCACATTCACCCTCCCCGACATGCCGGTCGACGATATTCAGATTCTGGAACTTGTTCTCCGGGCCCCTAGAGTCATCCCTGCAGGTCTGGAAGAAATTACGAATATCGCCGTCACCTCCCACCTTGACATTGACCCTACACAGGAAGACAACACCGAGCCTGAACCCACTCCGGTAATCGCTACTCCGGATCTGATCATCGAAAAAGACGACGGTCTCGAGTTCGCCCGCACCGGCGACATTGTAACTTACACCATCACTTTCGATAATGTCGGAGATCAGGTTGCCTCCGGAGTCATCATTACCGACACCCTGCCTCCCGGAGTCCGGTTTGTTTCCGCTACCGATGGCGGGAAGAAGATCGGCAACCGGGTAGTCTGGACCCTAGACGAAGTTCGTCCCGGCGGCGGCGACACTTTCAAAGTCACCGTGGAAATGCTGACAGATACCAGGAAAAAGAATTTCGTCTCAATCGCGGATGACGGAAGAAGCGGGCCCGATCCAACTCCGAAGAATAACAGAGACACTGATATCACTACCGTGAAATTGCGGGGCGATTTCGTCCGTCCTCACTACGGTTACGGCGATCACAACAATGACCGGCTTCCTTTTGCTTATGCAACCTTCATGAATTCCGGACTGGTTCAGCCCGGGTCAACCGTCACTCTCGAAGTCTATGATGCAGCTGGCAGACTTATCGGAGACACTTCGACACTTGCAGATGCTGGCGGAAACTGGCTCGCCACATTTCCGATGAACCAGTTCGATACCGAACCGGTTCGTGTCGTCATGAAGCAGACCTGGGCCGCACAGAATCCAACAGGTGATCGCGGCTACAACTTCCGCACTTACTTCGCCCCGGCATTCGCCACCGGCACTTACTACACTGAGAACCTCTCAATCTACAACGTGACCGAGAAACGTGCCGCTACAGAAGTCCTCGATCTCTATGAAGCATCCAAGATGATTCTGTCGATGGACTGGAACGGCAACCTATACGAGTTCGCTGCCCGCGGCGCTTTGCAATCAAGCAGCGGAAACTAGCACTACATAATTTTACACACAAACAAACCCCACTATACCCCCCATCCCCAATGATGAGATCACCCTACAACACTTCAGCAAACCTGCTCGTTGCCATTGTTCTGCTATTCAGTTCACTTCCCGTGAATTCGCAGGACCACCCGAGCTCTTCGACCGACCAGTCCTGGGCGGTTATCAACGACCCCGAACCGATTCTTCTCGAAATCTACGAGGAGAAGAGTGATGAGGAACGGGATCTCACTGTCGAGATCGAAGATTCAGCACGTCTCTTTTTTGACGACGCTATTCACACAGGAAAACTCGAACTTACTTCGGAAGAAGCCGCGGCCATCGCGGGTAAAGGGAGTGTTCATTACCAGTCATGGTGGAGTCGTGGAAACAGCGGGAGCGTTCTTCGTCAGCGAGGGGAAACCGTTAAAATGAGTCTCGACGAGATCTATACACGTGCTCTTGCTAACTCTTCACAAGTGAGAGTTTTCGCAGCCCTTCCACTTATCAGAGAGACGGCTATCGATGAAGCCAAAGGTCGCTTTGATCCGGAATTTTATGCCGAGGGTGGTTTTGACAGCACCCATGAGCCTACAGGTTCACTTCTCGAAACAGGAAGCGCGGGCGACTTCTTCCGCGAACGTGGCTGGACTTTTGAAGCCGGCATCCGAAAGCGTTTCCTCGCCGGAACCCAGATCTCTCTTGGACAGCAACTTTCCTCTATTGAGAACAACAGTGAATTTTACACACCGGGAGATCAGGGCAAATCCCGTCTGAAGCTTTCTGTGGTCCAACCTCTCTTACAGGGAGCAGGGGTGAAATACAATCGCACCATGATTCAAATTGCACGGCTCGATGCTGAAACCGGTTACGATGAGTTCATTAGACAACTCGAAACTCATCTAATGGAAGTGAATCGCTCCTACTGGTCTCTCTACCTGGCCCGGGTGGTTTACATGGAGAAAAAGCGCCTCGTCGACGAAACAGCATCCGTAGCCAGAGAACTTCTCGGCCGGGAAAACCTCGATGCTATGGGTAGCCAGATTCTCAGGACCGACTCTGCATTGACTTCAAGAAAAGCCGACCTCGTCCGCAGTGAACTCGCCATTCGTAATGCCGAATCAAGACTACGTGCTCTCGTGAATGACCCGTGGTTTGTCGAAGCATCTATCGGTGAGATCATTCCCGCTGATCTGCCTGTCACCTGCCGTCGAACTCCCGACTTTGGGAAAGCCGTCGCAGACTCCCTGACTTTTCGGCCCGAGATCAGACAAGCGGAAAAAAACCTCCGTGCTGCCGACCTCCGGGAAGACATGGCAAGGAATGACAAACGCCCCCGCCTCGACCTGATCGCCGAAGCTGGAATTGGTGGACTTGCCGGCGGAGGGAGCATTCCCAATGCCTACGACAACCAGTATCGTGACGACGAACCATCGTGGGGAATCGGCCTTCAGGCTTCCGTCCCCTGGGGACGCCGTTCGGCCAAGGCCCGCCATCTGCGGACACAGTTGGAAGTTCGCCAGAAGAAAGATCAACTTCGGTCCACTATGGACACTATCCTGCTGGAAGTTCAAGTTGCCCACCGCGAAGTCACGACCGCCTACCCTGACATGAAAGCAAAGCAGGATGCCGCCATCGCTGCCGACGCTGAATTGGATGTTCTCAAAGAACGTCGCGGTATCGAAGGGGAGACTGGACAGTCTCTCTACCTTGAGAAAGTTCTCGATGCCCAGGAGCGACGCGCCCGCTCCCGTCAGGATTTCATCGAAGCCCTTGTGGTTTACAACGCTGCACTAACCAATCTGGATCGTGCTAAAGGAACATTGCTCCAGGAGGAAGAAGTCGGTGTGGAACGGACTACCGATTCAGACGATCTGCCATTGCTACGCCTCGTGAAACAGGAAGCCGGCGACTTCGCGAAGCATTGTTACGAAAACCAAAAGTAACCGAATCCTCAGTGTCACAAACATCTCCAGGTTTACTTCATCGCCTGCGGCATCAATACGAGCCGTGGGCTTTGCTGCATCAAGCTGTTACGGATCGTTCCGGAAAAGACGGCCAACTGGAGGACGTTTCTTTGTTGAAAAAAATCAACGCCTACGAACCTGAGTTTGCCAAACAGAATGATCAGGCCTTGCAGGATCTCAGCGAACGACTTCGGCTGATGGCGCGCGGCGGAATCCCCTTCGATGACTATCTTATTGAAGCTTTTGCCCTGGTCCGTGAAGCCTCCCGCCGTGTCCTGGGACTTTTCCACTACGACGTTCAGATTCTGGGGGGACTCGCAATTTGTCGCGGAACCATTGCAGAAATGGCAACCGGGGAAGGAAAAACCCTCGTCCAGTCTCTTGCTGCCTACACCCTCAGCCTCGTCGGACGCGGAGTTCACGTAGCCACTGCCAACAGCTATCTCGCGGAACGCGATTTCGAGTTTGCGCAACCACTCTACGAATTTCTTGGAACCTCGGCCGCGCTTCTCCCTGAACGTGTCCCGGTTCCGAAGAAACGAGCAGCCTACCAGACAGAAATCACCTACGGCACTGGCACCGAGTTCGGCTTTGATTACTTGCGTGACCAGGTCGAGTTGATGGGAAGGCCAACTCCACAACTGGGTGACGAATTTCAAAGAGAAGTTCTCGGTCGCCCCGCCATTCACATCCCCGGCTGCCAGCGCGAGCTGGCCTACGCCATCATTGACGAATCCGATTCTGTTCTCATCGACGAGGCTGGAACCCCTCTTGTCATCAGCGGTAAAGCCAGCGAGGAAAACCCGACCGAAGAGGTTTACGAACTGGCGCGAACGGCAGCGCTCCGACTGGACGACGATACTGAAAAATGGATCGACACTGCCACGAATCAGGCCTCACTCACTCCGGAAGGGAAGGAACGAATTCACTCCGGTGAATTCTCCGTCGAGTGGGCAAAACTCGTCCGCCCCTGGGACCGTTATGTCGAGAATGCTCTTCGCGCCGAGTATTTGCTGAAGCGAGACATTGACTACATGATCAACGAGGAGAAAAAAATCGTCATTGTTGATTCTTTCACGGGGCGTGTCCGCGAAGGAAGCTCCTGGAAAGAGGGCCTTCATCAAGCCGTCGAAACGGCAGAGGGTGTTCCCGTCAGTGCCGAAACAACCTCCATCGCAGGTATTTCCCGCCAACGTTTCTACACTCTTTACGATCAACTCTCCGGTATGACAGGAACCGCCTCGGAAGCCGCCGGGGAACTTTGGCGATTCTATCGACTGCCAGTCACCCCGGTGCCAAGAAACTGCCCATCCCTCGCTGAATCCCTCTCTTCCCGGATCTTCATTTCCACTTCTGCAAAATTTGAAGCGATCGCAATCGAAGCGAAGAAGCGGCAGCAAAATGGACAACCGGTCCTGATCGGATGTCGAAAAATCAGCGAGAGCGAAGATCTTTCAAAGATCTTTGAGCGGCTTAACCTTGCTCATACTCTCCTCAACGCAAAGACAGGCAACGAAGAAGCCGAGCTTGTCGCCCGAGCCGGAGACGCCGGTGCCGTCACTGTAGCGACCAACATGGCCGGACGCGGCACTCACATCGCCCTGGCCAAAGGAGTCGAAGAACGGGGCGGCCTACACGTTATAGCAACCGGCCTCGAAGAATCCAGTCGCATCGATCGACAGCTGACCGGTCGCTCCGCACGTCAGGGTCAACCGGGTTCGCATCAGTTTTTTCTGTCAGCTGAAGATGACCTTCTTCTCACTCATCTCCCTGCCCTTGCAAAAAGACTGAGCGGCGCCCGGTCGAATTCCGACGGGGAAGTAAAAGGCGGACAATGGCATTCCCATTTTCACAAAGCACAGCAAATCGCTGAAAAGGAAAATTATCGCAAACGTGTCGCCACTTTTCGTCACGACGAATGGCTCACTGAAATCAAAAATCGTCTCGGGTAACTCCACCATGAAAACAATCCTCATTGCCTGCATTGCAGTAACTGCCATGCCTTTCACCCTTTCAGCAGATCCCAATTTGCAAATCATTACCGGAGTGACGGAGCCAAAGGAGGAGATTGATCTCGCATTTCCGGAAACGGGAATTCTTTCTGCCGTCGCTGTGAATGAAGGCGACAGGGTTGAAAAGGGCCAATTGCTGATGGAACTGGAGTCCAGCATTCAGGTAGCCCGGAAAAAAATTGCGGAGATCAGAGCCGGCAGCCTCGCCGGTATGCGTTCTGCCCGCGCCGAAATGCAAATGCGCGAACGTCGCCTTGAGCAGGTCCGCGGCCTCGGGGCACGTAGCTCCAACCCTGACGAACTCGCCCGCGCCGAGGCGGATTTTGAAATGGCGACCGCTTCCTTTCAAACTGCCGAAGAAGGTGCCGCCACCGCAGCCATTGAGCTGGAACTCGTTGAAGCTGAGATAGAACGCCGAAAACTGCGGAGCCCCATTAACGGAATCGTCGTCGATATCCTTCGTGATGTAGGGGAGAGCCTTGTCGGGGCCGATGCCATTGCTGTCAAAGTTGTCGATCTCTCGGCCCTTCACCTCGTCGTCCACATGAAATCCAGCGAAGCGATCCTTCTACACGAGGGATCCAGCCTAATGGTTGCGCCTTTTAACACCTCCAAAGAGTCTCCCATCTGGACCCGGGCTACCCTTGAGTTTGTCAGTCCCGTTGCCAACGTTTCCAGCGGGACCCGGAAAGTTCGGCTTCTCCTTGAGAACTCTGCCAACCAACACCAGAGCGGGGTGAAGTATCAGATCGATCTTGGCAGTCTTTCCGGTGAGAATTCAGGACCTTGATCTATCCGGCTAAATAGGGCAGGATCGGAGTTCCAAAATTTTACCGATGATCAAACACCCTGTTATTCTACTCAACCTGCTGGCAGCATTCGCCCTTTCCGTAGTTGCCGCTAAAGACATCACAAGCGACAAGCCCGGCCAGTTTGTCCGGATTGAAATTCCGGGCAATGCGACTCTGACTTTGAACGAAGTCGAGATCAATTCCGGCGGCAAGAACATTGCCCCCCAGGGCAAAGCGACTCAGTCCTCTACCGCCTCCGGCGGACCTCCGGAAAGAGCATTCGACGGGAAGAAAGACCCACCTTACGGCAAGGGTGGCCAGACTCATACCAAGGTAAATGGAAAAAACCCATGGTGGGAGATCGATCTGGGTTCGGAAAAGAAAATCGAATCGATTCAGGTCTGGAACCGGGGCGAACTCGGAGAACGACTCAACAACTTCACGATCTCCGTTCTCAATGCCAAACGCGAACCAGTCTTTGTTCGCGAAAAAAACAAAGCCCCCAACGGCTCACTTATTTTCGACATCACGAAAAAAGGAAAAACAAGCTATCTCACCTTTGACGGAAAAAAGGGGAAGCCCGTCAGCACGAAGAAAAAGAAAGCTGCCGCCCCGGCCGCTCCTGCTCTCTGGTCTGAAGCGACTATCGAAGTGCCCGCCGGATACAAAGAGTCGAAGCCCTTCTCTTTTCAAAAAGGTGACTCTATTGCTTTCATCGGAAATGCTCTCGCCGAGCGCATGCAATACGACGGCTGGATGGAAGCGACCGTGCAAAACGCGCTTAAGGACAAGGAACTGACCTTTCGCAATCTCGGATACTCCGGCGACCGGGTCGATTCCTCCCCCCGCAACAAAGGCTTCACGCCGATCGACGGCTATTTGAAAATCGTTAAAGCGGATGCCGTTTTCACCTTCTTCGGATACAATGAGAGCTTCGAGAACAAGCCGGAAGACTACACGAAAAAGTTGATCGATCTCGTCGGTAAAATCCGCGCAACTCAGCCGAATGGTGAATCCTTTCCCCGCATCGTCCTTTTCAGCCCGATCGCTCACGAAGACCTTAAAACAAAGAATCTTCCTGACGGTAAAGCCAACAACGAGCGCCTTGCCGCTTACACCGAAGCCACCAAAAAAGCTGCCCAGGAAAGCGGTGTGACTTTTGTCGACCTCTACAATCCGAGCCTGGCCCTTTACGAAAGCTCCACAGAGCCGCTCACGATGAACGGGATTCATCTCAACGAACAAGGCAACCGCCTCGTCGGAGAAGTGATCGCCAGCGCTCTCCTTGGAGAAAAAGTCGCTGCCACTGAGAAGCTGGAACCGATCCGCGAAGCCGTTCTCGAAAAGAACACTCAGTGGTTCGACCGCTATCGCGCTGTCGATGGAAACGATATCTGGGGAAGCCGCTCTACCCTGAAGTTTAATGGAGAGCAGACCAACGGCGACGTACTTCGCTACGAAATGCTGATTCTTGATGCACTCGCCGACAACCGCGACAAGAAAATCTGGGCACGGGCAAACGGTGGCGATTTGAAAGTCGACGATTCCAATGTTCCCACCGCCGTCAAAGTGGTTTCCAATGTCGGAGGCAAAGGCAACATGTCGAACGCCGAGAAAGAAGGGAGCGTTGAGTATCTCACCGCCGAAGAGAGCATGGCTAAAATGGCGGTACCTGAAGATTTTCAGGTCAACGTTTTCGCCGATGAATCTCAATTCCCTGAGCTGATTAATCCGGTTCAAATGCAAGTCGGTCCAAAAGGCCGGCTCTGGGTTGCCGCATGGCCAACTTACCCCAAGCAGGCACCTGTCCGCACCAACGATGACAGCATCCTCATTTTCGAAGACACTGACCGGGACGGAAAAGCCGACAAGGTCAAAGAATTCGCCAAAGTTCCCAACCCCCTCGGTTTCGATTTTTGGAATGGTGGGATCATTGTTTCCTCGCAGCCCAATATGATCTTTCTCCGCGACAACGACGGGGATGACGTGGCTGACGAACGCTACGTGATCGCTCATGGAATCGGATCCGCCGACACCCACCACGCGGCCAATAACCTCATCTACGGACCTGATGGCGGCCTCTACTGGCAGAGCGGAATTTTCCTGCACAACAATATAGAGCATCCATGGGGCTCATCGCTCAGCACCGGGGCCAGCGCCATGTATCGCTTCGATCCGCGCCGCTACACCATTGCGACCCACGGCTCCAACAGCCCGAACCCACACGGAATCGCCTTTGATTCCTGGGGATATCATTACGCCAACGACGGCACAGGCGGTCGTGCCTATCAGGTCCGACCCGATGGAAACGGCTGGAAAATGCACGCGCTGCTGGACAAGGAAGTTCGCCCAGTCCCGGCCAATGCTGTCGTCTCCAGTTCCCATTTCCCTGAAGAAATGCAGCAGGATTTCCTGATTTGCAATGCCATCGGATTCCTCGGAATCAAACAGTATGACCTCAACCGTGACGGTGGTAATGGTCGCAAGCTTGGCGAAGTCTGGGGAACTCCTTCCGGAGCCGACCTCACGGTGACCATGGGTGACAAGGAAATGACTTCCAAAGGATTGCTTCTCAGTGGTGACAAAAATTTCCGCCCAACCGATGCGGTCTTCGGTTCGGATGGAGCCCTCTATGTTTCCGATTGGGCAAACGTCATTATCGGGCACATGCAGCACAACATCCGTGACCCGCATCGTGACCACACTCACGGTCGCGTCTTCCGTATTTCACACAAGACACGCCCACTGCAAAAGCCAGTAGCCGTTGCCGGGGAACCCCTCGCCGCCTTGATGAAAAATTTGGAACATCCCGTCGATGGTGTTCGTCAACGCACCCGTGTCGAGTTGAGCGGACGCGATACCAAAGAAGTGATCGCCGCCTGCAAAGAGTGGATGAAAACCTTGGACCACACGAAAAAAGAGGATGCTCACCATTTACTGGAAGCACTCTGGCTTCACCAGGCGCACAGCCGCCGCAACGGCAAGCTACTCGGCAGCCTTCTCCAGTCGCCTGAGCCCCATGTCCGCGTCGCCGCCCAGACCGTCCAGCATCATTGGTACAATGCAGATCCTTCTAAAGGGGCCGCCGAAAGTGCAGAGGAACCCCACTTGGAAGGCACTGGAGAGAAGTCCGGCATCCTCTCGGACACCGACGAGCTCACCACTATCCGTATCGCTACGGTGATCGAGAAAATGAGCTACGACGTCAAAGAACTCACCGTCAAAGCCGGCAAGAAGATTAAGCTGACATTCGCCAACCCGGATTTCATGCCGCACAACCTACTCGTCGTTCAGCCCGGATCCTCCCAGGAATTGGGATTGGCCGCGATGGCCATGGGCGCTGAAGGCTTTGCCAAAGATTTCTGGCCTGACAGTGATAAAATCATCGCTGGCACCAAGATGATCGACAACGGTGGCGAAGAAACCATTGAGTTCACCGCTCCGGCCAGCCCCGGAAAATACGAGTATGTCTGCACCTTCCCCGGTCATTACCTGATCATGAAGGGTGTTTTGAATGTGAAGTAAGCATTCATTACCAGGCTTATAATAAATCATACTCTTACTCCGCCTCTTCTTACTCTCGCTTCTGAGCGTGCTTTTCACCCTTCAGGAAAAGAGTAAGACTAAGAGATAGATGGAGAGTAGGATTGCCCATGGCAGAATCCGCCGGGCATCTCCAACTCAAAGCCGCCGCTGCTTTCTGGGCGAGCGCGGAGGGTTATCGGGCCATCGACGAAGAAGTTCGCGTTCCCAATTCCAACTTTCGGGCCGACGTCGCCGCCTGCAAAATGGAACGCCCCGGAAAGGGAGAGGTCACCATCGCGCAGACCGCTGTCTTTGAGTGCAAGCAAGTCCGTTCCGATTTCCTGAACGACTCGCTTCCGGAAATTGCCTCCCGCAAGCGTCTCGCAACGCTTCATCAACGGCGTCAAAAGCTGGAGGAAATGATCGGCCTCCACTATCCAAATCTTCGACAAGGGGATTCCCTTTTCCCCGAGTACCAGCGAAGCGATCCCGGCGAGGTGAATCACAAAGGCTATCAAAAAGTGATTCGGGAAATCCAGGTTCTGGAGCGCGGCATCTTTGGCCGCACAAAATTTGAGCGGATGATTCGCTATCAATGCGCCGACTTGTGTTATCTCGTCGTAAGCAAGGGAATCGTGAAGCCACACGAAGTCCCGCTCGGCTGGGGCATTCTTGAAGTGTGTGATGATTCAGAGGAAATTGCCGAACTGTCCGTGGTGAGAACACCGACATGGAACAACGCGAGCGAAGGCCACCGGCTGGAGCTCTTGTTCAATATTGCATCAAAGGGACGGCCGCTCCTTTGGTGATCTCATTTCTACCGATTTGTGGACGTTTGTGCAGGGATTTCTTTTCAGAGGAGCAGGTTCGGACTGCCCAAATATCCCCAGACGACCACGGACAGGGGCTGAATCACAAGCTCGACTCGTATTTCTTCGCGTTTTCTCGTCGCTTCTAATTCCGGACACAACCCCCTATAACACAGGGTGTAATCGAATATTCAACAAGGTCCAATCGGTCTTTTTCGAAAGAAAGTTACGATTTATCCAATCAGAATGCCTTCGCATTCGATTCCCTTCATGAAACCAGGAGCCGACAGAGCAGAGACGCTACGGGCCCAATCTTCAAAATTAATAAAGACAGAAAAGAACATCATGAAAAATCTACTCATCGCAGCCATCATCGCCGGAACCGCACTCTTCGTAGGAGTTGCTCCAGCCGAAGCAGGAAACCACTACCGCAGCAACTACAACAACAACCATTGCGCTCCGAAAGTCTACAAACTGAAGACTTACGAACTGAAACGCCACTGCATCCGCAAAGTGCGCTATGACCATTGCGGCAAAGCCCACTACTACAGCGTAACCGTCGTGACTTACAAAGACGTTTACTCCAACGGAACCTGGCGCACCTGGACGAGAACTCTCTCATAAGCACCAAACAATTTTCACGTAACTGAAGGGGACCGGATGGTCGGCGGACGAAAGTTCTCCGACCATTCGGCATTTCTATGATCGCCTTGTTTCTTACCCCGCATACACGGCCTTGTTTCTTTTCGCCGGAGTCGCTGAAATGCAAAGCATGAAACTTTCGCTCGCCCTTACGGCTGTCTTATTCTCTCTCACCTTATCCGCTCAGGATTCAGCCGACGAGTTCACCATCAAGCGTTGTGAAATCTGTCTCTTATACACATCTCC
>CAJXQE010000045.1 GCA_913058215.1 uncultured Verrucomicrobiales bacterium
CGAGATCAGCCTCGGTCTCGTGGGCTCGGAGATGTGTATAAGAGACAGGTCCGGAACTATTCTAAATACGAATTTGCCTGTCAATCACTCCTCTATCACAAAGACAACGAATGGCCCCTCAATCCCACCGGTCCGAAGAGGACTTCTTTTAAAAATTAAAAAAGGTAAATTTTATCACCCACTCTTGATGCGAACGGCAGCGTTTGTCCGACCTCTCGCTCAATCCAAATGACTTCCAACACCCCCAGCGAACCAAGGTCCGACAACACCGGTTCCCACCGATTTGCGACGACGCACTGGAGCCTTGTACTCACGGCCCAGGGGAATGATTCCATTCCCGCAGGGCGTGCCCTCTCCAAGCTCTGCGAAACCTACTGGTATCCTCTTTATGCTTTCGTCAGGAGGAACGGCCATTCCTCCCACGATGCCCAGGATTTGACTCAGGCCTTCTTCGAGAAGCTGCTCGAGAAGAACTACCTCGGCGATGTGATGCAGGAAAAAGGAAAGTTCCGTTCCTTTCTACTCGCATCGCTGAAGCACTTTTTAGCAAACGAATGGAAGCGTTCTCAGGCAACGAAACGGGGCGGAGGGACCGTTCTGCTTTCACTCGATGATACGGAAGCGGAAGCTCGCTACCAACTGGAACCGGCCGGGGAAATGAACGCCGAGCGATTGTTCGAACGTCGCTGGGCAATGACCATGCTCGACATTGTTATGGCCCGACTGCGAGAGGAAATGAAATCTGCGGACAAGCTCGATCTCTTTGAGGAGTTAAAAGACCGCCTCAGCGGGGGAGGCGATGCCCATTCCTTCGCCGAATCCGGTAAACGTCTCGATCTTTCCGAGGGGGCCGCCCGCGTTGCCGCACACCGAATGAAAAAGCGCTACCGGGAAATTCTCCGGGAATCGATCGGGGAAACCGTTGCGGATCCGTCTGAGGTGGATGACGAAATTCGTTACCTGATTTCGATTCTTTCGGGAAATTTCAAAAAATGAAACGATTTCCTGTAACGTTTCCCGGAAAGTTCTTCTGTAAGGGATAGATGACAGATACTCCAACCATTCGCTCCTGCCCTCAGTGTGAACAGCAACTCCCTCCTGATGCCCCCGAAGGCCTCTGCCCGGAGTGTCTCATGCTGGGTGGATTGGAAACCATGTCAATGCCGGAGGGATACACGCCATCCGGCGCACTTCCCGATCCCGGGGACACCTTCGGCGGCTACAAAATCGAAAGAGAACTCGGTCGCGGCGGCATGGGTGCCGTCTTCGAAGCGGAGCAGATCGAGACCGGCCGACGCGTCGCTCTGAAACTTCTCAATCATCAACTCGACTCTCCTGAGGCCCGCGCCCGATTCCTTCGAGAAGGGCGGCTTGCGGCGTCTGTCAACCACCCCAACAGCGTCTATGTTTTCGGCACCGAGGAAATCGGCGACATGCCGGCGATTGCCATGGAAATGGTCGGTGGCGGAACCCTCGAAGAATACGTCAAAGAGAACGGCCCCCTTCCCATCGGCGAAGCAATTGACGCCATTCTCCAAATCATCTCCGGACTCGAAGCCGCCCAGGAAATCGGAATCCTTCATCGCGACGTGAAGCCGGGAAACTGTTTCCGGGATACCGACGGAACGGTGAAGGTCGGGGACTTCGGTTTATCCATCTCCACCGACGCCCGCGATGAGCATCATTTAACAATGGAGGGAACGATTTTCGGGACCCCCGCCTTTGCATCCCCTGAGCAACTGCGAGGTGATGAATTGAATGTCCGTTCCGATATCTATGCAGTTGGCGCCACTCTGTTCTATCTGCTCACCGGTCGCCCTGCTTTTACCGGAAAGAGCGTTGCTCAGCTCTTTGCCAACGTACTCGAGGGAAAAACTCCTTCTCCCAAAAAGTTTCGCCCGGAAATGCCAACCGTCCTCGCAAATGCAGTGATGCGTTGCCTCGAGAAAATTCCAACCAATCGCTACCGGGCATACTCGGAGTTACGCAAAGCGCTCTTTCCTTTCGGGTCAGATGCACCCGTGGCAGCATCGCTCCCGCTGCGTGTCGCAGCCATGGCGGTTGACGTAGGAATCTTCATGCTCGTTTCAATGCCTGCGCAATCTCTCTTCATGGGAGATCTATATTCGACTGACGAGCACGTGGGTCCCGGCTTGGGTTTAACAGCAATCCTCATTGGTTTTTCTCTGTGGTTTCTCTACTTCAGCCTCATGGAGGGCCTGCTCGGCTACACTCTGGGGAAGCGCATCTGCAGACTGCAGGTGGTGCGGACCATGGGAGGCCTTCCCGGTTTTCCAGTGGCAGTTGTTCGAGCGTCTATTGCCATACTGATACCGGCCCTGCCCTCCTGGATATTTTCGAGCATGAACCCCTCCCTGTTTGCAAGGGGACTGAGTGATCCAATGAGTTTCTTAATCATGATGAGTTCCTATATCATTGTCGGCATCTTCTTTCTCACCGCGCGAAAGAGAAACGGACTCGCCTCTGTCTTCGACCTCATCAGCAAAACCCGCGTGATTCGCAGCAAGGTCTACGGAGGTCGCCCCGTATCACAAAGTGAGGTTTCCGATCCCGTCACTGCATCGGAAGAAACTCCGAAGATAGGTCCCTATCATGTGCTGGATGTCCTGGGGAAAAGCGAAGAAGCAGAATGGGTGGTCGGCTATGACACACGGCTGCTGCGCAAAATCTGGATCCGCAAAGTACCAATCGGAACCGAACCTGTTTCTTCTGACTTCCGGCAGTTGGGTCGGACAGGGCGACTCCGCTGGCTTGCCGGCCGAAGATCTGAAGAGGAAAGCTGGGATGCCTACGAATTTCCCGGAGGACAATCTCTGAGCCGTCTACTTAAGAATGAATCCCTCTCCTGGTCGCGTGTCCGCTACTGGTTGCTGGACTTGGCGAAGGAATTCCGCATCGCGGAAGAAGAAGGAAACCAGCCCGAAGTGCTCTCGCTGCAACGAGTCTGGATCACGGCGAGCGGGCGGGCAAAACTGCTGGACTTCCCTGCTCCCGGGAACTCCCTCGAGGAATCCGAAACAACACAAAACAGCCCAACTGAATTGCTGGAGGAAGTCGCAGCTCTAGCAAAAGCACCTATCCCCCTGCATGCTGTCTCCTTTCGCGAGAACCTGGCCCTGTATCCGAATCCTTCGTCCCTGATCGATGCGCTCAAGCAATTGGTGCACCGCGTCACCTCCGTTTCACGAATTCGTCGGGTCTTTCTCGTCGTTGGCTGCATCGCCTTTCCGATTCTGGCCTTTCTAATGATGTTATTCGCAATGCCGGTGCTGAAACAATGGCAGAACCAACAGCCGGAGATCATGGAAATGAACCTGGTTCTTTCCTTTTGGGAAATGTCAGGCCCGGATGGAAAGCATCCTCAGAAAAACTTGAATGATGAGCTCTTCGAGATCTATATCGCGAGTCACTATCGGGACACCATAAACGATCCAAAGCAATGGAATTCCTCGCTAGCGACCTCGCTCTTCTCCGGGGAAAAACGGGCTCTTGCGGAGGAGAGCCTTCACAAACACCCCAGCCCGACCACCGAACAAATCGACAAGGCCAATGAGGCAATTGGTGGCTTTACCAAACAGGCGACTGAAACCCAAATGGCTCCCTCTTTTGCATTGATGGCCGGCGTGGCATCTCTTCTCCTCTACGTCGGAGCACCCGCAATCATCGCATCGGTATTCTTCCGGGGAGGGCTCCTCATGTTAGCCAGCGGTGTGGTTGTCGCCAAGACCGACGGGTCCCGCGCCTCCCGCGGCCGCTGTTTCTGGCGCAGCCTCGTGACCTGGTCGCCCTGGCTCATCGCCATTGCCCTGATTCTTGTGCCTTTAATTCCGGTGAAGTTCGACACCATCGTCGAAGGAACCATCTGGATCACTGCCGCACTCGGGATCGTGTCTCTCTGCCTCCCCGGACGCAGTCTTCAGGATCGCATTGCCGGGACCTGCCTCGTTCCACGCTAAGGCACCGACATGTCAAATTTGCCTTAAAGACCTAATTGCAATTACCAAGGGAAAAAGCGCATATGGGCCACGCAGCGGCAGTTGATATTCAAGATCATTTCCGGAAGGTTCTTGAGTATCACCTTTCAGAGGAGAGGAGGGCCAAAGTGCCGACCCCGGTTCCAGCCCTGCGATAAAGTCGAACCTCAAAACTCTCCGTTTGGAATCAAAAGATCAACCCCTGCCCATTCTCTTTCAAGACGAATGGATCGTCGCGGTCAACAAACCGGCCGGGCAACTGGTTCATCCAGCCGGGAAACCCGTCGAGGGAGACCTTGTCACGATGAAAATCCTTCGGGATCAAATCGGTCAGCAGGTCTATGTCATTCATCGTCTCGATCGACCGACATCCGGCGTCTTACTTTTTGCAACAGATCTGGAAGCAGCGCGCAATCTTCACGCCGCTTTCGAGAACCGGGAAGTGGCGAAGGTCTACTGGGCCGTAGTGGATGGAATTCCGGCCGACGAACAATGGCTTTGTCAGGAACCGATCCGAAAAGAGGAAGGAAAGATCGAGCGGGCCGCGGCAACCTCGTTCCGGTTATTGCAACATCTCCCCGGGCAGCTAGCGCTCGTAGAAGCAAAACCGAAGACGGGTCGGTTCCACCAGATCCGCCGGCATTTGCTCCACGCCGGCACTCCTATCGTTGGTGACTACCGATACGCAGCAATTGATCGCTGCGATGAACTCGGGGAGAGACTGGGGACAGGTTCCCGCATGCTGCTTCAAGCAAGGAGCCTCCAGTTCCGACACCCCGTTTCCGGCAAAGACCAACTCATCGAAGCCCCGCTTGATCCCTTGATTCAACAACTGGTTCCTGATGACTCAGGCAGGTGATTGCGCCCTTGTTAGCGAACCCGCCAAGCTGTTACTCTATCGTTCCATCAACTCATGAAACCTCATTTTCACCTCTTCCGTGTTCTCCCGCTTGTTTTCGCTTTTCTTCTCCTTTCCGGAGTCGGTGCCAATGCCATTGAGCCAGTCAAAGTCGTCCTGCTCGCCGGAGCAGTGAAAGAGATCGATCGAGTCGGCCATCATGATTATCTCGGAGGCTGCCTGCTGATGCAGCATCTTCTCGAGCAGACCCCTGGAATCGAAACCGCCCTGGTAAGGGAAGACTGGCCGGATGATGAATCCATTTTCAAAGACGCTGACGCCCTTGTCTTTTACACCGACGGAGCCGGCAAGCAGGCCTATCTGCAATCTCCGGATCGGCTCGCTGTAATTCAATCACTCGTCGACGCGGGAGTGGGCATCACCTGCGTTCACCAGGCTGTGGAATTCTCTTCCGCTTTCGCAAAACAGTCTTCCGAATGGATCGGAGCAAACTACACTGCTTTGTCAGGGCGTGGTCACTGGGACAGCAAGCACGAGTCTTTCCCCAATCATCCTGCGTCGAACGGAGTCACTCCCTGGAAGATCAACGACGGTTGGCTCAACGGGTTCAAATTCGCCCGGGGCGGCAAAGGAATCACTCCGCTGCTCTGGTCTGGAAAAGTCCATCTCGGCTCGAAGGAAGGCGGCTCGAAAGACGTTGTCGCCTGGACCTACGAACGCACAAAGGGCGGCCGATCCTTCAGCTTCAGCGGACTTGATGCCCATTCCGCCTGGGAACTCCCCGGAGTTCGGAAAATGATGATCAATGGAATCCTCTGGACCGTCGGCTTCGAAATCCCCGAAGGCGGAGCCGCGACAGACGCAGACAAGAAGCTGGTTGATTCTTTCCTGACTCCCCGCATTGCCCCTGCTCCGAAAAAGAAAAAGAAACCAGTCGCGGCGAACTGATCCATTTCAATTTTGCCATTTCCTTTAGCCCCGTTTCTTTTCCTCTCATGCCCGTCATCTCTCCCAAAGAAGTCCAGCCTTCCTACGACGTCGTCATTGTCGGCTCTGGTGCGGGAGGCGGGCAGATGGCCTACCTGCTTGCGATGGAAGGCGTGAAAGTTCTCGTCCTCGAAGCGGGACGCATGGTCGACCCAGTCCGTGAAGCTGCGATGTTCCACACTCCCAATCAGGCCCCCTTGCGTGCCCAGGCGACCCCGGACAAGCAATACGGATTCTACGACCACTCCGTCGCTTCCGGCTGGGAAATTCCAGGCGAGCCGTATTCCAATGTCAGCAAAGAAACAAAGCGGGAGTTTTTCTGGTGGCGGCAACGCATGATGGGTGGCCGGACGAATCACTGGGGTCGGGTCTCACTGCGCAATGGCCCCTATGATTTCGAAACTCAAACTCGACAGGGAATCGGATTCGATTGGCCGATCTCCTATGACGACCTATCGCCCTACTACGACAAGGTCGAAATGCTTGCCGGAATTTTCGGAGCCAACGAAGGCATCGAAAATTCTCCCGACTCATCACCCGGAGTCCTTCTCCCACCTCCGAAATTTCGAGCCGGAGAATTGCTGGCGAAGGACAGGGCAAAAACTCTCGGCATATCCGTAGTCCCGGTTCACCGCGCGGTCCTGACACAAACCCAGGACGCCGATCGGATTCCGGCAAAGCTACATCCGGGAAACCCGAAAGCGCAGCGCCTTCTCGCGGAGAACATGAGGATGCGTGCCAAATGCTTCTTCGCGACCGACTGCCACCGCGGCTGTTCGATCGGAGCTGCCTTCGATTCGACGACAGTCTTTCTGAGACCGGCACTCAAATCCGGCAACCTCGATATTCTGCCAAACGCGATGGCCCGCAAAGTGACGGTCAACGATGAGGGCAAAGCCACCGGCCTTTCCTACATCGACAAAGTCGACGGGGCCGAGCATCACGTTTCGGGCCGGGCCGTGGTTCTCGCGGCAAGTTCGCAGGAGTCAGTCCGTCTGCTTTTCAACTCAAGCTCAAACCGCTTTCCCGACGGAATTGGAAATGCCCACGGCAAAGTCGGCAAGTACATCACTGACTCGATCAGCAGCAGTTTCAGCGCACAGATCCCAGCGCTCGAAGACCTGCCGCTCCACAATGAGGATGGTGTCGTCGGGCAGCAGGCCTACATGCCTTTCTGGCTCAACAAGGAACTGCTGGAGGGAAAACTGGCATTCTCCGGCGGCTACAAACTTCTCACGGTAAGTGGACGCAAGATGCCGAATTTGAATGTCGGAAAGAGCTTTGACTGGTTGTCGGACGGAGATGGCATTCTCTTCGGAAAACAACTCAAGGAAGACGCCCGTCGCTACTATGGTTCTTTCCAGGGGATCGGTGCACAAGGAGCGATGGCTGCCAGCGAAGATTGCTACAGCGAGTTGGATCCCCAATTGAAAGATCAGTGGGGCATTCCGTCTCTCCGATTCCACTGGAAATTCTCTGACGACGAACTGAAGCAGGTGGCCCATCAGCAGGAGTCTATTGCCGCCATCCTCGATGCCATGGGCGGCCGATTCAGTCGCCAACCTTCAATTAGCGATCCTATCAAAGCAGTCAAAGAAGGAGGGAAAACGATTCACGAAGTCGGTGGGGCAATCATGGGATCCGACGCCTCGATGTCAGTCACCAATCAATGGTGTCAGGTCTGGGATGTGCCCAATCTGGTGATCGCTGACGGTGCCACCTTCCCCAACACCGCCGACAAAAACCCAACGCTGACCATCATGGCAGTGGCCTGGCGAGCGGCAGATCACTTGATGGGCGAATTGAAGAAAGGAAATATTTGAGATGATTGATTCCGAAGATAGACCCCGTATCAACCGTCGAGTTGCTCTCCAATGGATCTCTGCGGCAACCGCTTCTATCCCTTTTCTCGAAACCAAATCTCTTGCAGCGAAGCCGGGAGAAACCGGGGGAGGCGGATACGGGCCCGATCCTGACATGATCAAGACCTACCAGCCCGGAGACCTCTGGCCACTGACCTTCTCCGAATCCCAGCGAAAGCAGGTGATCATCCTCTGTGATATCATCATTCCGGCAGATGATACGTCTCCCAGCGCCTCCTCCGTCGGCGTTCACGATTTCATTGACGAATGGATCAGCTCACCCTATCCGGGCCAGAAATCGGATCGCAATCTTATCCTGAAAGGACTCAAACACCTCGAGTCCGAAAACTTCCTCAACAAAAGCGCCGAGCAACAACTAGCGCTCTGCACCGACATGGCGATCGCAGCGAAAAAGAACCGAAAGGAATTCCCCGGCAGCTTTTTCCTGCGTCTCCGTGATCTCATTGCCGGGGGATACTACACGACTCCACCCGGGATGAAAGACATCGGCTATCGAGGCAACATGGCTATGACCGAGTGGAACGGCCCCCCTCCCGAGGTGCTCGAAAGGCTTGGCCTCTCTCCCGAATAGATCATCTAATTAGTCTGCCCATCAGGCCTCTCTCTCCCCTCCCCTTGTAGCCGAAGACTCAGATTTACGAACTCGATCCCTAGCAGTTATACGCTATTGCCGCATTCCTCAAAAATGACGAGACTTTCCGTATCCTGAATTTCCATCAGCTTAAACGGAGAGGCAGCCGGTTTTTTCTGAACGGGCCGATGAACTCTGTTCTCATCGTCCTGACTGCCCTCATATTCTCGATGGCGGAATCAAATGCTGCTGAGGCAGAAGATTACCTCAAGGAGATCAAGCCAGTCCTGCAGAAACGGTGCTATGCCTGTCACGGGGCGCTTAAACAGGAAAAGAATCTGCGTCTGGATACCGCCCGGCAAATTATTGACTCGGGGATTATCGAAAGCGGCGAACTCCTGAAACGGCTGACTTCTACGGACCCGGAAACGCGCATGCCACAAGAGGCCGAGGCACTTCACGCGGAGGAAATTGAGGCGATTCGTTCCTGGATAAAGAACGGGATGCCCGCCCCGGTAGGAGAACTTCCTGAAGACGACCCCGCTTCTCACTGGGCATTTCAAAGAATCGAAAAACCATCACTGCCTCCCGGCGGAGGAGCAGGGAATCCGATTGACGCTTTTCTGGCCGTCAAACACGGAGAGATGGGACTGAAGACTCAGGGTGAGGCAGAGCGATCTCTTCTTCTTCGTCGACTTTACCTGGACCTGACAGGTCTCCCTCCGACAAAGGAACAACTCACCACCTCCACACCCTTCGAGAGCATTGTTCAGGAATTGTTGGCCAGCCCGCAGTATGGGGAGCGATGGGGGCGCCACTGGATGGATATTTGGCGCTATTCAGACTGGTATGGACTGGGGAAGCAGCTTCGGAACAGCCAGAAGCATCTCTGGCATTGGCGGGACTGGATCGTGAACTCACTCAACACCGACAAGGGGTATGACAGGATGATTATGGAAATGATCGCGGGAGACGAGCTGGAACCTGAGAATCCGGAAGTTCTCGCAGCAACCGGTTTTCTGGCGCGAAACTACTACCTTTTCAATCGCACCACCTGGCTCGACGACACGATCGAACACACCTCCAAAGCCTTCCTCGGGCTGACGATGAACTGCGCCAAATGCCACGACCACAAATATGATCCCATCGAGCAGACGGATTACTACAGGCTCCGGGCGATCTTTGAACCTCATCAGGTTCGGCTCGATGCGATTGCCGGGGAACCGGATTTTGAAAAGAACGGGCTGCCACGCGCATTTGACGATCATCCTGAGGCGGAGACGCAGCTACATATCCGGGGCAATCCCGCGACTCCGGATTCGGAGATCAAGATCACGGCCGGTGTGCCTATCCTTTTCGCCGGATTCGCTCCTGCCACGAAACCAGTCGAGCTTCCGCCATATGCCTGGGCACCCGGTACCAGAGAGTATGTTCAGCGCGACCAACTGGCTGCCGCAAAAGCTAATCTTGAAGGCGCAAAAAAAGCGCTCGCGAAAACTCAGGAGAAGGTCGCGAACGCGGCGAAGAGTTCAGAGCAGACAGCCGGAGGCGAGGCCATTACCCTGAAAGATACCTTCGACCGCAAGCAACCGGATCTCTGGACAATCAGCGGAACAGGGTGGACCTACAATAAGGGTATCCTCATCCAGACCGTGCCTTCCCAGGATAAGCAATTTGTTCGCTCCAAAAAGAGCCACCCTTCCGACTTCGACCTTACTGTGGATTTTCGGACTACGGGGGGAGATAACTACAAGTCCGTCGGCATTCGATTTGATGTTAGCGATGAAGGCAGGAGTGCTCACACGGTCTATGCGAGTGCGCACGAAGCCGGTCCCAAAGTCCAGATCTCCCATACCATTGACAGCAAGAGTTCCTATCCGGGAGGCGGCAAGAGCGCTCAACCCATACGGATCAATGAGGATTATCAACTTCACGTTCAAGTGCGGGGAACGCTGATCAATGTGTCTCTGAATGGAAAGTTTCTGTTGGCTTACGATTTGCCCAATCGAAATCCGGGACGACTCATCGAACTGTTTGCGTTCGACGCCACCGCTGAGTTCGATTCGATTGAAGTCGTCCCTCTTGCCCCCGAAATCACATTGAAAGAATCCGGCACACCCGCTCAAAAGACCCTGGATCCAATGGAGGAACTGAAGCTTTCCCGGGCTCGATTGGAAGAGGCCGAACTCGGAGTGCGGGTGGTCGAGGCAAGAATTTTAGCAGACAAGGCGACTCTTTTCGGGGAGGGAAATGGAAGCCCTGAGGAAGCGGCACGGCTCGAACTGGAACATGCAGTTGCCCTGGCCAGTATCGGAGTGCTAACCGCCGAAGCTGGAAAGTTGGAGGCTGCCGGGAAAACATTAAAAAGTGCGGAAAAGGCCATCGGGAAGAGCGATGCGAAGTACAGTCCAGTCCGGGGTAGTTTTAAGGCGCTGGAAACACCTGAGCACAAGGAGCCCGATTACGCCGCTACTTATGCTAAGACCAGCACAGGCCGTCGACTGGCATTCGCGCAATGGATCACATCAAGGGACAATCCTCTCACCGCCCGCGTCGCGGTCAATCACCTCTGGCTGAGGCATTTCGGAGAGCCACTCGTCGAGACAGTTTTCGATTTTGGAAGACAAGCGCCCCTTCCGGAGCATGCTGCTCTGCTCGACTATCTCGCCGTCGAACTGATCGATTCAGGGTGGAGTATGAAGCACCTGCACGAGTTGATGGTCACTTCCGCTGCGTGGCGGAGAAGCTCCTCGAACCTGGACGCTGATCCGGACACACGGGAAAAAGATACAGGGAATCAATTTTACTGGCGAATGAATCCCCGCCGGATGGAGTCCGAGGTGATCCGTGATTCTCTGACGCACCTGGCCGGAGAACTGGACCTGACGATGGGAGGTCCTTCTGTTTCCCCCTCTCAGAATACACGTCGTCGAAGCATCTACTTCAAGCACTCGCGAGACGAGAAAGGACAATTACTCTCCCGGTTTGATGATGCCGACATCCTGGCCTGCTATCGGCGCAGTGAAAGCATCGTTCCTCAGCAGGCGCTGGCGCTTTCCAACAGCAGTATCTCCATTTTCATGAGCAAGCGGGTCTACACTCTTTTCTACGAGGAGGAAGTGGAGCGAAAATTTGCGGAACAGGTTTTCGAGCACATTCTCTGCCGGAAGCCGACCTCTCCGGAGTTGGATGCTTGTGAGGATTTCCTTGAGGATCTCAAATCTGAGTCCACTCAGGCAGATAGCCGGATCCGGCTCGTTCATTCTCTTTTCAACCACAACGACTTTATAACGATCCGTTGAGCTATGAATCCTGAAGCCTCCCAGTCTCTTGCACGTCGCCAAATGCTTCGATACGGCGGTTTTGGTTTGGGCTCGATTGCTCTGCAAAACCTCCTTCAGGCAGAGGGAGGAGTGGGCGGCCCCTCGGGCTATCCTCATGCTCCACCAAAGGCAAAAAGCGTGATCTGGCTGTTCATGCGTGGCGGTCTCAGTCACATGGAGAGCTTCGATCCGAAGCCAGCCCTGAATCAATACCAGGGGAAGTCCATCGATGAGACCCCCTACGCTGACGTTCTTAATCCCGATCGATTCAAGGATTTACGCGTTGTCGTAGTGAATGATGCCAATGGGAAGCAACGAACTAAAATCTATCCGCTCCAGGTCGGCGCTAAACGATATGGACAGAGCGGAGCGGAAGTAAGCGACTGGTTTCCCCACATCGGTTCCTGCGTCGATGACCTCTCCATTATTCGCTCGATGTGGACGACAGACAATAATCATGGGGCGCAGGTGCAGTTTCACTCAGGGCGTCACATGCTGGATCCCCGCGTTCCGACGATTGGGGCTTGGATTCATTACGGGCTTGGATCCCTCAACGACAGCCTGCCTCAGTTCATCACGATGGGTTCCCGGTTTTTTGACGTGCGCGACGGACACTATCTCGGTCCTGCCCACGATGCCGTGAGTCTGAAAGTGGACCCTGAAAATCCACTGGCCTTTGCCAAGCCGGAGGAAGCAATTGCCGAGCGCGATCAACGCCTTGGTTTCGGCTTGGTGAACCGGCTCAATCGATTGACTGCTGAGAAGTTTCCCCATGACCCTGTCCTTGAAGCGAGAATTAAGTCCTACGAACTTGCCTATCGAATGCAGACAGCCGTTCCGGAAGTCATCAACTTCGACGGTGAATCTGAGGCGACGAAGAAGTTGTATGGATTGGATCAGAAAGAAACGAAGCCCTTTGGTGAGCAACTTCTCGCCGCGAGACGCTTTGTCGAAAAGGGCACCCGCTTTATCCAGATTATGCACGGGACCGGAGCTGCCGGTTCCTGGGATCAACATTCCAAGTTGAAGGAGAAGCACAGCGAATTGTCGATGCAGGTGGACCGCCCCGTTGCGGGCCTGCTCAAAGATCTGAAGCAACGGGGCCTTCTCGACGAAACCATTGTCGTGTTTGCGACCGAGTTTGGCAGGTCTCCGGGATCCCAGGGATCCGACGGACGGGATCATCATCCTTTCGGTTTCAGTGTTTGGATGGCAGGCGGGGGTATCAAAGGTGGGGTCGTTCACGGGGCGACCGATGAACTCGGGTTCCATGCAACGGAAGACCCCCACTATGTCACTGACGTGCATGCGACGATTATGAAGCAATTAGGATTGGATGCCCGCCGCCTCGAGGTGCCGGGTCACAAGCGACTCGATATGGATTTCGGAGAACCGATCAAAGAGATTATTGCCTGAGTCCATAAAAGCGTCACTACTATCGAGAATGAAGATTCACCTATCACTTTTCCCTCTTCTGCTTCTGCTTTTCACGGCGGGGGCGTTTTCGGCGGACAAGCCGAATATTCTGTTCATCTACACGGATGATCATTCCCATCGAACAGTTGGCTGTTATCCGGAATCCTACGACTGGGTGAAAACACCGAACATCGATGCCCTGGCCGAAAATGGGGTACGATTCAAATACGCCTACATCGGAACCTGGTGCATGCCCTCGCGAGCAAGCTTGTTGACCGGTCATCATCAGCACGGAATCGAGTCGATGCGAATGGAAGGAGATTATCCGGGGAGCACCTATGATCCCGGGAAGTCCCCATTCTGGCCGAAGGTGTTCCGCGAGAATGGATACCAGACTGCTCAGATCGGAAAATGGCATACCGGCGACGATACCGGATTTGGCCGTGACTGGGATTATCAAATTGTCTGGAACCGGCCAAGGCATACAAAAAATGCGGGCAGTTACTACAAGAATCAGTTGATTGAGTTCAACGGAAAGGAGGCTGAACTGGTCAAGGGATACAGCACGGATAATTATACAAAATGGGCGATGGAGTATTTGGAGGGAAAAGGCCGGGACGAGGAGAAATCCTGGTATCTATGGTTGTGTTATGGGGCCGTGCACGGTCCCTTTACTCCGGCGAAACGACATCTGGAAGCTTATCCGGATCTACAGGTTCCGGCCCCGGTGAATATTTTTCCACCCCGTCCCGGGAAGCCTGCCTATTTGCAGAAGATTGAGAACTGGACTCAAGGCGAGGATGGTCAGCCTCATCTTAAGGGCCGGAAGCGGGCAACGGGAGAATACAGTCACGGAAACGGAATTCACGGCAGTTCCTACAGCGATTGGATCCGACAATATCACCAGGGCGTTCTGGCCCTCGACGAGGCGGTCGGAACACTCATACAAGGCCTCAAAGACACCGGTCAATATGAGAAAACTCTGGTGGTCTTCACTTCCGACCAGGGATTCGCCTGGGGGCAGAACGGATTTCGCACCAAGGTCGCTCCCTACGATGCCAATATCCGAAGCTCACTCATCGTGTCGCAACCGGGTGATCTTCCCGTGGGTAAAGTGTGCGATGTTCCGGCCGGAGGAGTGGATCTCGTCCCCACATTTTTTGATGTGGCGGGGATTGACCTTCCCTGGAAGATGCACGGAAAAAGCTTGCTCCCCCTGCTGAAGGATCCGGAGAACAAGGAGGTCAAGCGCTCCGTGATGACTGTATTTACGGCGAGGAAATACGGATCGGATACTAACCGTATTCCTACAGACCTTAAAGAGTTGCAGCTTGTAGCAGGAGTCCCCTGGTACACGTCTCTCCAGGACGGGCGATACAAATACATTCGCAATTTTGTCGAAGGAGAGATGGAGGAACTCTATGATCTGGATACCGACCCGGAGGAATTGAGTAACCTCGCTCTCACAAAAGAAAACCGACCGCGGGTAATCAAGATGCGGGCGGATACGGTGGCGGAGTTGAAGAGAACGAACGCGGGAATGGCAGACTCTTTACCGGCAGTGGCGGAACTGCCGGAGTAAGGCTGCTGTTTTTTGTCGGCGGGTAACTTTTCTCCCATCTCCAGACCACCAGAGCCACAGTAAATCCAATGCCGCCAGAATACAGACTAACTACACCACAATGGAGATGGGATTTGAAGCGGACGGCCGTCCCCCTTAGACCAAATGAGTTTTCCAACATCAGCGAAATCTATTCAAAACAGGAATGCGTGGCGTAAGTGAGACAAGCTTCTTGACTTGCAGATACAGTAGATCACAGGATCTTCAGGAACAATGTAAGCCAGCCAGAGACCGGAACAGTCCATGAGTCTGTTCATATCGTTCGCCTACCTCTTTTCACGCACAATGTCATCTCTTTCCTTATCCCGAGTCCCGCTGCTTCTTATTGCGATTCTTGGTCTCGTCTCCCTGCCCCCGTCCTCCGCTCAGGCCGAATGGCGGACGACCCGAATCAACGACATGACTTACGTTCCGCTCGCGGATTTCGCGACGGCATTTGCGATGCAAGCGTCGAAGCCTCGCAAGGACAAGAGGGAGCTTGGATTCGCGGGGAAATCGCATCAGTTAGTGGTGAAGACAGGGACCCGGGAAGTCATCGCCGATGGCGTTCGTCACTGGCTTTCGTATCCGGTCACTACCAGCGCAGGAAAGGCTTTCGTCTCCCTCGCGGACATCAATTCTACGCTGGGCCCTGCGATGCGCCCGGATTTGGTCACGCAGATCGCCAAGGTTAAAACTGTCGTTTTCGACCCCGGGCACGGAGGTCACGATCGCGGAAGCAAGAGTTCCTATGGATACGAGAAAGACTACACTCTCGACATGGTGAAACGGGCTCGCCGAATTCTTGAGGCAAAAAAGGTCAAGGTTGTTCAGAGCCGTCTTTCGGACGCTTTCGTCAATCTGTCAGAGCGCCCCGAAATGACGGACAACTACAAGGACCCGATTTTCGTCAGTATACATTTCAATTCCGCCGGTTGGAAACCCTCTGCCAATGGGATCGAAGTGTATGCCCTTCCTCCGCTTGGCCTGCCCACGACAGGTAAAGCCCCGGATCCCATTCTGGATCGTCGGCCGTGCTATGGAAATGCCTTTGAGCAGGCAAGTTTTGTCCTCGCGAATACGATGCACCATACGCTACTCGGCAAAACCGGAGGATTTGATCGTGGGGTTAAACGAGCCCGATACGCAGTTCTTCGGCATTCCAAGGTTCCTTCGATTTTGATCGAGTGCGGTTTCCTCACCAATCCTCAGGAAGCCAAAAACATCGATTCGTCCAAGTGGCGGGAGATGTATGCTCAGTCCATTGCCGACGGAATTCTGGCCTACATGGCGCTGGCAAACAAAAAGACCCTGCCCCCAAGGGCGTGGGAGCACAGACGGAAATCAACCGATGAGTTTGTTTGGGAAGAATAGTAGCTTATTGAGAATGATGAGTTGCCCCGGGGAGGCAAACAATTCTCTGGATGTTTCCCATTTAGCCGAAAACGAATCCCGTCGTAGATCACCTATCATGAAAAGGACCATTGCCCTCCTCCTCGCTCTCAGCATTCATTTCCTGAGCTCTCATTCGCCGGTCCACGCAGCCGGCCCGCCCAATATTGTGCTGATCCTGACCGACGATCACGGCTGGAGCCAACTTTCTGCGGCAATGGATCCGACCCTGCCAGAGTCCAAGTCCACCTATCTCGAAACTCCCCATATGAACCGGCTCATGGAGAGCGGCCTTCGATTCACGAGTGGTTACTCACCCGCTCCGCTTTGCACGCCAACCCGGCGGAGTATTCTCTGCGGCACCACCGCCGCCCGAAGCGGCTCCGAATTCAAAAGTCCATGGGTTCCTGCTGAGCACATGACCATTCCCAGGGCATTGAAAAAAGCCAATCCTGATTATCGTTGTGCACACTTCGGTAAATGGGGAGAACAAATGATCTCAACTCCTGAGCAATGTGGCTATGACGCCAGCGACGGCCTCACCGGAAACAACACCGGCGGCATGCCCAGCTCGCTAGGGGTAAAGGGCGGCCACGGAAATGGCCCTCCTCACTTCATCGACAACAAAGACCCCAAGCGCACCCGGTCCCTGACTGGCAGCGCGACTCAATTCATTCGGAATCAAACCAATGCCGGAAAGCCTTTCTACGTTCAGGCCAGCTACTACGCGCAACACCTCTCCGTCGTCTGCAGCGAGGAAACCCTCAAGAAATACGAAGACAAAGGCACTCCCGACCGGGGCTACCCCGAAGCCTGGGCCGCCATGCTGGAGGAACTCGACAAGGGTATCGGCCGAATTCTCGACACCCTTGACGAACTTGGTATCGCAAACAACACCTACGTCTTCTTCACCGCTGACAACGGGGGGCGCGGCACGGTTCCGGGCGGAGACAAGTCCCGCCCCGCCACCAATGCCCCGCTCACCGGAGCCAAGCACAGTCTATTTGAAGGCGGCACTCGCGTTCCCTTCTTTGTTTGTGGACCCGATATCGAGCCTGGCTCCGTCTGCCGCACTCCGGTCGCCGGCTACGACTTTCTCCCTACCTTTCACGATCTCGCCGGTGGCACAGCTGACCTTGGCGACGAAGTCGACGGAGTGAGTTTCAAGGCAGCTCTTTCCGACCCTGATAAAGCCACAATCAAACGCCCTGACGGAGCCCTCTTCTTCCACCGCCCCGGCAAAAAGGAGTCCACCATTCGCCAGGGAAAATTTAAGCTACGACTCGTCTGGAACAAGGATGGAACGATCGCCAGTCACGAACTCTACCAAGTCGATCCAAACCCGGTCGAGGAAGGCAACAACATCGCCGATGCCCATCCTGAGAAGGCCGCGGCATTGAAAAAACGGCTCCTCGACTACCTCGCTTCTGTCGATGCCGAGACAGTCAAGCCGGCCGCTTCGAAAAAGAAGAAGAAGAGAAAATAGAACCAATCGCATGTTCGACTGCCCAAAAGGGTACAAGTAGAAAGAACAGCTGGATCAAATTGAACACCGGATTGCCATCCAGCCCTTTGTTCTTAATCAAGGGGAAAGGCTCACCGTTTTCGAGACAAGGTTCACTCCTCGTCAGTTGATCTTTCCGGATCTCCTTTTATCGGCCCTAACTCACTCACATACCAGTTCTCCACTTTTTGGCGGGCCCAGGGGGTTTGGCGCAGAAATTTGAGGCTGGAATTGATCGTGGGATCAAACATGAAGCAACGGATCTCAATTTCGTCGGCCAGCTTCCTCCAACCATGACGCGCAACCAGAGTCTCGAGAATCGTTTTCAGAGTAACTCCATGAAGCGGATCGTTTGGGTGTGACGGCGGATTAGGCATAAGGCGAAACACATATCTTCGGTGCTTCGTGGCTTTAGTCGACGAATTCCCTCAGAAAATGAAGCCCGACCTCATTCTGATCCCGAATCACGGTATTGCCCGCTATCTGACTTCGGATCAGAATCATTGCATTACCCTGCCCCCAACTCATGAGCGGAATTATAGGACACACGACTTACGCCATTCTCGCAGCCAAAGCATCGGAGGCACGTGGCTTGCCGATCGCCCCACTGATTCGTCGTCACTTTTCCACCTATCTCTGCGGCGCCTACCTCGGCTGCGATGTTCAGACGATGCCAGCAGCGGTGTGCGTTGACAGTGGCGAGGAGATCGGCCACGGCCCTTCACCGGTCGAAAAAAGTCCAATAACAGGCGGAGCCGTTCGCCCTTGGAAATTCCAGTTCGGAGGCCGTGAAATTCCACCCCGCGAACTTCACTTTCAGTTCTACGGCCGCGCCCACTTGTTCATTGGTTGGAGCAAGGAAGATCGCGAAATCGCGATTCCCCTTTCCGAGTGGCTCGACTACGCGGCCGATGTCGCCGGTGACGCCATCGAACTGTTTGGTCCGGGCGAGCGTTCCCTTGCCTACGTCTTCGGATGGATCACCCATGTCGCTGGCGATGGATTGATCAAATCGGTCATCGATGGCATCAATCTCAATCTAATCGACGGAACCTACACCGCGAAAAATCGGCCACTGCAGGATCTCATCTCCTTCAACGAAGTTGGTATCGGTGAACTTGGACTCAACTGGGCGGCCTTGCTCGACGATCTCGCAGCCGTGCCGGTGCAACCCGTCCAACTCCACTACATGCGCAGCGGCAAAAAGCAGGGGCGGCTGGGTGCGCATGTTGCTGACGGCTGGGAGCCCGACAACGAACTACTCTTGCGAGCACTTCTCGCAGAGAACCGTCGCTATCAACGTATCCGCAACCCACGACTCGTGCGGCAACTGACCGTGAAAACGGCAGCAAACGCTGAACGGGTTTGCGATGCGGATCTGAGCCGTGTCGCCGGAGGGCTCACTTATATGGAAATGCTCGAAGCTGCCGAGAAGGCAAACTTCCGTCACGCCCTCTGGCAGATGGGCGAAATCATCGCCGACGCCTTTGCAAAGATCATCGATCGCCAGGAGCGTCTCCACGATATTTCGACCGGAGTCGAAAGTCCGGACTGGAATGAGTTGACCCGCCGCTGGTTGAAATGAAAAGGTCAGGCAAATCCTTAGTTGTTTAAACAATACTTAATGACGGATTGAAGTTCGCTATAGGTTTCATCCCTCGCATCCGTCTAAAATCAAACAGGAAATCCAACTGGTAACCCACCTTTCACCTTTTCTATTTCATTCAAAAGGACATCGGGAATGAGTCGATGATGAGATAGATAGATGGACGGTAGAAAGGTTTGACTTTAGACGACAAAATCAAGACGATGAGTTCCTAACCTCATGAATTCACCATCTGAAAACGACCCTCAATTTACAGGGGCTAAAGCTCCCGCATCAGCCCTGGCGATTGCCGCCCTGTTGCTTAGCCTTCTGGGCTTGGGAATTCCAGCAGTTATCTGCGGCCATATTGCCTTGAGCAAGATAAAGAAATCTCTAGGCACTCTTGGGGGACGCGGGTTGGCACTGGCCGGTGTGATCCTTGGTTACATAGGGATCGTTGCATCGGTTTTTATAATTGCGTTTGTGCTCATCCCCACGATAAACGGAGTAAGCGAAAAAGCAGGAAAAGCATCTGCGATGAATTCGGCTTACAATCTGAAGAGTGCAATAAGTGCGTATTTTACGGAGTATCGAAAGTATCCCGCAGAAAAAGGGGGAGATGAAAATGATGTTATATTTTCAGATCACAAACTAATGGATATTCTTCTCGCCAGCGATTCATCTACTCTGAACCCCAGGCGCATTCCCTTTTTCTCTTCAAAAGCAGCCAAAGCGATGGGCGATGGAAAATACCGGAGCGGTGTTCTGCTTGATGAAAATGGCGGCGGAGAACTGTGGGACCCCTGGGGAAACCACTATCGAATTCGCCTCGATCTTGACTACAACGGCAGAATCGAAAGACCCGCGTGGGATAGGGAAAACGGTGCAGATCATCTTCCGCAAAGCATTTTAGTTTGGAGTCCCGGAAAGGACGGGATCGAAGGTACCAAGGACGATATCAAGACGTGGTAGAATCAATAGAACAAAGCCACAAAAACAGAGCCAACCCGTAGTTATTGTGACTGGCAGGGATTGACTTGATCAGATCTTTTTGCAACGATGACAAGAATGGGCTCAGACCGGGCCAAGCTTCCTATCCCCCTCCGGCGACCGTTTCAAACAGGGCCAGCAACTCGTTTTCGAACGGCAGAACATTAACCCCCGAACCAATTTCTGCCGCACCATCTTGCGGCGCATGGGTCTGGGAGTGGTTGAACTTCCCGGTAGTAAGGTGACGTTTTCCGAACTGGATAAATCAGCTGAAAATAAGGTGACACTCCTCAAGATTTTGGATTAAATCCATTCGACCTTTCCCTGCTCCAACTTATTCAAATGAAACACTTCGCCCTAACAATCACTGCGGCAATTTTTGCCTTCTTCCCCACTGCCAACGCCGAGGATCTGAAGAAAGGCGAACGAATCGTCTTCCTTGGAGATTCCATCACTCAGGCGGGTGCTCACGGGAATGGTTACATTCGACAATTCGAGTCCGTAATCAATCGAACGCATCCCGGCTACGGCGTTACCATCATTGGGGCAGGCATCAGCGGGAATAAAGTTCCCGATTGCCAGAAGCGTCTCGAACGCGATGTCATCAACAAAAAACCAACGCTCGTTTTTATCTATATCGGAATCAACGATGTCTGGCACTGGAACAAAGACAGAGGCACCAAAAAGGAAGATTTCGACGCCGGTCTGCGTGAGATGATTTCCAAAATCAACGCTGCCGGGGCCCGGGTAATTCTCTGCACACCAACTGTGATCGGTGAAAAAATCGACGGCAGCAACGAGTTCGATAAAATGCTCGATGAGTACGCCGGCATCAGTCGCAAAGTGGCGGTCGATACCGGTTCCGAAATGCTCGACCTCCGCAAAGGGTTTATGGATCACCTGAAGGCAGTCAACCAAGCCAATCAGGCTCGTGGTGTTCTGACTGGCGATACGGTGCACCTGAATGATGTAGGCAACGCGAAAGTAGCTGAGTTGATGCTCGCCACTTTGGGCGTCAAAATGCCGATACTCACCATGCCTTCCGTTTTCACCAGTCACATGGTTCTGCAACGCAACAAGCCTGTAAACTTGTGGGGGCGGGCAAAAGCCGGGAGCAGTGTCAGTGTTCAACTTGGTGATGAATCCAGCAGCACCACTACATCCGATTCCGGAAATTGGCAGATCGCACTGCAAGGACGCGCCGCCAGTTCCGCCCCCGTGACCATGAGCGTAAGCAGCGGTGAAGAAAAATTAGAAATCAGCGACATTCTCGTCGGCGACGTTTGGGTCGGTTCCGGCCAATCGAACATGGAGTGGCCACTGAGTAGAACACAAGGCAGTCCCGAATTTATTGCAGCGGCAGACCACCCGCTACTTCGCCTCTATCACGTTCCAAAAGTGACTGCTAAAGCACCCACAAATGATATCAAGGCTTCGTGGAAAACCTGCACCCCGGGGAACGCTCCGCAATTTTCCGCAGTGCTCTATCACTTCGGCAAGCGACTTCACAAAGACATTTCTGTGCCCATCGGACTGATCAACAGTTCATGGGGAGGATCCCCTATCGAGCCATGGACAGTCACCAAAGAAGCATCCGGCGGGATGTACAACGCCATGATTGCTCCCTTGTCCAAATTTCCTATCACCGGATGCATTTGGTATCAGGGAGAGACCAATGTGATCAAGAAAAACGGACTGGCCTACGAAGGCAAGATGATGGATTTGATAAAAGGCTGGCGCAAGAACTGGGGTGCAGATATGCCATTCTATTTCGTTCAGATCGCCCCCTGGTCAGGCGAGAAATATGAAGCAGGACAGCTGCCTGCCCTGTGGGAAGGGCAAACCGCAACCCTCAAGTTGCCGCACACCGGCATGGCAGTTATCACCGACCTCGTAGACAACATTGCCGACATTCATCCGCAGAATAAGCATGACGTCGGCGACAGACTCGCCCTGTGGGCACTGGCCAAAAAATACGGAAAAGACCTGCCGTATTCCGGCCCTCTCTTGAAAAGTGTTGTGATAGAAGGCAACACTGCCCGTGTAAACTTCGCCCATGGCAGCGGTCTCAAATCGCGGGACGACAAACCATTGAGTGAATTCAAAGTCGCCGGCGCAGACGGCAAGTTCGTTGAAGCCACTGCCGAGATTGATGGTGAAACCGTAATCGTCAAAGCCGAAGGCGTGACACCCGTGACGGTTCAGTTCGCCTGGCACAAACTCACATCTCCCAATCTCGTCAACGGAGCCGGTCTCCCTGCAGCCCCGTTTCAGAGCAAGAGCTGGACTGGCGGAACCGGCGAATAACCGGCACTCCGTGCCTCCACAACTCCGTGAGGCAGGGAATGCTTCTCAAGGCACTCAGGCAATTCGTCCGCACATGACCTAACATTGTAAGATCAAAGAGCCTACCCTGTTGCTTCGTTACTTCTGGAACGACTCGGCGCTAACGCGCCTAAAGAAACCCTTGTGGCAAACCCCCAAAATGATAAAAGTCTAAGGTCGCCAGATCTTTATAATCAACAGTGTATAGGGAAAAGTTCCATTATGATTACGATTCCAAGTTCCGAATCCAACCGCTTCTGCTCCGGATATTCACGCCGCGAGGCCCTTCGCATAGGCTCCCTTGCCTTGGGCGGTTTAAGTTTACCGCAGATGCTTCGAGCTGAGGAGGCCGCAGGAGTTGGCTCTTCCAACAAGGCCGTTATCATGGTCTACCTGCCGGGTGGTCCATCGCACACGGACATGTGGGACATCAAAGAAAACGCGCCGAGTCAGATCCGCGGCGAGTTCAATGCCATCGAAACCAGCGTGCCGGGAATCCGGATTTGCGAACACCTGCCGCAGATCGCCAAGGAAATGGATTATTTCGTGCCTATCCGATCCATTAGCGACAGCTTCGGACAGCACAGCAGTTACCAGACACTGACCGGTCACTCCAACAAGCCTACCGAACCGGCGGGTGGATGGCCCGAGTTCGGAGCCGTGCTCGACAAATTCCAGGGTCAGCCGCCACAAGGAGTTCCATCCTCGGTAGCCTTGAGTGCATCGAAGAGCGGCGGCGGATTCCTCGGTGCCGCCCATCAACCTTTCGCCCCGAATGGCCGTGGCCGCGGCGACATGAAGCTGCAAAATGGCCTTACGCTGGAGCGCCTGGCTGACCGCGAAGCGATGCTCGGCGGTCTGGACCAGTTGAAACGCGACGCGGATGATTCCGGTTTGATGGAAGGGATGGACAAATTCACCAGGCAGGCCTTTGAGGTGGTCACCTCGACCAAGTTATCCGACGCCCTCGACGTCAACAAGGCCGAGAAAGAATCTCGCGAGCGCTATCACAAGGGAGTTCCCTCCAACATGAAAAGAAGCGTCGACGTCTTCCTCACCGCCCGACGGCTGGTCGAGGCAGGGGTGCGCTGCGTGACGCTGAATACGGGTAGTTGGGATACCCACAGTAATAACTTCAAGACTCTGAAAGAGCGCAACCTGCCAGTCCTCGATGCAGGCCTGGCAAATCTGGTGCAAGACCTGAAGCAGAACGGCATGATTGACGATGTCTCGATTGTCGTTTGGGGCGAATTCGGCCGGACACCGGTCGTCAACGCGGGTGGCGGTCGCGACCACTGGCCGCGCGTTATGGGCGGCCTTATGGCTGGCGGTGGAATGAACACCGGGCAGGTCATCGGCGAGACTGACCGCAACGGCGGCGAGGCATCGGTCCGTCCGGTCCGCGTCGGCGAGGTTTTCTCAACGCTTTATCACAATTGCGGGCTGGACCCTGCTGCACTGTCGGCGAAAGATCTTTCCGGCCGACCGACAGCACTGGTCGATCCCAGCCACAAGCCGATGAAGGAACTGGTGTGAACCGTTCCGGGGGTGTCGCTCGATTTCGGGCCGGATTTTGTCGCGTTGGCCCGCGGGGGATCAGCGACGCACACCGAGTCGTTGAAATCTTTCTCTCTTGAGTAATGAAAAACTTCTGGATTCTCGTTCTTCCTTTCCTGCTTGCGGGATTCGAAAACGCCCACGCCGAGACCCGACTGACCATCTCGGGGCGCGGCGGGACCCATGACGCATTCACCCTGATCGGTCCCGACGCGAATCAGCAACTCTTGCTCACACTGGAAACGCCGGACGTTCATCCACGCGATGTCACCGGCGAGGTTACCTTTCGCGTCGAGCCAGCGGGAATCGTCGAATTTCTCGATAGAGGATTTCTCAAGCCGTTAGCAGACGGCAAGGCTGTGATCACTGCGGAATTGGACGGTGCCGTCCCCGCGAGCATCGAGGTGACCGTTGAGCAAAGCACAACGCCTTTGCCTATCAATTTCCCCAACGAGATTGCGCCGATTTTGACGAGGAACGGTTGCAATGGTGGCGGCTGCCATGGGAAGTCGGGAGGCCAGAACGGGTTCCGCTTGTCCCTTCTGGGCTACGAACCCTGGAATGATTACGACCGCCTCTTACTCGATGGGCGTGGCCGACGCATCTCTCTCCCGGCACCGGAGAGCAGTCTCATGATCACCAAGGCGACCGGTGAGATTCCTCATGGCGGCGGTTCCCGGATCGAAGTTGATAGCCCCGACTACAAACGCCTGATCCGTTGGATCGAGATGGGCACTCCCTACGGTCTCGAGGATGACCCGACCGTCGAGCGGATCGAGGTCGCCCCGAATCAACGAGTCGCCAAGGCCGGTGGGCGCCAGCAGTTGTCGGTAACCGCGTTTTACTCGAACGGCGCCACCCGCGACGTGACGCGTGAAGTACAATTCGATTCCAACGACGAGCAGATGGCCTCGGTGACACAACATGGTCTGGTGGAGATGAACAGCCTTCCGGGCAGCGCGTCGGTCATGGTGCGTTTCCAGGAACACGTCGATGTCTTCCTTGCAGACATCCCCTTGGGCATGCCGGTGGACTTGCCTACTCCGAAAAACCTGATCGACAAGAAAGTCTTCGCGAAGCTGGAACTACTTGGACTCCCACTCTCGGAGCTGACGGATGATGCGACTTTCCTCCGCCGGGTCAGCCTCGATATCGCCGGCCGCCTGCCTGATACCCGCGAAGCCGAGGCCTTCGTGGCCGATACAAATCCAAACAAACGCGCCCGCAAGATCGACGATTTATTAGAGACTCCAGCCTACGCTGATTGGTTCGCGAATAAGTGGTCCGCCGTGCTGCGCAACAAGCGCACTTCCGCCGAGTACGCCCGCGGCACCTTCGCCTTCCACGATTGGGTGCGAAACAGCATCCAGCGCAACAAGCCTTTCGACCAGTTCGTCGAAGAGTTGGTAACCGCTTCGGGCGAGATTGGACAGAACGCCCCGGTTGCATGGTATCGCGCAGTGAAGGACCAGAAGGAGCAGATGCAGGACATCGCACAGGTGTTCCTCGGCATCCGAATCCAGTGCGCGCAGTGCCACCACCATCCTTACGAGAAGTGGAGCCAGGACGATTACTTCGGCATGACTGCCTTCTTCTCCACACTCCAGCGCAAGCCGGGTGAGTTGCCCGGTGAGGAGATGGTCTTCCACAAGCGAAAACTGGCTAGTGCGATGAACCCGAGCACCAAGAAGAGCCAGAAGCCAACTCCTCTGGGCGCACCCGTGATGGATGTGCCTGAGGAACAGGATCCCCGGCAACCACTCGCCGCCTGGATGACCGAGCCATCGAATCCCTTTTTCGCGAGGATGTTCGTGAACCGGTATTGGAAGCATTTCTTTGGCCGGGGAATCGTCGAACCAGAGGACGATATGCGCGTGACCAATCCCGCCACTCACCCGGAATTGCTCAATGAGCTGGCCGGGCATTTCGTCGAGAGTGGGTACGACATGAAGGCCGTGATCCGCTTGATCTGCAACAGCCACACCTACCAACTCAGTTCTGAGCCAAACCAATACAACGGCAACGACCGACAGAACTACTCGCGCTATCGTCCGCGCCGCCTCCCGGCCGAAGTTCTGCTGGACGCAATCAACCTTGTAACCAAGAGCGAGGATGCTTTCGCCAACCAGGAACCGGGAACGCGCGCCGTAGCACTCCCGGACGACCAGTATACCAGGGACATCTACTTCCTCAGTGTGTTTGGTCGGGCCGAAATGGACAGTGCATGCGAATGCGAGAGCACCATCGACGGAAATCTCGCGCAGAGCCTTCACCTCGTTAATTCGTCCACCATCCAATCGAAGTTGACCTCCGGTGAGGGGCGCGCCGCTTTGCTCGCAGCCGAAGCCGAGCGTAGCGACACGGACAAAATCAAGGAGCTCTACCTCGCCGCCCTGGCACGCCCACCGCGAGCCGACGAACTGGAGATCGCGCTGAGTCACCTCGACACCAAGCGAAAGCGTGCGGAGGAAAAACCGAACGCCAATCTCGCGCAATCGGCGCGTGAAGGATACGAGGACATCCTCTGGGTCTTGCTGAGCACCAAAGAATTCCTTTTCAACCACTGACCGAGCCATGGATTTCGGAAGACAAGCCCGCATACGACTCTCTATTTTCGTCATGCTCGTGGTTTCGCCCGCAGTGGCGTTAGCGCAGCTCCCTTCACCCTCGATCGAGGCAATTTTTCCTCCAGGCGGCAAGATCGGAACAAGCTTTGCAGTCGAGTTGAACGGAACCGATCTGGACGGACTGACCGGGCTACGCTTCACCCATCCCGGGATCACCGCCCAACCAGTAATCCTGCCAGCCGACGAAATTTGGCCGGAGCCGCGACAAGACGGGCTTAAGTTTACGGTGCGGATTGCGGACAATGTCCCGACGGGAAAACATGAAGTGCGCACCGTCGGACTTTTCGGGCTGTCCACTCCCCGCTTTTTCGTGGCAAGCCCCGGGGATGGTCCGGACGAATTGACCGTCGCGGACGGCAACGAGACGATCGAGACCGCCATCCCGATCAAACTCGAACAAGCTGTCAATGGTCAAACCACGAGCAGTCGTGTGGATCACTACAAGCTGTCTGTGCAGAAGGGCCAGCGCATCATCATCCACGTCCGGGGCGAGCGCATCGACTCCCGCATCGACGCTATCTTGTCAGTCTTCGATCCCTCCGGAAAGGAGATCGCCTCGTCACTCAATGAGATCGGGCTCGACCCTCTGGGTGATTTCACCGCCCCGGAGGACGGCGATTACATTATCAAGGTCTCCGATTATCTCTACAATGGCGGACCTCCCTATTTCTACCGACTGTTGGCGACCACAGCACCTTGGATCGACGGAGTTTATCCGCCCGCAGGCAAACCCGGATCCCTGCAAAAGTTCGTCCTCTACGGTCGCAATCTTCCCGGCGGTCAAGCCAGCGAATTCACTACCGCGAACGGCGACCGACTGGAAACGAAGGAAGTGGAAATCCAGATCCCCGCGGCGGGCCAAGCGGCACAGGTGAATGGCGGAAAGATTCTGCAGGGGATCGCGGAGGGATTCGATTACCGGGAAGGCAAGTCCAACCCACTCCGCATCGGCTTGGCCCGGGACGAAATTATCATTGAGGATGTGAACTTGGACGAGCAGGTGGTGAAAGTCCCGTGCGAGGTGGTCGGACGCTTCGACAAAAGAGGAGACCTGGACCGCTTCCGTTTCAGCGCCACCAAAGACGAGGAACTAGTGATCGAAGTCATCGCGGACCGGATGGCAATTGCAACTGACCCGACCTTAATCCTGCAACAAATTGTGAAGCCCGCCCCCGATGCCCCCGAGCAAAAGGAGACCAGCAAGTTCATCGCGGAAGCAGACGACACCGTGTTGAAAACACTTTTCGCGCTGGGCGCACAAGGTTTCGCCTCGAGATCACGCGACGCGCGACTTCTCTTTACGGCTCCGGAGGACGGGGAATACCGGATCGTTCTCGGCAACAACATGAGCCACTCGGGTGTGCTGGCGCCGTATCGGCTCGGTATCCGCAAGGCGCGTCCGGGATTTCGTCTCATCGCGGTGCAGGACAAGACCTTTCAGGAGGGGCGCAACGCGATGGCCGGGGTCACGCGTGTCAATGCCGGGGGAACCAGTTTCATTCGGGTAATGGCCCTGCGAGAGGATGGGTTCGATGGCCCGATCGAACTATCAGTGAGCGGTTTGCCCACCGGAGTATTCGCCCCGCCGATGTCGGTCTGGGGGCCGAACGACGAGGGTTACCTGGCCATCTCCGCCTCGTCCCATGCGCAGGACTGGCAAGGCGAGGTCAAGATCACCGGCACGGCAAACCTCAATGGAAAGCAAGTTTCGATGCCTGCGCAGGCCGGCACACTGGTGTGGAGCGCCGTAGACCCTCTCAAGAACCGGACGCGGTCCCGCCTCACCAATCGTTTTGCTTTGCAAGTTTCCAGCGAACCGGCGGATCTGGTTTTACAAGCAAAAGAGACGAAGATCTGGCGGGTTGAGTTGAAGAAGGTACTGGAGCTACCGTTCAAACTCACCAAGCAAACGGGAGTCAAGGGTCCCTTCAGAGTGACCCCTTACGGATTGCCAGGTTTCACCCGGCCTCCCACCCTGAGCGTTCCTGGTGATGAGGGCGTGCTCAAGGCCAATTTCAACCCAAACGGCAATGACAAGCCCGTGGCGAGTGAGGGAAAGTTCGTCCTGCGGATGGACGGGGTACTGGGTCAACACCGGGTGAATCCGGATGCCGCTGACCATTGGGCCGCGCGGAAGAAGGAAATCGATGCATTGGCCACCCGTTTGAACGCAGCCAAGAGCAAGGCGGACAGCGCCGCCAATACCTCCAATCGTTTGCTGACTAGCACCGGGACGGCACTCACCACCCACGATAGCAATCGCAATAAATTGGCGAAATCCCTGACAGAAGCACAAACCAAACACGATGCTGCGAAAAAGATCGCCACCGATGCCGCGACAGCAAGCAAGCTTGTGCCGGAAGCCTGGCTGGTGATTGCAAAATCCGCCCGGGCCGCCAACCAGAGTGCCTTACCAGCGCTCACGAAAGTCGCCGCCGACGCGAAGACCAAGGCCGAGGCCGCGAGGAAGGTCGCCACCGCTGCCGAGGCCACCCTCAAGGCCGAAGTCGCCGCCGACGAGAAGAATCGAAGCACACTGCAACAGGCAGTCCTGGCCGCAAAGGATTCGCTCAAGGCAAGCGGCAGCGCAGTCGCCGCAGCGGAGAAGACGCTGGCCGCTCATCTCACCTCACGTGTAGGCTTGGCCAACACCGCGGCCACCGGGGATATCCGCTTGCGAATAGCCAAACAAGCCGCCGGGGTTGCCGCATCGGAAATTATCCAAGTGACTGCCGAGCATCTGGCCACCGCAAAGACCTTGGTCGAAGCCAAGACCAAAGCCGACGCGGCGATGAAGGCGCCGCAGCTGGCCTTGACCAATGCTACCAAGGGTGTCACCGGCAAGGAAACCGCCAAAGTTGCATTGGAAAAAGCGCTGGCAGACGCGCGCACCAAATCCGAAGCGATGAAGAAAGCCGCGGCGAACGCTGACACCGTCATGACCACCGCGGTCGCTGCTCACAACCTGAATCTGACCAAACTCACCAACGTAAAAACCAACGCGGATCGAATTGCAAAAGAGTCCGGCGCAGTCCTCGAGGCCGCGAAAAAGGCGCTGGCCGCGAACACCAACCCTGATCCAAATGTCAAAGCGCAGTTGACCAAGGCGGTCCCCGACGCTCAGACCAAGGCCACCGCCGCGACGAAGTCCGTCACCGATGCGGTCGCTGCGATCCTGGCAGCCACCACTGCCCACAAAGCCAATTTCGCGAAATTAACCGCAGCCAAAACGAAGGCCGGGACCGACGCTAAGAACGCGGAGACCGCGGCAACTGCTGCGACCAAACCAATCACCACCGCCGATACAGCCCTGGTGGCCTTGAATAAGACCCAGTCGGATGCGCAGATTAAATTTAATGAAGCTAAGAAGGTCGTCGATGACGCCGCCGCCGCCATTCCCGCCGAACAGAAATTGCATGCGGACCATCTCGCGAAGCTCAACGCCTGTCTCTTATACACATCTCCGAGCCCACGAGACCGAGGCTGATC
>CAJXQE010000046.1 GCA_913058215.1 uncultured Verrucomicrobiales bacterium
GAGATCAGCCTCGGTCTCGTGGGCTCGGAGATGTGTATAAGAGACAGCTCCCGGGACCACTCAATGTTCAGGGCCAGGAATGTCTTGATCAAATAGGACTCCGCTTCATCTTTTTTATCCTGTTTGTTCAGGTAAAACGCAAACTCGATTGCGAATTCAAGAGCCGAGGAGTCCGGGCTTCCAGCTTCTTCAATGTTTTCCACATGAAGGGCTGCGATCCGGCGGAATTCTCTGGTGGCATCGTCCCACTCTTCCAATGCGATGAATCGCCGCAGCAGCCAGTTGTTGGTATAGCTACCGGGACCGGATTGGAATGGGTTGATTCGCGGAGAGAGAGAATGTCGGTGAAAAGATAAAAACCCGGGTGCATCTGAAGTCTCGACAGGATAATAGTTATAAGGGACGACAGATTCATCCCAGCCCCGGTCTGATCCGGGTTCCGCAATGTGACTCACGAATTTCCTGAGAGATTTGAGGGCAAACAAGGGGTCACTCTTCGCCATTTTGGTTTCCGCCAGAAGAAGCAGAGCGCGAATTTTCGAAGGGGAATTGGTTTGG
This sequence comes from uncultured Verrucomicrobiales bacterium, assembly GCA_913058215.1. Classification (GTDB taxonomy): domain Bacteria; phylum Verrucomicrobiota; class Verrucomicrobiia; order Verrucomicrobiales; family DEV007; genus Arctic95D-9. The sequence goes on from CAJXQE010000046.1 coordinate 559, forward strand.
TCCGATAGAATCTGTTTCAGAGCCGCTTCCGCTTCTTCGGGATGCTTATTGAGCAGCCCAAGCGCATACACTTCGCCGCCGGGAACAGAGAGAAATCCGCCGAGCGCCTTTCCAATCTCTCCAGACTTCGCCGCCTTTTGCGCAGCGGCAAATTGTTCCTGGTATTGCTGCCTTTTCTCCCGGCTCTCTTCACCCTTGCTGAACGGTGCCAAAAGGGCTGAGGCAAGAAAAACCAGAACGACGACTTTCGGGTATATCATTCCCGACCCTATCGTTTTCGGGAGACCTTGTGAACTCCCGACTTGTAAAAAAAGAGTAAGGAAAAATTCCTGCTTTACCCTTTTCCGTCCATCGCCACGAGTTGTGAGACGGTGATGAACTGAAAACCTTTTCCGAGTAGTTGATCGATGGCGGAAGGCATCGCATCAATCGTTGGTTTGTGGATATCGTGAACGAGAAGAATACCGCCGGGGCGGGCTCCGGAAACGAGACGGCTGGCAACGACGGATGGTCCGGGACGCTTCCAGTCTTCGGGGTCCACCGACCACATGATGGAAGGATATCCGAATTCGCGTTTGATCCAGGCCTTTTGATCGCTGGTAATGGCTCCGTAGGGTGGGCGCATCGAGCGTGGCGCCACTCCGGTTGCACTAAGGATAGTCTGGTGAGACGTCTTCAATTCTTTGCGAATGGCATCCGGGGTCATCTTCGTCAAATTGCCGTGAGTGATGGTGTGATTTCCGATCTCGTGTCCCTCTGCGACCATTCGTCTAAGGATGCCGGGATGGCGCTGGGCATTGGTTCCCACAACATAGAAGGTGGCCTTCACGTTCCGGCTTTTCAGCAAATCGAGAAGACGGGGCGTATTCTCGGGGTGTGGCCCATCGTCAAAGGTCAAGGCCACTAGTGGGAGATTGGTTTTGATCGAACTGTAAGAGTCCTTCGTTCCCAGAGGTCCCGTTGCCGGGGGAGGAACAGTGTTTGAGCCTGCCATTTGTGTGGCGGAATCGGTATCCTTCTTGCCTTTTGAATTCTTCTTCGGTTTGGAAGTTTTCTTTTTCGGCGCTCCGAATACGAATACCTCGTCCCTGCCGTCGGCAGTTTTGGTCGTTGTAGTCTGGCATCCTGTCATTGATAGGCACAAGGACAGCGCTGAGGCGAGGCAGGTCGCCTGAAAAGGAAATCTCATGATGAAGGGCAAAAGTCTGTTCAGACGTGAGTCGAGTGCAAATGTAAGAAAAATTTTAAAATTTGCAACTCATATATGACAGAAAAGTTAACTTTTAATAAATCTTTCTATTAAAGGTCTCAGGTTTTCTGTTGTTTCTGCTGGCCAGAGATCAGGGGAAGTGACGATCGCATTCTGCAGGGCGGAGTGCTCAGGCCAGTCTGGTGATTCAGGAATGGAAGGAATCACCTGACGGAGAACCTTTTTCGCGTTCTCGGCGTTGGCGGCTACGTGTTCGATGACTGCGTGGGCATTGACGGATTCCTCTTCGACCTTCCAGCAGTCGTAATCGGTGATCATGCCGAGAGTTGCCAGGGCAATCTCAGCTTCACGGGCAAGTTTCGCCTCGGGGAGATTCGTCATTCCAATGAGGTCGAATCCGAGTTTTCGATTGGTTTCCGATTCGGCGCGGGTGGAGAAAGCGGGTCCGTCCATATTGACGTAGGTGCCGCCATTGTGCACGGGGATATCAAGACTTTGAATTGAATCATGGAGCAGCTCCCTGAGTTCGTCGGAGATTGGATCGCTGAAGGCGATGTGAGCAACGATACCCTTTCCGAAGAAGGTATTGTTGGCCCGCTGGCTCGTGCGATCGTAAAATTGATCGGGCAAAACGATGTGGCGCGGCTCGTATTCTTCCTTCAAAGATCCCACTGCTGTTACTGCTACAATCCAGCGGACATTCAATGAGCGGAGCGCCCAGATGTTGGCCCGGTGATTCAATTCAGATGGAAGAATCCGATGACCTCTCGCGTGACGGGGTAAAAAACAGACCCGGCGTCCGGCAAATTCGCCGCTGATAATGGCATCTGAGGGATCACCGAAAGGGGTTTCCACTTTGATTTCTTCAATATTGCTCAGGCCGTCAATCTCATAGAGACCCGACCCGCCAATGACTCCGATTGCTGGCTCCTGTGTAGGCATAGGGGCGAATTTTACGAGCTTGTTGGCAATTTAACCAATCCCAATTTCTAATTTTTTATGCCATATACTTAAGTAATGTTGATATTTTAAAATTTTTGAGTTAAATTTTAAAATGTTGTTCCGACTGATAATATCAACGGTTTTGATCGTGATGGGAGTCGCGTCACCTTGGCTGGTGCGCGACTGGCTTGAATGGCAGGCTTATCACAAGGCGCATAAGGACCTTGCTCCATCAGGGGTTTCCTTCGCATCGAGCACTTCGAAACCTGACGGTTCGACCGGGTATGCTGAACGATCTTACCCTCTTGCTTCGCAGGCGATGAAGGTGGTTCAGGGGCTGGTTCCGCGTACGATTTCAGCAACAGCAACTCCAGCGCTCTCGTTTTTTCAAAAAAATACCCCGCCGGAGAACGTGAGGTCAAAAGGGGTTGTCGCCGGAACTTCGCCGCAGCTTAAGAAGTCGCTCGCAAAGATGAATATGAAGATCGGGGATCCGGTTTTTATCAGGGTCTTTAAAGAAACCAAGGAGCTGGAAGTCTGGATTCTGCCCGAAGGTAAGCAGGACTACGCTCTTTATAAAGTCTACCGGGTTTCCCACTGGTCAGGCAATCCGGGGCCAAAAGTGCGGGAAGGGGACGGACAGTGCCCTGAAGGGTTTTATTATGTGACTTCGTCCCGCTTGCGTCCGGGAACCAAATATCACCTGGGGCTGGAACTCGGTTTCCCTAATGCTTTTGATACTTACCATTCGAGGACGGGAAGTGATCTTCTCATTCATGGAGAGGGACGTTCGGTGGGATCGTTCTCCCTGGTGAACGCCAACATGAATGAGGTGTACACTCTGGCAGAGGGCGCTCTCAAGGGGGGGCAGAAGTTCTTTCGGGTGAATATTTTTCCTTTTCGAATGACGGACAAGCGAATGGACAAAGAGTGGGCAGGACAGCCGAAGTGGATCAAATTCTGGGTGAACTTAAAAGAGGGGTATGACTTCTTTGAAAACGCCAATTTCCCTCCGGATGTGGACGTTGAGGCCGGGAACTATGTGTTTTCGGCTCGATAGCTCAAAACTTTTTTCATAATCGCGATATTTTTTCTTCCGTTCGCGATATGAATCCTCTAACCTTTGTTCATTGAGGGTGGTGTCTTTACGATGCCACCTTCTGGTTTCCGCCCAAACACTACACAATAGTTTTAATTCGAAATCTCCTCTGCTTTGTACGCCAACGATAATTACCTCCTTCAATTGCTTCAGGAAGCTTCTGTAGTCGACGACGATATGGTCGAAGACGTTCGCCATAAAAAAGGTTCGCAGGAGTCGATGCTTGAAGCGCTTGTTTCACAAAATAAAATCAGCGAAGAGGACATTGCTCAGACTCTCGCCACAAACTCCGGAATGGAGTTTGTCGATATCCGGAAGATGGATATCGATCCGTCGGTTGCTTCGGCGGTGGATGCTCAGTCTGCTGTTCGGTTCAAGATTGTTCCCATCGCCCAAACGGCCAATACTTTGGTAATTGCGGTAACGGATCCGCTTGATTTTGACGCGCTGGATTCGGTTCGCCACATTCTTTCAGTGGAGCCTGAGTTTGTCTGTGCAACGGACGCCGGTATTAAGCAGCGTCAGGTTGATTTTTACGCCAGTGAGTTGGATGCCGATCAGCTGGGTAAGCTGGATTCCCAGGCAATTGCTGTTACTGCGGAGGACGGTGAAGGCGGCGATGCCCCGATCATCAAAATGGTGTATTCGATTTTGCAGGAAGCTTATCAGAATCGCGCTTCCGATATTCACATCGAGCCTCTTGAAGAGGAAACCCGGGTTCGTTACCGGATTGATGGCTCTCTGCATAAGGTGCAGAGTCACCCGCCGCGATTGCTTTCCTCCATTATCAGCCGGATCAAGATCATGACCGGCACCATGGCGATTTCTGAAAAACGTATCCCGCAGGATGGACGGATTCAGGCAAAATTCGGAAGCGGTGATCTCGATCTTCGTGTTTCCACCATTCCCACCAGTTGTGGTGAGAGTGTTGTGATGCGGATTCTCGATAAGAGTTCATTGACTCTGGGGCTTCCCCAGTTGGGATTCTTCTCTGATGATGAAGCCATTTTTGATGATCTGATTCGTTTGCCGGATGGCATTCTTCTCGTGACCGGCCCAACCGGATCGGGAAAAACGACGACCTTGTATGCCTGCCTCAATGCGATCAACAAACCGGATCGCAAGATCATTACGGTTGAGGATCCAGTGGAGTATCTGCTTTCGGGGATCAATCAGGTTCAAGTGAAGGAGTCGATTGGAATGACCTTCGCGGCTGCTCTCCGGGCGATTCTTCGTCAGGCACCCAATATCATTATGATTGGGGAGATTCGGGATTTGGAAACTGCTTCGATCGCGATTAACGCAAGTTTAACTGGTCACCTCGTGTTCAGTACGCTTCACACCAATGATGCTCCTTCCGCAGTTGCCCGACTTGCTGATATCGGAGTGAAAAAATTCCTGATTGCGAGTGCTGTGCGCTCCATGATGGCTCAGCGCCTTGTTCGGAAGATCTGTCCGGATTGTATTGAGGGTGCGGCATTGACCGAAAAAGAAATCCGCGGGCTTCGTTTGTCGGCGGATCAGCTTACGGGCGCGGAATTGAAAGAGGGAGCCGGTTGCCGAACCTGTCGGATGACAGGTCACAAAGGCCGTATGGGGCTTTTCGAAATTTTTAACATTACCGAGGAGGTTCGCCTTCTCATCAACGGAGACGAATCGACTCCGCAGTTACGAAAACGGGCTCGAGAGCTCGGGATGCGGACATTGCGGGAAGATGGAGTGAGGAAGGTGCTAGCCGGGGCAACGACTGCCGCGGAAGTGATGCGTGTCACGATGGCTGATTCCGACTGACCCTGAACTTAGATTCAAACCAAGTTTTTCATTTTTTTATGACGACCGATAGCGTTATTGACCTCTTGATTTCACGGGGGTTGGTCGAAGACTCCCAACGGGACGAGCACATTCAGGCGGTGAGAGATTCCGGCCTGGAAGTGACTCAGGCCGTGGAACAACTCGGCCTGCTCCAGCGCGACCAGCTTTTTCAGTTGGTGGCGCAAGACATAGGTGGCGAGTTTTACGATCTCTCTGAGTTCGAGCCGGCACCCCAGGTGTTGGCTGCTGTTCCTGCGGGAACAGCTAAGTTGTATCAGGCATTTCCGATCCAGTTCCTTGATGAAGGGCTGCAAATGGCGATTGCGAATCCTCTTGATCCTCAAAACCTTGAGGAGCTGGGCTTTACTTTGAACGCCACCATTGTTCCCGCTGTAGCCCCGCCGGAACAGATAGATCAATTGATCAATCTTCACTACTATGGCGGTGGCGGAGGGGAAGATGCTGCCGATGGTCCCTCAGGCTCCGGTCAAAGTGATGCCATGGCTCAAATCGCTGCGGAAGTCGCGGCACTTTCAGCTGAGGATCTCGAAGATGAGTCCAATGCTGCTCCGATTATCCGATATGTGGATTTGGTTCTCTACCAGGCGATTAAAGAAAAGGCTTCCGATATCCACTTTGAGCCTTTCGAGGATGACTTCAAGATTCGATATCGTGTGGATGGTGCGCTCTATGAGATGGCTCCGCCGCCTCAGCACTTGAAGCAGTCCATTATTTCCCGTGTCAAGGTGATGTCGGCTCTGAATATTGCCGAAACTCGTCTTCCGCAGGATGGTCGAATCACGAAAGAGATCAATGGGCAGCCTATCGATATGCGTGTTTCCACGCTGCCGACTGCGTTCGGTGAGAGTGTTGTGTTGCGGGTTTTGGATCGCTCCAATGTTAATCTCGATTTAGAGACTCTGAATTTGATTCCTTCGATGTATGAGTACGTCACGGATACGATTGAAAAACCGAACGGTATCTTCATCTGTACCGGTCCGACCGGTGCCGGGAAAACGACGACACTGTATGCCTGTCTTCGGAAGATCAATACGATGGATACGAAGTTGCTGACTGCCGAGGATCCGGTTGAGTATGACATCGACGGAATTATTCAAGTGCCGGTGAATGACGCGATCGGCCTGACTTTCGGAAAAATTCTTCGGGCATTCCTTCGTCAGGATCCCGACCGAATTCTAGTGGGAGAGATGCGTGATTTGGAAACCGCTCAGATTGCAATTCAGGCATCACTTACGGGGCACCTGGTATTGAGTACGCTTCACACCAATGATGCACCGGGGGCGGTGACCCGACTGATTGACATGGGGTGCGAGCCCTTCCTCGTTGCCGCGACCCTTGAAGGGGTGTTGGGACAGCGTCTTCTTCGGAGAATTTGTCCTGATTGCAAGGTTGCTTACCAGCCCAGTTCGGCCGTTCTGGCTCAGATTGGGCTGACCGCGGCGGATACTGGCGGAAAAGATTTCTTTACCGGTCAGGGCTGTGATACCTGCAATGACACCGGTTATAAAGGACGGCAGGGGCTTTTCGAACTGCTGGATATGACCGATCCAGTGAGGGAACTGGTTGCGCAGCGTGCCGCAACGGTGGTTCTCAAGCAAAAGGCTCAGGAGATGGGAATGAGAACCCTTCGTGAGGACGGACTCAGAAATATTTTCGAAGGAATTACCACGATTGAAGAGGTTTTGAAATATACCTGATCAATTTCTTGTCAGGTGATTCTTTTAGATCGACACGAAAGACTCTTACCGAATAGAATCGGTTTCAGGAGCGAATTTTTACAACACACTAGAAACTAACAGTCAATATTATGGCGAATTTTGAATACATTGCCCTGGATGCCAAGGGCGAGGAAACGACTGGTTCCATCAAGGCGAATGATGAAGCAGATGCAATCAGTCAGCTTCGGAAAACCGGACTCTATCCGACTCAAGTGGTCGCGGCAGGTAAAGGGGGCGTTTCAGGCGGAGCGAAACGCCGTGCTAGCAAAGGTCAAAAGGCACGGACTAAGGCGAAAACAAAACGTGGAGGTAAGGTTAAGAGCAAAGTGCTGATGATTTTTACCCGACAGTTGGCGACGCTTGTGGATGCGGGATTGCCGCTTTTGCGTGGTCTTTCCGTTTTGGGGAAACAGGAGAGAAATCCAGTGATGGCCGGTGCCATTAATCACTTGGCGGATTCCGTTTCCGGTGGTGCCACTTTTTCTGAAAGTTTGGGCCAGCACCCGAGAATTTTTGACAAACTGTATGTGAACATGGTCAAAGCCGGTGAGCTTGGCGGTGTTTTGGAACTGGTTCTCCTTCGTTTGGCAGAGTATCAGGAAAAAGCTCAAAAACTGAAGAACAAGATTGTCGCGGCGATGGTATATCCAATCATCGTGATTGTTATCGCGGTGTTGATTCTGGTGTTCCTCATGGTGATCATTGTTCCGAGGTTCGAGAAGATCTTTGCGGAGATGCTGGGGGATAAACCTCTGCCTCCATTGACGCAGTTCGTTGTCGGTATCAGTCGGTGGATTCAGGGGAATTTCTTTATTTTGCTGGGGATCTTAGCCGTGCTTTATGCAGCGTGGAAAGTGTTCTCGATGACCAAAGCTGGATTGAGAATTATTGATAAGATCAAGCTCTACATGCCTGTTTTTGGGCAGGTCCAGTTGAAGAGTGCGATTTCCCGTTTCACCCGTACTTTGGGTACATTGGTTACCAGTGGTGTTCCAATTCTTCAGGCTTTGAACATTACCCGTGATACAGCGGGGAACTCGATTGTCGCTGATGCGATTGAAAAAGTTCACGAAGCGGTTCGGGAAGGGGAATCTGTTGTTGCTCCACTGGAGGCGAGTCGAATTTTCCCTCCCATGGTGATCAGTATGGTCGACGTTGGTGAGGAAACCGGTCAGTTGCCGGACATGTTGCTGAAAATTGCGGATGTTTACGACGATGAGGTGGATAACGCGGTGGATGCGATGACCTCGATGATTGAGCCCATTATGATCGTGTTCCTGGCCCTGATTGTGGGAACGATCGTTATCGCCCTTTTCATGCCGATGATTACGATTATTACAGAAATGAATAATCAGAACTGATTTCGGAGAAGAAAAAAGATCTAGAAAATTTACATTGTATTGACATGGCTGCGGATTTGCGGTTATTCTGAAAGCATGAAAAATCGCAAGTTCAGTAGTGGTGCGCAGGGGTTCAGCTTGATTGAGCTGATGGTGGTGATCGGGATTATTGTCCTTTTGGCAGGAATGCTGATCGCTTCCCTTCCCGGAATCCAGAACAGGATTAACCGTTCTAAAGTGACGCAATTGCTTGCAGAGCTTGAGGGGGGTCTTTCCGGATACCACATCGACAATGGAATTTATCCCCAGAATCCGGCTTCCGGTGACAGGGATGCTACAGGACTTTTAGGTTCAACCGTTCTTTACAAGCACCTTTCCGGTGACTGGGATCTGGATGGAAAGACTGATGAGGACGAAGAAATCTATGTTCCGAAACTGGATTACGACCGGAACAAGAACTCGAAAGCCCCCCGTTCAACGCCTTATCAAGGCAGTTATGCGGTTGTAGACTCTTACAATAGTCCGATGCGCTATCTGGCGGATCCACCCAATATTACCGCCGATCAGCGGAAGACGGTAAATCCTACTTATGACCTTTGGTCAATCGTGGATACGGAACCAGGCGAGTCATCCGATTCATCTGCTCAAGCCAAGTACATTACCAACTGGCAGGCGAACTGACCGGGAGCTTCTGACGGAGAACCGGATCTCTTCTTTAAGATGACAGCCTTGAGAAGATGAGTTATAGTTTTGATAAACTCAATAGTTAATCAATCTTTCTCACTCTACGATGCTGCTACCCAAAGAGTGCCGATACCGGCTTTGCGAAACGGTCGAAGGCTCTCCTCAACCAGTGCCGGGGAAAGCTGGACCGGGATATCCGGTCCTTGAGTATTTTGGTTACGATCCTGTTTCCAAAAAGTTCGTCGCAATTGGGTTCTGGCATGCCAGCGCCGGAAGTTCCGGTCCTCAACTGAATTCACTGAGGCAGCGTCTCGATACGGGGAAGCGCTTGAAACATTCAGGAATTGCGAGGCTTTTTGAACACGGTGCGACTCCTAACGAGGGATGGTATTACGTCCGGGAATTGGTCGAGGGCGAATCCTTTCTGGAGTATCTCAAAAGAAATCCAGACCTTCCTTCCGAAACTCTCGGGGTTCTGCTTCTTCAATTGGCTGAAGCGATTTCTTATCTGACGGACTTTCCCCGTCTTCTGTCGTCCTTGAAGTTGAGCGATTTCTCTGTGACTCTCGATCGAGGTATCTTTCCAGGCGTCAGGCTCAGTGACTATGGGCTTTCCCGGGAAGACCAGCCAATGAGCGACTTCCAGATCGCTGATTCCTGGTGTCGAAAAATCGCTTCCCTGCATTGCACCCTGATGGAAGGGGCAACTGTAAATGATGCGGATTCAGGCGAAATCAACCATCCAATTTATTCTCCGGCTCTGGATCTATTGAAGAAGAAGTCAGGAGTCGACGCCATTCTTCATTTGCGGGACTTCGGACAGAAAATCCGTGAAGCAGCAGGTTTCCCCGGGGACCTTGGAGCCAGAATTCCGGTGGAGATCAGGAGAATTCAAAAAGTAGGCCAGGTCGGGATTGGCCCTTTGCAGAAATTGGTATTTGAAAGTGGAGAGTTGGAAGCTGCTATCTCTGAGCGGTTTGTTCTCCGGCCCGATGCCGTCAGATTCAGTTACTCGCCCTTTAATCTGTCAGCGGCGAAGGCTGAAGACCCTGAAGACAAGGTGCAGCTCTATATCCTCCCGCCGGAAAGGCTTTTCGAAGAGACTATTGTCGAGTCTCTGAACCGGAAAATGTTCGATAGTTATCTGAAGACTCACCCTAACGGGGTTCGGGTAAGGTCTTTCGGTTGCGAATATGATTATACCCTGATCGTATCTGAACGCTTTAGTGGGTTTCCTCTGCCAAGTCTTCAAGCGCGCCGAACTCAGTTCTCTGTGCGTGATGCAATGGCAATTGCTCAGCAGCTCGATAGAATTCTGTATCATTTCGAAAGCGCTGAGTTTGATCTGGGAGAATTGAATCCCTGGCAGATCGAGATTTTCTTTGAGTCCGAAGCCTCAGAAAATATTCCGGGTTTGATCGAGAACACGGAGATTCGGAATTGGCCTGCGTGGGACTTGAAGTTGCGGGTTGAGCCTCCGGCAGAGGCGTTTGTGGAGTCTTTCTATTCTCCGTGGAGTTATCTGGTTCAGAAATTTGATGGGAAGACTTTTCCGGCCTTGATCGCCTGGTTGCTGGATAGTGATCGCTTCGAATGGGCCCTGTCCGCAGGTTTGGAAAAAAGCGAGCCATTGAGTTGGAATCCGTTTCTGGATTCGCTGCTGACTTCCGCGATTCGATATTTCGACCCTTCGGAACCCTCCCATCGCTCTGGTCTGATTAAATTGGTGAAGAGCATCTTCGAAAAAGACAATCTGATAGCCTTTAACGAAGAGGCGGCTCTCGAAGATGGCTGGGATTTTCGTGAGGCATTTGCCACAGAAAACGGTTCAGAGCTGGAAAACCGTTTGCTTCGTGTCGGGGTGAATAAGCCCGATTTCGACAGCTGATTCGTCGCCGGTTTCCTGTAGCAACAGGCTAAGCGGCCTGTTCGTGATCTCCTCCTACTGGATCGATCTGTCTGTTTTGGGTTTCCAAATTATCATAAATACCCGACAATAAGTTTGATATTTATGAAAATTATAATAAGTTGTTGTGATTGATAATTTAGAACACGAAACAAAAAGGCAATGAGAATAGCCAATATCATCTTACTTTTCGCATTAACTGCGTCTCTTTCTTCCATTGCGGAAGAGCCCCTGGCCTGGGCCAAACGTTCGGGTGGAGGGAAGGTTGTCGAATGGGAAAACTACGGGAACCAGGATTTGAAGCCAGTTCCCCGGGCACAAAGCCGGATGAGGCCGCCTCATAATCCTGCCTGGCAGACGCGATACACGCTGGGACCCGGGGACAGTTTGAATTTTTCTGTTTATGATCGACCGGACCTGAGACGTAAAAATGTCACGATCGCTCCCGACGGAACAGTCAGCTACCTTCAGGCTGTCGCGGTTCACGCCCGGGGCTTGACTCTCGATCAGCTGAAAAAGAAGATTGAGGATAAGCTTTTGCTGACCGATGCAAAAGTCATTATCACTCCCGCTGAGATCAGCAGTAAGAATTTCTCCATCATTGGGCGGGTTCGAAAACCGGGGAGTTTCACCTTGGATCGCCCTGTCAGTATTCTTGAAGGGATTGCACTCGCTGAAGGAATTGAAGTGGGATCAGTCCGTGGCTCCGCCTTCGAGTTGGCGGATTTCGAGAGGTCTTTTGTAGCCCGGGGAGGCCGCAAACTTGATGTCGATATGTCCCGACTCTATTACGAAGGCGATCTCAGCCAGAACGCCTACCTCGAGCCTAACGACTACATTTATGTGGCGTCCAGTTTGAAGAAAGAGTGCTACGTGCTTGGTGCCGTCAACAATGCGGGACGTTATAAAATGCCGATCAAGTTAACTCTTGCAGGGGCAGTTGCGCAGGCTGGCGGCTTTGCCAATGACGCCTTCAAGATGCGTGTTCTTCTGATTCGTGGGAATATCCATCGTCCGGATACAAAGATCGTGAATATGAAAGCGATCCTGACCGGTAAGGAACCGGATATCGAGATTCAGAGTCGCGACATCATCTTTGTGAGCAAGCGACCTTTCGAAATCGTCGAGAAGGTCCTCGACAACGCGATGGTCACCTTTGTTCAGACTGTGACCGCCGAGGCGATGAATCAGAATTACACGCCGTTCTCTTTGGGGAACTGAATTATTTGAGACCGCGAAACTCTCAAAACGAAACTTTTGAAATGAACAAACAAACAGAACTAACTTCTAACATTCGTCTCTGGGCGCTGGTGCTGATCGCTCCGGCTCTGCTTCTGGCGGGATGTTCGTCCCCGCTCAATTCGAAGAGCCACCAGCTTCTTCAGGCTTCACCTATCGAAGAGTCGGTGGAAATGGAGGAGGGGGAATCCCTCCCTGTGCCGGCCGAACCGGATTTTGAGAAGCTTTCCTTTGATAGGAACCTCGACATTAGTCTGACTCATCTTCCCCGCGGTGCCTACCGGGTTGGTCCCGGTGATGTTCTTGACATCGAGGTGGCCGAGAATGAAGCAACAAGAGCGCAGACGAAAGTTCTACCCGATGGAATGCTCCACTATGACGTGGCTCCCGGGATCAATGTGAAAGGAAAAACCCTCACTGACATTTCCAATTCATTGGGCCATTTGCTGAATGGTGATTACATCAATCCAGTGGTGAGTGTGAATGTTGCCAAAGCAGACAGCCAGCGTTTCTGGTTGCTCGGGCAGGTGAAAACTCCCGGTGCTTATCCTATTAAAAAGCCGACCACTCTTATTGATGCAATCTCTCAGAGCGGTGGAATGCTGACCAGTCAGGTTGGTTTTGACGCCGAGAATCAGGATGTGGTCGACCTTGAGCGCGCCATTTTGATTCGTGGTGACACACTCGTCCCGATCGATTTCGAGGGACTGGTTGAGCGCGGCGACATGTCCCAGAATGTCTACATCAAAGGGGGTGATTACATCTACCTTCCTTCGGTACAGGCCCGCTCGGTATACGTGCTTGGTGCGGTCAATTCTCCAGGCCCGATCCTTTATGATTCGGGTGCAACCCTTCTTACTGCCATTGCCGCTGCCGGCGGACCTCGTCGGGATGCGATTGTGACCAAGGCGCTGCTGATCCGTGGAGGGACTCGTAATCCTGAAGTAGCCGTAGTGAATATTCAGGCCTTGATGAAAGGCAGAACCTCTGATCTCTCCCTGAAAGGTGGCGACATTGTCTGGGTGCCGCGCAGCCCCTGGACGAATCTGAAGAACTACACCGAGGCTGTTCTGGTTACGGCTGCACAGGCTGTGGCGGTTCAGGAAGGTCTGGGTCTTCTCGGGACCACTGGCTCGGCCGGAGTTACGATTCAGGCAGGCGGAAACTGATCGGGCAAGCGGATGGCTTGAAAGAAAAATTGCGCAGACTCGTCTAAGGAGCGTAACCTTTGTTTTGACGTTTCTGCGTAGCCTCTTCTTCCTCCTCGTGCCTGTTCATATCCATCACATCGAAACGTGTGTTCCTTCATTTCGCCATTCGCAGGAATACGTAACTGAACAGTTCTGCGCTATTACGGAGGATGAGCGGACCCGTCGATTGATCAAGGCCGGCAATCGAAGATCAGGAATCGATTTTCGTCACTCGGTTTGTGAGGGGCTGGTCAATCAGCCACCCTTTGACGAAAAGGGGCAGGCAACAACTGCAGCAAGAAACAAAGTTTACGCCCTCGAATCCAGAAAGCTGGCGGTCGAAGTTGGAGGAAATGTGATCGCCAACACTCCCGGAGTAGAGAAAGAGGATATCACTCATGTGATTTACACCAGCTGCACAGGATTTGCCAACCCGGGACCGGATTTCTATCTGGTGAAAGATCTGGGCCTCAAAGAAACGGTGGAGCGAACAGTGATTGGATTCATGGGATGCTACGCCGCTTTTCCCACCTTGCGAATGGCCAGGAGCATCTGCCTGGCAGATCCCGATGCCGTTGTTCTTGCTGTCTGCCTGGAACTCAGCAGCATTCACATGCAGGTCGACGGAAACATCGACAACATTCGCGGGAATGCGGTTTTTGCAGATGGAACAGCCGCGGCCATTGTCAGCGCGAAGTCACCGGAAGGGGGAACTCCCGGCTATACTCTCGAAAACTTTGCCACGGCTACGATTCCAGGCAGTGAAGATGACATGGCCTGGACGATAGGGGATGCAGGGTTCGAACTTGTCCTGAGCAGTTATGTCCCCGGGGTAATCGAAGCTGAAGTCTCGGGAATCTTTGAACGACTGTCGATCGATCCCGGGACCGTAGATCAATGGGCTGTCCACCCGGGCGGAAAATCGATTCTCGACAAAGTGGAGAAAGCCATGGGTTTTCCACCGGAAGTGCTCGCTGTTTCCAGAGAGATTCTACGGAACTATGGAAACATGAGCAGCAGCACAATTCTTTTCGTGCTCAAAGAATTGCTGAAAACGGCGAAAGACAATGACAACACTGCAGCTCTGGCTTTTGGCCCCGGCCTTACGGTCGAGACCGCACTGCTCAAGGTTCGTCTCTAACAAAATCAGGAGTCGAGATCAGCCGTCCCCGTCAATAAGCCGGCCAAGTCCGCCCAGAACACTGCCTTCGCCCTGGGAACTTCCGCCAGCTTTTGGAGCTCTCGCGATGATTCGGTCCGCCATTCTTGAGAAGGGGAGGCTCTGCAACCAGATTTTGCCATGTCCGCTCAGAGTTGCGAGGAAAAGCCCTTCGCCTCCGAAGAACATAGACTTCAAATTTCCGGCCCGCTGAATGTCATAGGTGATCCCCGGTGAAAAACCGACGATACAACCCGTGTCGACTCGAAGAGTTTCACCAGTCAGTTCCTTCTCGATCACTGTTCCGCCGGCGTGAACAAAGGCCATTCCGTCGCCTTTCAATTTCTGAAGGATGAATCCTTCTCCGCCAAAAAATCCGGCTCCAAGCTTCCGGTTGAAAGTAATCGTGACCTCAGTTCCGAACGCAGCACATAGGAAGGAATCTTTCTGGCAAATCAGTTCGCCTCCAATTTTCGCCAGATCCACAGGAATAATTTTCCCGGGGTAGGGAGCAGCAAAGGCCACTCGTCTTTTTACGCTTCCACCACTGTGGGTAAAATGCGTCATGAAAATGGATTCCCCGGTGAGAGCTCGTTTCCCCACTGAAAGCAGTTTTCCCATCATTCCTTCGCCGGGATTGGAACCGTCGCCCATTTTCGCCAGAAAGGTGATATCAGGTTCGACGTAGTTCATCGCTCCGGCCTCGGCGATCACGGTTTCACCCGGGTCGAGTTCCACTTCCACGATCTGCATGTCATCGCCGAAAATCTCGTAATCGACTTCGTGAGACTTCTGGCTTGGCTTCGATTGAATGGGGGGAGGCCCGCCCGCAGCTTGAGGAGCGGCTCCGAACAAATGGGGAAGAGCCTCACCGGCTGAAGTCCAGTTCGCCATGCCGGCGCTCCAGACTTTTGTCTGGGAAGTGATACTTCCCTGTTCGACGGCGGAAGCCAGTTCGTCTTCACTGATTTGGGCCTGTTGATCTGCAGTATTCGCGTAATGCCAAGTTTTCATAAAATCTTACAAAAGACTAAAACAAAAAACAGGAATAGGGAAAGCACGAAGAGGAAAGATTTCAGCATTGAAAGATTGCTCACTCTGGCAAACAATGAGCCATCTCTTGAGTATGACGCCATTCATTCCGAATCATTCACCCTGCCAGTCCCGACGGAAACCTTCGTCGATTGGGCAGGGTAGGCTCTTTGATTCAACCCTGTTGGGGTTCTGCTTTCTGATTCTGGCTCCGCTTCTTTTTTCGTCAGCTTGTCGGAGAGAGACCAAGGTCGAAAAGGCGAACCGCGAGGGGATCTTGATTCTGGGGAACGGTGCGGAACCGAAAACTCTCGATCCTCAGTTAATCCAGTCGGTCGGTGACGGAAACATCATGAGGGCCGTTTTCGAAGGTCTCGTGACGTTTCACGAGACAGAAGATTCTGTGGCCTTGCCGGGAGTGGCAGAGCGATGGGAACCAAATGAAGACTTTTCCGTTTGGACCTTTCACTTTCGTCCGGATGCGAAATGGTCGAACGGAGACCCCGTCACGGCGAATGACTTTGCCTACGCCTACCAGCGAATTCTCGAGCCTGCCTTTGCTTCTCCTTATGCCTCGATGTTGTATTTCCTGACTGGTGCTGAAGAATTTAACAAAGGTGATACCGACGGTTTCTCCACCGTCGGGGTCAAGGTCATCGATGACCGAACCCTGGAGCTTTCTCTTATCGGTCCGATCGATTATTTTACCGAGATTTTGAAACACGCTACCTGGCTGCCGGTTCATCAGGCCACCATTGAGAAATTCGGTGACATGACCGACCCGTTCACCGATTGGCAGCGGCCGGAAAATCATGTCGGCAACGGACCCTTTCAAATCAAATCATGGCGGATCAATCACTCGGTGGTGGTGGAGCGAAATCCTCACTACTGGGATGCGGAGAATGTGAAGCTCAATGGAATCGTTTTCAGGCCGCTCCCCAACGAGTACACCGAGGAGCGTGCCTTTCGTGACGGACAGTTGCATTACACCTACGTGCTCCCTTCCAATCTGGTCGAATGGTATCGCGAGAATCGTCCCGAAGTTCTGCGCACCGAACCCTATGCCGGTTCCTATTTTTATCGATGCAATGTGACGAAGCCGCCGATGGACGATAAAAGAGTGAGGCAGGCTCTGGCTTTTGCGATCGACCGGAAATCTCTTGTGGAAAATGTCACTCTAGGAGGACAGTCTCCCGCCTACGGATTTACTCCTCCTTTCGAGGGTGTCTACGATCCGCCGAAAGGAGTGAATTTCGACCCGGAAAAAGCACGAAGTCTTCTCGCTGAGGCGGGATATCCGGACGGGAAAGGCTTCCCCGGGTTTGAGATTTTAATCAATACGACGGAGGCTCATCGTGCGGTTGCGGAAGCCGTTCAGGCGATGTGGAAGGAGCATCTCAATATCGACAATGTGGCGATCAACAACCAGGAGTGGAAAGTATTCCAAAGAACTCTTCATGATCTGAACTACGAAGTGGCCCGGTCCGGCTGGATCGGTGATTACGTGCATCCGACGACCTTCCTGACTCTGTGGCAAACGGACGACACCAACAACGAAACCGGTTGGTCCAATGCAGAATATGACCGGCTTATTCAGGAAGCGCTTCAGGCTGCGGATCCGGAAACGCGTCTGGCAAGACTGATGGATGCCGAGGCCATTCTTCTTGAGGAATTACCTATCCTCCCGATTTATTGGTACACCCGAGTCTATTTGCTGGACCCGTCAGTGAAAAACTGGAATCCCTCAGTTTTGGATCACCGCCCTTTCCAAAAGGTGGATCTGGAGACTCCTGAAAGAAAAGAATAGACGATGTTTAAGATCATTCTCAGCCGTTTTCTTCAGGGGGTCATTGCACTGGTCAGTGTCCTGACACTGACCTTTTTTCTGTGCCGCCTCACTCCGGGGAATCCTTTCGACAACGATAAACAAATCCCTGAACATATTCGGGCGAAAATTGAGGAAGCTTGGGGACTCGATCAACCCCTCGTCGTGCAATGGGGGAAATCACTTCTTAATGCCGCACAGGGATTCCCTCAACCGTCGTTCGGGAATTCGGGGTTTAGTGTTCGGGAGATTATAGCTCAGTCTTTTCCTGTTTCTTTTACCATCGCCGTTTTCGGAATGTTGATTGCCCTGGCCATCGGAGTTCCCGCTGGAGTCATTTCCGCCTCCCGCAGAAATACGGGAGTCGATTACAGTATAATGTCTCTGGCACTGTTTGGAATTTGCCTGCCCACCTTTGTGATCGGGCCCATGCTCGCAATTGTTTTTGGGCTGGAGCTGGGATGGTTTCCTGCGCTGGGTTGGGGGGAACCGGCAGACTTGGTCCTGCCCTGTGTAACGCTGGGCCTTTTTTACGGAGCTTACATCGCCCGCCTTTCACGGAGTGGAATGTTGGATACGCTTTCGCAGGATTTCATTCGCACGGCCAAAGCGAAAGGGCTGCCGGAGTGGCGAATCCTCATCATCCATGCCTTAAGAGGGGGATTGATTCCGGTAGTGAATTATCTGGGGCCTGCTTTTGCGGGACTTATCAGCGGTTCATTCGTAGTCGAGACGATCTTTAATATGCCGGGCTTGGGAACTCATTTTATTAACGCGGCCGGTAATCGGGATTACAGTTTAATTCAGGGAACGGTAGCTGTTCTAGCAGTCTTGATCCTGGTGGCGAACTTTCTGGCAGATGTTTTACAAATTCTTCTGAATCCACGATTGCGTGGCGGTTCCGCCGAAACCAAAGCTGCTTCCTGAGCGAATCTTTCTCCTGCATTTTTTCATCCATGGTTGAACCTGAAATCCCAAATCAAGACACCACCGTTAATACCAGCGGTAGGGTGGAGAAGGGTTCGTCGCTTGGTCGCGATGCCTGGTATCGATTGAAAAAGAACCGGGTTGCCATGATTTGCCTGTGGGTATTTGTCGGGATTACCCTGCTTTGCTATCTCGCTCCACTTCTGCCTTTTATTGCGGATCCGAACGAAACGGCGCTCGACAATAAGACGGCGGGACCTTCGCTTAAGCATTGGGTGGGAACGGATCATCTCGGTCGCGATGTTTTTGCGCGGATCCTCGCAGGTGGACGAATTTCCCTGGCAGTCGGCTTTCTTGCCACCTTCGTTTCCATGACCATCGGGGTGGTTTACGGAACCGTAGCCGGATTTTTCGGCGGGCGTCTTGACGCTATCATGATGAGAATTGTCGACATCCTTTACGCGATGCCCTTCCTGATTTTTGTGATTCTTTTGACGACATTTTTCGGGAATAAACTGTGGCTTCTCTTCGTCGCCATTGGTGCGGTGGAATGGCTGACCATGGCGCGGATTGTGCGGGGACAGGTAATGTCGCTGACGAAAATGGAGTTCATCGAAGCAGCCCGCTCGCTCGGTCTCGGCAATGCGCGAATTATTTTTCGTCACCTCATTCCCAACACGCTCGGACCGGTTATCATTTACACTACACTGACCGTGCCGGCTGTGATGCGACTTGAGGCTGTCCTCAGCTTCCTTGGATTGGGAGTGATGCCGCCCGACAGCAGTTGGGGGACTCTGATCAAAGAAGGAGCTGACCGAATCGTGACGACTCCCGGCTTGCTCATTTATCCTGCGATCATTTTCAGTGTGACTCTGTTCAGTCTCAACTTCCTTGGTGACGGACTTCGCGACGCGCTCGACCCGAAGACCTCGAAGGATTGATTTTACCGGACAATTTCCGGTTCTTACAAAAACCGTCTCCGCTTATAACTGCAGGGGCTTTGAGCTCATGGAAAGATAGACTCCATGAAAGAAGTGCTCGAAGTTTTTCTCTGGATTGCCGTTCCTCTGGGAGTCATTCTATCTTTGCGTTGGGCGAAGGGATGCTGGGGAGAAGCTATGATTGCAACGATCATTGCACCCATCGCGATCGCAGCACTCTGGGCGATCATCATGATTGTGATGTCGATTTTCGTGTCCTTTGTCGTTGGCTTACTTTTCCCTTCAGGGAGATACGATCAAAGCTTCGTAGGGAGCATTGTGACATGGAGTTCCGGGGCCATTGTTGTAGGCCTGTATGTTCTCTACTGTATCCAGGCGCGGCACGGGTCGGCGCTCAATAGTGGCCCGGTGCTCACGGGGAGGGCTGATCGTGGCTCCGGTGGAAGCGCGAAGGGTGCCTGGAGAAACGAAAGCGTGAAGGTATTCCGCAGAAAGTTTTGAGCGACTCGTCAGGCAGGTGAAGGGGACTTATTGCCGTCGGCGTGTCCCTTTCCCTTCGCTGGTTTTGATCGAAAGAACGGAGCATTGAAGACGAGACTGTTTTCAATCTTACCAATTTTTCTGCGGAAAAGAATGCGCGTGGGTCCGGGAATCACCGTGTTGAAACTGCGTGAGAAAGGGAATGGATCTCCCGGCGTACCCGGAATTCTCCGAAGGGAGAAGGTTCCGAATTTCCGAATGATTACGAACACATAATCCGGACTTCCGGGGAGATGCTCGACCTCCCTTTTTACAAGAAAGACTTTTCGGATACCTTTGCTTGTTTCAAAATACTCACGGAGTTCCTCAACGGTATCCCTGTCGAGATCGTGCGGCTCGAAAGTATTGAAGAAGGATACATTCCGCTTCCTTTCTTTGATGGCCATCTGAGTTTCTTCACCGGCGGAAAAAGATTCGTGCCGGGTGTCGCGGAAATCTTTTTCGTCTCCCATTCGCCGAAAGTAGTCCGATAGAATCGCCAGCCCGGATTCCTGATAGGAAAGGGGGTCCTCTTCGATTGCCTTTTCGAGATGAAGAATACCAAGAGAATCCCGGTTCTTTATCTGTTCGCAGCCCTTGTAGAAATTCGCGTGAGGATGTGACTCATCCAGTCCGAGAATGTAGTCGAGGATCGGCATCGCATCCTTTACCCCGTAATATTGGATGGTGATATTCGCCCGTTTCCAGGCCTTCTCGATACTGAGTTTTTCCTTCTCTTTCCATTCATCGTCGAGAGCAATGAGCATGGCTTTGACCGGCTTCGACTCTTGATGCATCGCCGACCATTCCGGTGCACACGCCACTTCCCAGACGGCGTCGAGAAACACTTCGGAGCCTTTCTTCATATTTCCCAGAAACAGACCGACCGAGCTTTCGCCTCTGACGAGGCTCCATTCGTCGAGAAAATTGGCGAGATGGGTTTCATCTTCCGGAAGATTGATGTGGAGTGATTCGAGCCGCTCGGGAAGTGTTGGATGAGTGTCGAAAATGTCGGCCACATCGCCCTTTTTCCAGCGAAGTTCATCGAGTGCCACTTTGCGATCGAGCGGTTCATTGAGTCGGAAAAGAAGACGGCTGACCGTCTTTCGGGAAGGCTCATCGGATACAAGAACGTTCCGCCAGGTCTCGTTCCAGTAATTCTCCACCACCGTTTCCGCCCTCAGCGCTGTCTTCAACAGAACCTGTCCGACAATACGCTCACTGGTGACTGAAGCGGCGAGCGCATCCGCTTCGAATTCGTCCTGCCTCATCAGTACCGTTGTGGCTGCTTCAAAATAGCGGGAATACCATTTTGCAAAGGCCAGGAATGGCAGGCCGGTGAAAGGTCTGTCTTCGAGTCTTGTCAGCAGATCGATCCAGATCATCCGCAATCGGCCGATCCACGAAATGAAACTGCTGTGTCTTTTGGAAAAGTGAGCGAGTTCATGGGCAATCATGGCTTTTACCTGCTGCTCATTGAGTGTCGCGATCAGGGGGAATCCGATTCCCAGGTAATACTTGGAAGGTCCGAACATCCCGAAGAGAGGACGGCTGAACGCATAAGCCTTGTAGTTCCAATCCATCAGGATATGGATCTTTCTGCGCCGAAGTCTGAGGGGGCCTCTCAACGAGTCGACGATCCGGAAGGGAAATGAATATTGCTCCCTCTTGATTTCCGCCCCGGAGGGAAGGGACAATCGTACACACAGACTGCGAACGGTTGAGAAAAATAATAGACCGAACACGCCGTAGCCGATGATGATCCACTCCACGGGACCGCCGGACCTCTGCCAGAGAAGTAGTCCGCCAAGAATCGCGAGATTGATGAGAATGATCAGAAACAGAAAGGCATAGCCAGCCGCCGCCAGGAGAAAGACCTTTGTCTTGTAACGCGATGAAGACTTACGAAACTGAGCTTCGTAGTCTTCAATCAGTTCGTGATACTGTCCCAGCTTCATTGCCATCGCCTGAAGCCTATCAAGTGAGCGGGGAAAAATCCACCTTTCCCCGACTCGAATTGAAAGGATATGGGAATGTCTCTAGCTTTCGATAATCTGCCCCAACACGTAGGGGAGAATTCCACCGGCGTTGTAGTAGTCAACTTCGGCAGGAGTATCGAGACGCACCTTGAGCGGCACTTCAATGGTTCCGCCGTCGCTCTTGTGAGCGGTGAGAGTCGCTGTCTGCATCGGCTTCAACTCCCCGGCAATACCGGTGATGTCGAAAGTGGCGTCGACGAGGTCTTTTACCTTCTCGTAGTCGGCAGCGTCCACGAAATTTAGAGGAAGGACACCCATTCCGATGAGGTTGGATCGGTGAATCCGCTCGAAAGATTTCGTAACTACAGCACTGACTCCGAGGAGGCGGGTGCCTTTCGCCGCCCAGTCACGCGAACTGCCCATTCCGTAATCATCGCCACCGATGACGACGAGAGAAGTTCCCGCTTCCTGATAGGCCATGGATGCGTTGTAGATGAATGTCGGTTTCGCGCCGTCGAAGGCTGCGATGTCTTTATCAGGCGCAGGGACGTCACCATTTCCGAAGAACTGAGTGTAACCACCTTCAATGCCGGGGCACATCTGGTTTTTAATCCTGACGTTGGCGAAAGTTCCGCGAGTCATGACGCGGTCGTTTCCGCGGCGTGCGCCGTAGGAATTGAAAGATGCTTTTTCCACTCCGTTGTCGATCAGGTACTGACCGGCAGGCGAGGTTGCAGTGATCGCTCCGGCAGGGGAGATGTGGTCAGTGGTAACGGAGTCTCCGAAAATACCGAGAGGGCGGGCGCCGATGACGTCCTGGCTTCCGCCTTCTTTGGTTTCAAAGAATGGAGGAGACTGCACGTAGGTGGATGCTTCGTCCCAGGCGTAGGTCGCGCCGGTGGATCCGTTGATTTCGCCCCATTTTGGATTGGCATCGTTAACGTTGCCGTAGAGTTTCGCATACACTTCGGGTTTGAGCGCTTGTTCCAGTTGCACGCGCACTTCCTCCTGAGTCGGCCAAAGATCTGCGAGGAAAACGGGGTTTCCTTCGGTGTCATTCCCGAGCGGCTCGGTGGAGAGGTCCAGATCGACTCTTCCGGCAAGTGCATAGGCAACGACCAGTGGAGGTGACATCAGGAAATTTGCCCGAATTGAGCCGTGGATACGGGCTTCGAAATTCCGGTTTCCGGAAAGGACAGACGCACAGACGAGGTCACCTTCTTTGATGGCTCCTTCGATGGCGGGGTGTAGCGGACCGGAGTTTCCAATACAAGTGGTGCAGCCGTAACCGACCGTTTCGAATCCAAGTTGATCCAGTTCTTTCTGAAGGTTGGTGGCGTTCAGGTAATCAGTAACAACACGGGAACCCGGCCCGAGTGAAGTTTTGATAAACGGGGCAATGGTCAGTCCTTTTTCGTTGGCTTTTTTGGCGACAAGACCTGCGGCGAGCATCACGCTCGGATTCGAGGTATTCGTGCAACTGGTGATCGCAGCAATGACGATCGAGCCGTGACGGAGTTGAGTATCGACGTCGAGCGCAGTGATTGTTTCCCCTTCAATGAGCGGATTGTCGAATTCGCCGGCTGGAGAATTGAGGTGCAGCGAAATGTTCGCGTCGCGCTTGTCTGCCGTTTCGCCGAACCCACCGTCTCCTGCTGAAGTCGTGAAGAGTTCGTTGAATCTGCTCCCGAGAGCAGGAACATCGATCCGGTCCTGGGGACGCTTTGGTCCTGCCACAGCAGGAACGATGCTGGCAAGATCGAGTTCGAGAAGATCTTTGTAATCGCAATCCCCTTTGTCGGGAATACCGAAGAGGCCCTGGGCCTTGTAATAATTTTCCACCGTAGTGCAAAGTTCTTCCGAACGTCCGGTTCCGCGGAGGTAGTTGATGGTTTCTCCATCGACAGGGAAAAATCCCATGGTGGCGCCGTATTCCGGAGCCATGTTGGCGATGGTAGCTCTGTCAGGAAGAGAAAGAGCTTCTGCGCCGGGGCCGAAAAATTCGACGAATTTTCCAACCACGCCGTGAGCACGGAGGATTTCGGTGACGCGAAGAGTCAGGTCCGTTGCGGTGACTCCTTCGGCGAGTGAGCCGTGGAGGTAGACTCCGACCACTTCGGGAACAAGGAAAGTGACCGGCTGGCCGAGCATTCCGGCTTCCGCTTCGATCCCGCCAACACCCCATCCTACGACGCCGAGGCCGTTGATCATGGTCGTGTGGGAGTCGGTTCCGACGAGGGTGTCAGGATAGTAGGTTCCGTCTTTGGAAAGGACACCTTTGGCGAGATATTCGAGATTCACCTGGTGGACAATTCCGATTCCGGGAGGCACCACGGAAAAGGTTTCGAATGCCTGCTGGCCCCATTTCAGAAATTCGTAGCGTTCGCGGTTCCGAATAAATTCGATAGCCATGTTACGATCAAGCGCAACCTGAGATCCGGCGAAATCGACCTGAACGGAGTGGTCAACCACGAGGTCAACCGGCACAAGTGGTTCGATTTTTTCTGCTGCGGCGCCCCGGGCAACAGCTGCGTCGCGCATGGCGGCGACATCCACGAGAAGAGGAACTCCGGTGAAATCCTGAAGGACAATCCGTGCAACGGTGAAAGGAATCTCGTATTCGCCGGGACTTTCCGCCTTGTAAGATGCGAGGTTTTTGACGTCGTCTTCGGTTACTTTACGACCGTCACAGTTTCGGAGGACGGACTCTAGAACGATTCGGATACTGACGGGAAGCCGGTCCAAATTTGGAGCGATTCCTGATTCGGCCAGGGCCGGCAATGAATGAAATTTTCCCTCGGCTCCGGAGCCGGTGGTGAAGGTGCGTTCGACGTCAAAACTCATAGAAAGAAAGGTGATTTAGATCATTTTACCCGCGAGAGGCGGCGTCGATTCGACAGGGGTGTGTGATCGATTGAACCCTGCCTGGTCGAAATTCCGCGTCTGTCCCGCGTTTTCGCCGTTCCTATAATGCCGAATGCGCAAATCGGCAACTCTCTGCATCAATTTCAGACAAAGATTACGCAATTCTTGTGAATTTTGGAGGATTGGGGCCTTGTCTTGCCAGTGCATTCTACAGCAATTACGAAAGGCTTTCAGAAGGACGCCAAAAAAAGCCCGGATCGCTCCGGGCTTTTCGGTAAAAGAGATTGGGGAAACTTGCTCAACCAAGTTCTCCGAGTTTCGCTTTGATCGCGTCGAAGTCGGGAAGATCGCCGGGGCTGTCCTTGACTTCGGCATACTGAATAGTGCCTTCGGAGTCGACGATGAACGCGGAACGCTTGGGAACTCCGCCCATGATGAGGTTTTTCTCAGGAAGAAAAGACTCGTAAGCGATTCCGTAGGCCTGAGTGGCTGTGTGCTCGTAGTCGCTCAGCAGTTTGATGCCAATGCCTTCCTTCTCGGCCCAGGCTGCCTGTGCGAAGGGATTGTCGCCGCTGATTCCGAATACGGATGCATTGAGATTCTTGTACTCGTCGAGTTCGCTGGTGATGGAGCAGAACTCAGTCGTGCAAACGCCGGTGAAGGCCATTGGGACGAAGAGAAGCAGGATGTTCCCGCTTCCAAGCTGGTCGCTGAGTTTTACTGTTTCGGGGCCATTGTCGCCTAGGGAGACGAGTTCGAAATCCGGGGCTTTGTCGCCGATTGAAAGTGCCATATTTGTAGTATTGATAGAGGTTTCGTAGTCAGTCGCAGCAGTATAAGAGACACGGGTACAGGGTCAAGGCGTGAAAACACTTGCCGGAGCGGCTTGTATGATTTTCCAAAACGAATTTGATTTGCCGCCGGTTTCTTTTGCCCGTATCCGTGAGCTGAAATGGGCATGCAATTTATTGATCTAAAAACCCAGCAGCAGAAAATCCGGGGGCGAATTCAGGCCCGGATTGACGCAGTGCTCGATCACGGGCAGTACATCATGGGGCCGGAAATGGTCGAACTGGAGGAGTGCTTGTGTGAATACCTCGATGTGGGCCACACCTTGGGGGTTTCTTCGGGGACTGACGCCCTTTTAATCGCCCTGATGGCTCTGGATATTGGTCCGGGCGATGAAGTTATTACGGTTCCCTACACGTGGATTTCAACAGCAGAGGTGATTGCGCTCTTAGGCGCAACTCCTGTCTTTGTGGATATCGAGCCGGGAACCTGGAATATGAATCCGGATCTGGTTCGCGATGCGATCACTGAAAAGACAAAGGCGATCATGCCGGTGGGGATTTACGGTCAAACGAGTAATATGTCTGCGATCAACCGGATTGCCGAAGAAGCGGGGAATTTGCCTGTGATCGAGGATGCGGCGCAGAGTTTCGGTTCTTTGCATCACGGGAAGAAGTCAGGGGCCTTGTCCGGAATAGGCAGCACTTCATTTTTCCCATCGAAACCTCTCGGTGGTTATGGGGATGGCGGGGCCATCTTTACAGACGACGATGAATTGGCAGAGAAGATGCGCTGGATCCGTTTACACGGTCAGGAAAGAAAGCATTTTCACCCGATCATCGGCATCAATGGACGCCTCGATACTTTGCAGGCGGCGATAGTGCTGACCAAGCTCGAGATTTTTGATGAAGAAATCAAATTGCGTCAGGAAATAGCGGATCGTTATGCGGCCGGATTGGCTGAATCCGGGCTTACATTGCCTGTTCTGGGAGAGGGGAATACCTCGGTGTATGCTCAATACACTGTTCTCTCCGATGATCGGGATGCTCTTCAAAAGAAATTGAGTGATGATGGGATTCCCTCTGTTCCTTATTACGCAGTTCCCCTTCATCTGCAGCCCGCTTTTGAGAATTTGGGCCATAAGAAAGGCGATTTTCCAGTGACGGAAGACGTCTCCGGGCGCTGTCTCAGCCTTCCCATGAGTCCCTACGTGACGGAAGCGGACCAGGAGGCAATCGCCAAGTCCATTCTCGGCTGATGCCGGGTCAAAGAGGTCAAAAATTGATTTGTTCATTTTTATTTGAACAAACCGGGATAGCGATTTAGTTAGGGGCGAACTTTCCACATCTCGTGGGTATTCGAAACACAGACGGCAGAAACGCAAACGGTCGAATTCGGACGAAATCCGGGTTCCTGACCAGTGGCGGTAGCGTGCCGATTTCCTTCGTATCAGGCAGTGCTTGTTAAAATTAAAGGGTCATTGGCCGGCGAAGAACAGCCGGAAACCACTTCGCTGAAAGAGGCGTCGATTGAGTATTTCGTGTCTTTTGTCCAAATTTTTGGCCTTCCGAAATCTGTCGGTCAAATATACGGGCTGCTTTTCGTTTCGGTCCGGCCTCTGGCGATGGATGAAATTGTGGAGCATCTCGGGATCAGCAAGGGAAGTTCCAGCCAGGGACTCACTTTATTAAAGGGACTCGGGGCGGTGGCGTCTGAGCAAATTCCGGGTGACCGGAGAGAACATTTCAAGGCGGACATCAATGTCTCCCGCATCGTAACCCATTTTTTCGACAATCAGTTGCAGCCGCGACTGGACAACGGGGAAAGCCGTTTGAAAGAAATCCTGAGGCTGGCTCAAGAATTGGAGCAGGAGGAAGGTGGCACCGAGAATGCGGGAGTGGTGACACGGATCAAGGCTCTCCAGAAATGGCAGAAACGGGGAATGAACATTATTCCAATGGTCATCAGGTGGCTGAAGCGTTGAGTGGAGTGGCACTGAAACTGAGAAATTATTTTGAACGGCGAAACCAATACATCTAAAGGCATCGTTCTTGCCGGAGGATCAGGAACGCGGCTTCACCCGATTACTCTGGGTGTTTCGAAACAGATGCTTCCGATTTACGACAAGCCGATGGTGTACTATCCCATCTCGGTTTTGATGCTGGCGGGAATCCGCGACATCCTCATTATTTCTACGGTGGAAGATCTTCCGGCCTTTCGGCGCTTATTGGGAACGGGCGAGCAATTTGGAGTTTCGTTCACCTATGCGGAACAGCCCACCCCGGGTGGACTGGCGCAGGCGTTCATTATCGGAGAGGAATTTATCGGGAATGATTCCGTGGCCATGGTGCTTGGAGATAATATTTTTTACGGCCAGCACTTCACCGCGATGCTGACTAATGCCGGCGCTCGTCCCTCCGGTGCCACCATCTTTGGATACTGGGTCCCGGACCCGACCCCATTTGGTGTTGTTGAGATTGATGAGAGCCGGATGGCATTGAGCATCGAGGAAAAGCCCGCTGTTCCGAAGTCCAATTATGCGGTCACCGGACTGTATTTCTACGACAACGATGTTGTTGAGATAGCCAAGAACATCGAGCCGTCGCCCCGCGGGGAACTGGAAATCACCAGTGTGAACAATGTTTACCTGGAACGTGGCGACCTGTCCGTCGAGATTCTGGGGAGGGGTTTTGCCTGGCTCGATACCGGCAGTCATGACTCCTTGATGGAGGCCTCTGAATTTGTTCGGATCGTGCAGCGTCGCCAGGGCCTTTATATTGCCTGTCTCGAAGAAATTGCCTATTTCCGGAATTGGGTTACCGACGAGCAATTGCAGGAGCGTTCGAAGAAACTCGGGAATACTTCCTATGCAACTTACCTCGGAAATCTTCGGGACGTGCACAACTAGGCAAAGCAGGCGGCTCCTTTCGAGCCTGAAAATAATCTCAGCTGAGGTGAAAAGTTAATTTGGATACGACCTTAAAATATTATGTGGCAGGCCACCGTGGCATGGTGGGTAGCGCCATTGTCCGGGCTCTCGGGGAACGCGGCTGTCATAAACTTGTAACTGCGACCAGTGCGGATCTGGATCTTCGGAACCAGGAGTCGGTTCGCGCTTTTATCGCTGCGGAAAACCGGATGTGATCATTATCGCTGCCGCGAAAGTAGGGGGGATTCACGCAAACAGCACTTATCCTGCCGACTTTCTCTACGACAACATGATGATCGCTGCGAATCTGATTCATGCTGCTCATGAGAATGAAACGGGAAGGGTTTTGTTCCTGGGAAGTTCCTGCATTTATCCCAAGTTCGCCGAGCAACCGATCAAGGAGGAATCGTTGCTTAGCAGTGCGCTTGAGCCGACCAACGAAGCTTACGCCATTGCGAAAATCGCCGGACTGAAACTCTGCGAATATTTCCGGACTCAGCACGGTCGACTTTTTCATTCCGCGATGCCCTGCAATCTTTACGGGCCCGGTGACAATTACCATCCGGAAAACTCCCATGTGATTCCCGCGCTGATCCGGCGTTTTCACAATGCCGCCAGGGCCGGGGATGAATCGGTTGTGATGTGGGGAAGTGGAACGCCCCTTCGTGAATTCCTGTTTGCCGATGACCTCGCTGAAGGTGCCCTTCATCTTTTGCAATTGGAAGATCCGCCCTCGCTGGTGAACATCGGCTACGGTTCCGATTTGATGATCAAGGATTTGGCAGAGTTGGTATCGAAGACGGTTGGGTTTGAGGGGGAGATTATTAACGACACCTCCAAACCCGACGGAACTCCGCGGAAGTTGATGGATTCTTCCTTGATCCAGTCTCTCGGCTGGGAGCCACATACAAACTTGGAAGACGGCCTCAAAGTTGCCTATGCTGACTTCCTTTCGAAGGAGGAAGGCTGATAATGCAGTTCCTTTCCGCAAATGTCTCACGGGCACGGAAATTGTGGGCTCTGCTGAAATCTCGCGAAAAAGTTTTCGTGCTCTGGTATTTCATGCTGCCGGCGCTGAATCGCCTTTCCCTGCTGGCCGCATTTGGAGTTTCGCTGAAGATGATTCTTCACGCTTCGAAAAAGGAAGTGACGACTGAATGGATTACGATGGCTGCTTCGTCGATGGCGGGCTGCCTCTTTGCTTTTGCCGTATTCCAGTTGCTTAAGAGTCGTTCCGAGAGTCGTATCCGGAGGCTTTCTGCTGTTGTTGTCAGGAGGATTATCGGAGGGGAATTGATGCGGACCGCCTCGGTAGCTGTCTCTTATACACATCTGACGCTGCCGACGAAGAGGATAG
>CAJXQE010000047.1 GCA_913058215.1 uncultured Verrucomicrobiales bacterium
GATCAGCCTCGGTCTCGTGGGCTCGGAGATGTGTATAAGAGACAGGGCATATCCTGCCAATGGCGCAAAAGTGATTCCCACAATAGATGGCGTCACTCCGGATGTTGAGGCTCCGAAAGGCGGACCCGGAATGTTTGGTGCCAAAGAAAAAGGCAAGGGCAAGGGGAAGAAGAGTCAGAAAAAAGGGAAGGGAAACCTTGCTGAAGAAGAACCCGCTTCCGGTCGTTCCTAGTTTTCATCGGCAGCCATGATTAATTTTTTCACCAGAAACGGAGTCGCGGCCAACCTTCTAATGCTTGCCATTATTCTGGCGGGCCTCTATGCCCTGTGTTCCCGAACTATCCCCCTCGAGGTGTTTCCGGAATTCGAGAGCCGCAGGATAACGATCAGTGTTCCCTATCGGGGAGCAACGCCGGAAGAAGTCGAGGAGTCCATTGTCATTCGGATCGAGGAGGCCATTTCAGATGTCGAAGGAATTGAGGGAATTTTCTCAACAGCAGGATCCAGCGGAGGAACCGTTAACGTCGAAGTGGATGAAGACTACGATATCCGTGAAGTTCGTGATGATCTGGAAGTGAGGGTCAATTCCATTCAGAATTTCCCTCCCGGAGATGCAGAGAATGTGACGGTGCGGCAGGCCGAGTCGAGCCGCTGGGTCATAAGTGTCGTGCTTTCAGGGGAATTGAGTGAACAGGACATGGCTGCGCTGGGCGCTGAGGTCCGGGATGGCATTACCAATAGCACGGGTAAAACAAAGAAAGAGCTCGAAGCCATGTCTCCTCTCGGCAGACTGATTGAAAAGTTCAATCCTCCTTCTGATATTACCAGTGCCGAGTTGCAGGGAGTGCGGCCCTTTGAAGTGGCCATTGAGATTGATGAGACAGCGCTGAAGCGTTATGGCCTGACCTTCAATCGAATTTCTCAGGCTCTCAGGGATTCATCCATTGATGTGCCTGCTGGAACATTGGAGACCACAGCTGGAGAAGTTGTGCTTCGAACGAAAGGGCGCGCTTATAACCAACAACAATTCGAAGAAATTACTCTTCTCGCGCTTGAGAACGGATCGCGGCTTACAGTAGGAGATGTTGCAAAAGTTACGGATGGCTTCGACGAGAATCCGTTTGTAGCGAGGATGAACGGGAAGCGCTGTGTCCTCATTGCGGTTTTCAGGGAAGGGAATCAGAGTGCAATTGCGATTGCCGATCAAGTCAGGGCGCACATGGCGAAAGTTCAGCCGAAACTCCCGGGTGGCGTAGAAGTGAGTTACTGGAGCGACAGTTCTAAGATTGTCAGGGGCCGTCTCAACACGCTGATCGATTCAGGATGGAAGTCGATTATCTTCGTATTCATTCTCCTGACACTGTTTCTGCGGCCCAGTCTGGCGCTGTGGGTTGTAATCGGAATTCCCGTCTGTTTTCTCGGGGCTTTTGCCCTGATGCCCTGGGTTGATGTATCGATTAATATTGTCAGCCTGTTTGGGTTTATACTTGTGTTAGGAGTGGTGGTGGATGATGCTATTGTCACGGGAGAGAATATCTATACGCATCAGAAGGATTCGGACGATCCAGTTCAAGCTGCGGTAACCGGGGCAGAGGAAGTGGCCGTTCCTGTGATTTTCGGCGTTCTGACAACCATGCTGGCTTTTGTTCCACTGTTTTTTATGAGTGGTTTCCATGGGGCATGGATGCCGCAGATCGCAACGATAGTGATTCTGGTTCTCGCGTTCTCCTTGATCGAGTCCAAGCTGATTCTCCCATACCATCTCACGCACAGTCCGCGCCGATGGATTAAGGCTCTTTTGAAATTCTTTGTGGGAGAAACCCTTACAGGGTGGATCGGGAAAGCTTATGGAGGCTTTTCCTATTTTCAGCAGAAGATTGCGTCGAGCATTGAGTTGTTTGTCAGGAAGATTTTCCAGCCAGCCCTGAATTTCGCCCTCGCGAATCGCTACATCGTGCTTTCGGTGTTTATCGGCACCATGATCGTTCTGATCGGGGCTTTCGGCGGCGGTCGCATCAAGCAGGTGAGTTTTCCCAGGGTGGAGAGTGAGAGAGCTACTTGCAGACTGACGATGCAGGAGGGGACTCCCTTCGAAGTTACAGAGAAATATGTCCTCATGATGGAGGATGTCGTGAACGAGTTGAAAGAGGAGTATGTCGGGGAAGATGGCGTTTCCGTAATCGAAGAAATCTTCAGTAGCATTGGAGGACAGGGAGTGTCTTCTTCCCGGTCCAGCAATCGAACAGGGCAGGGGCACCAAGGCGAGGTGGTATTTTTCATCACACCGCCGGAGGATCGAACTTTAAAAATTGGCACTCGCGCAATCGCCGGGGAGTGGCGGGACCGGATTCAGGCGCGGGGTGGAATCGTGGGTGCAAAGGAACTTTATTTTCGAGCGGAAATTGGAAGGGGAAGCGATCCGATCGAAGTCCAACTGCGGAGTTCGAGAGTGGAGGACCTGGTGAAGGCTGCTTCGAAAGTGAGAGCGAAATTGGAAACATATGAAGGGCTTTACGATGTGACCGACGATCTCGATGAAAGCCGTGATGAAATTCAGTTGAAGATTCGGCCCGAAGCCGAGCAGTTTGGTCTGACGATGAGCGATCTTGCCAGACAGGTCAGGCAGGCATTTTTCGGAGAAGAAATTCAGCGCCTGCAGAGGAGTAGAGATGAGGTGCGGGTGATGTTGAAGTATCCCCAGGCCGACCGGAAATCGATCGCGGCACTTGAGTCAATGATGATCCGGACGGTTGACGGTCAGGAAGTTCCCTTCTCCACGGTTGCTGATGCCACCATTGGACAAAGTTTTCCAAGGATCGAAAGAATTGATCGAAATCGTGCTGTCGAGATTTCTGCTGATGCCGACAAGGATGTCGCGGATCTTGACAGTATCCGGGAAGACATGAGCGAGTGGATGGCGAAGAATCTGAACGGGTATGCGGGAATGACTTACAGCTTTGAAGGCGAGGCCAAGGACGAGCGCGAGAACGGCGGTGGAATGCTGTTGGGCAGTATCCTGATTGTCTTTGGAATCTACGCGATGCTGGCGATTCCCTTCAAATCCTATGTCCAACCATTGATTGTGATGTCCGTGATTCCCTACGGTCTCATCGGGGCTGTGTTAGGGCACGTCATCGAAGACTTCTTTAAACAGGATACCGGAGGCATGCCACTGAGCTTTTTGAGCTATTTCGGGATGCTGGCACTGTCGGGTGTGGTGGTAAATGACAGCCTGGTTCTGGTTGATTACATCAACAGAAAAAGACGGGCGGGGGTTTCGGTGATGGAGGCGGTTAGCACAGCGGGCGCTGCCCGTTTCCGGGCGATCATCCTGACCTCGGCGACTACTTTTGCCGGATTGTTCCCCCTGATTCGGATGCAGGCAACTCAGGCTCAGTTTCTGATTCCGATGGCAGTCAGCCTCGGGTATGGGATTCTTTTCGCGACGGTGATTACTCTGTTCCTTGTTCCCATCAACTACCTGATCATGAATGACATTGTCAGCGGTTTCCGTTTTCTGATGTCAAACGAGAGCCGCCCGAAAGCCGGTGAGGCATCATCGCCTGCTGCGTGAGTTTTCAGAGTATCCCTACTCACCGCCCTGTCCGTCCAATAGAAACTTATGGTTTCCCTTTTATCTTGCCGGTAGCACGGTCCGGTAGCCCGCCGGAAATGGCAGATGAAAGCAAGATGGAAATGTTTTTAGCTTTACGCCGCCCTTTGATTCTTGGTTTTCGCTTTACCTGAGACTGAAACAACACCGCTTCACCAGGTTGGACATTTGTGCTTACCAATCCTGCACGTGAGATTGCTCCGGTGACATTTACCCGGCCTCCGGAAAGCCGGAAATATTTGAAGCTGAAGTTCCGATCGGATTTGTTAGCCTTTGTCCGAAGAGAGTCCCGGATTGCACTGTCGTTTTGTGAAGCGAAATAGTATTTCGCCGGTCGTGACCTGGTAGTGTTCAGTTTTACTGTAATTTTTTGGGAGGACCCGCTGATGTTGTAGATATTGTTTCCTCTCTGATTTCCTGCTTTGTTTCCTATTGTGATATCGGGTTGAACAAAGACGGTAGATCCAAGGGCAATATCCAGAATATAGTCACCGCTGGTCCCGGTGACTTCGACATAATAGGTTCCGGGAGAAAGCCCGATTGAACTTAGGAAATTCGAGTCGACTCCAGCGTCTGCATCTGCTGTCGGATCATTGACTTCAATTCCATTCGTATCGAAAATCCGGCCAAAGGTATCAGTCGTTCCAAAGGTCTGGACGATAAGTTCTCGCGGAAAACTCACTTCAAACGAAAAGACGTCAAGATCCCCGCTACCGATATTGCCATTGATAGAGCCTGAATTTCCGATGAATGGGACAGGGCTTGAGCTCGCAATATCACTTCCGTAGAGATCGAGTAGAACGCTGTTGTCGCTACTCGTGCTGGCGTCACTCCGGTTCCCGGCTAAATCGTCTGCGGCATTATTGATAACTGTTGCGCTAACAATCCCTTCCGAAGAAGTGGACCCGACTGTGGCTGTGAATGTGGTTCCACCTCCTGTTACGGTGACGTTCCCTGCGCCGGCACCGGAGACTGAAACATCGGCACCGACGAAATTGAAGACGGACTCACTAAATGTCGCTGTGAACGCTATCGGGGCGCTGGACGCAGGGTCGGCTTGGGCTGCTGCTTGATTAATCGTCACTGTGGGATCCACGGTATCGATTGTCACAGCTATTGGGCTGGAAGCGGAGGAAGCGTTTCCTGCGACATCACTGGCCCTGGCTGTAAACTGTCGGATACCGTCCGGTCTCGAACTGGAGTTGAGAAAGAAGGTTCCAGCTGAGTTGGTAGCACCTACTTGCGAAGGACCGTCTAACAGAACCACTCGTGCTCCCGCTTCAGAGGTTCCGGTAAAGCTTGGGCTGTTATCATTCGTGATATCGTCAGTATTGGATTGCCCCAGATCGCTGCTGGCAATTAGGTCCAGGGTGGATGGAACTCCGGGAGGAGTTAGGTCTATTGTTAAGGACAGGGAAGGGCCCGGGGATCCTCCATTGGCGGTGGCAGTGATAGTATGAATGTTCTCAGAAAGAGCCTGACTTGCTAGGATTGACCAGTTTCCGCCTCCGCTTGCTACTCCGGTACCAACCTGCCCATCCTGATCGCTGAGAATGGCAACGCTTGCGCCGGGAAGCGAAGTCCCCGTGAAGGTTGGCAAGGTGATGTTCGTGATGTCGTCTGAATTGTCCGTTCCGGAATCTGATAGATTTGTCAGATCCGGAAGAGAGGGAAGGGTATTGTCGAGGACTTGCAGAGAATACGTGTTGCTTGCGGTTCCATTGCCGAAGACCCGGATTCGATAAATCCCCGATCCGTTTGCAGTCGTTGTTGAGGTGCTGAGTTGGAGCGATTCGTCGTCCGTTGCGGAGGTTGAGGAAGCGAGCGGGGTGGACTCTTCGCCGGGGGCGTAAACTTCGAGTTCGAGGTTGCCGGCCGAGTGCGTGAAGTTAATATTGATGATAACCGGATCACCTGCGACGAGGGGAATTCCATACCAATCCTCGTCTTCATAAGTGGCAGGACGCGGACTGACGGCGAGGCCGGTCAGACTGGCATCCGCGTCAATAATAGCGGCTTCCCGAATGGAATCATTTGGTTCAAAAGCATCCACTGCGTTTTCACGATTGGCTGAACCGTTTGGCATCGTGGGGCTGGAATTGCTCATTCCAAGCGATGTGTGCGGTGCAGCGAAATCCTCATCGCGTGAGATCGTCAGCAATGTGGTGGGAGGAGACGCGCGTTCGACCTGCATCCATGCTCCACCAGTGCCTTCAGGAGCGGCGAACACATCCGTGTATTTGGAAATGAAGCGCATGTAGTCAACGTTCCGGTTTCCGTCGTCGATCAGGTTGATATCGCCCCGCACGTTTGCATTCCACGGGAAATTTACGGTCCCATTCAAATCGTAAAGTTCAGTGGCAGTATTCGTTCCCGAACTCTCAGAAACCCGAACAGTCGCTCCGGCGGCGAGGGTGAATGAAGGGAAGGTATAGGACTGGGAACTCGACATGTTCGAATTCAATTTCCAGTTTGTCAGGGTAGCGGCAACCGTTCCCATGTTTTTCACTTCAACCTTATCCACTCCCAAATCAACTTCAGTAATCATCAATGGAGGCTGTGCGGCATTGCTGATCTCAAAGGCGCTTGTAGAAGTCGTGCCGGATCGTGACGTTGAATGTTCCGTTAGCCGCTGCTCCTGCCACATTGAAAGTCGCAACCAGTCCTGAACTGGAGATGACGCGAACATCAGTGACGGTGACGTTTCCGGATGAGGTCGTGACATTTGCCGTTTGGGAAAAATGGTCTCCGGTAATAAGGACATCATAAGACTGGCCCGGAAGCATTCTCTGTTCGGCTACACTCGTGACGATAGGTGTCGGTGCACTGCTGGCCGTTACGCGGATCTTGTATGTTCCGTATCGGCCGTCCCGGTTCAGGTCGTAGGAAGAGTGACGGCAATACACATAATAGGTTCCGCTAACCGGGGCCTGCCAGATAATCTCAGGCACGGTCTCATTCATGTTGTTGCTTTGGTTTGCAAGGTTCAGGGTCGTATCATGCGGGTCATCGCTGAAGGCCAGAACCGAGTTTCCATCTGTGTCGATCAACCAGATTTCCGGATCGGGCCGGCTAAAAATCTGGTTTGCGCTCCCGTTGATTTCCACACGATAATAGGTTCCGGCGGTTGCGGTAAACTTAAACCAGTCTTCGTCTCCTCCAGGGTTGGAGCCACTGCGATAGAAGGTGTTTTCTGCATAGGTGCCCGTAAGAGTCGTAGCCTGAGAGCGTAAATCGTTTGGCTCAAATGGATCCGTTTGGTAATCAATTTGGTGTGCGGCAAAAACAGTCTGGACAGCAGGTTCTGATCCATTGCCGAGATCTCTCCAAATATCCCAGAAGTCTTCCATGCTGGTTGTTGGCGTCTGGCGGACTCGCATTTCCTCGAGTACATCCCAGACTTCATCACCAAGTCCGCTGAGGGCATCATCATCCAGCCCCACATTTGTATCGAGGGACGCCGAGGAATCCAAAAGATCCCAAAGTGCAGCCTGAACTGCCCCTTCATTGGTTCCTCCTCCGTTCTGGGGAAATTCAAAATCGTATCCAAAGCCTCCTCCTCCCGATGTGCCGAAGCTGTCCCGATCAATGTAAACATTGGGAAAAAGAAGGCTGCCGAACTCCAGAGTTGCTCCGCTGACATAAGTAGCGAATCCCTCACTCCAGGAGAGTCGCGGATCCTGATCGTCGTCGCTAATACTGTGCGAACCGCCTGTGTTCCTGCTGCGGCCGAATTCGTCTTCCACGTAGTGCCCGAGTTCGTGAAGAATGTTCGGGTCGTCGTAACCGTCATCATCGCTGAGACTGAATTTATTCGCTCCGCCGTTGTAGAAAGAACCGCCGCGACCCTGAGTCGGATTCCATCCCACAAAACAGCCGATGGCCGGACGCGAGCCGTCAACAGAAGCGATCCAGTCAGCGACCCGAATACAGAGATCCAGGGTATTGAAAATCTGGGAAGACCAATCCGTTGAAGCCACCAGACCGATGGATGCCGGCATCGTCATGGTGCCGAAATTTACATTTGTCGTCGATCCGTGGCTCGCAACATCCGTAGACGCGTCGTGATAGGTGTAGACCGCGTTGCCATTGACATCATCCACCATGGAGTAATCCAGTGTTGGGGTCTGGTCCGTGCTGGCAAGAACGCGGACGGCTACGGTTCGGGTTGCACTGTCAGAAACGACAAAGCTGAATGCCCCGCTGCCATCTGTCGCGCCGGAGGCCAAAACGGCCAGGCTGTTGACATCATAAACTTCGACGTCCACTTCCCGGCAGGGAAGGGGTGTCGTACCGGTAAACCCGGATTGCTGATAGGTCCGGTCGGTGTAGCGGAATATTCCTGAAGCGGTCCAGTCAGCAAAAGCTGCCTGAGCCGTGAAGGTAAGAACAAGGATCGCGCTGAGAATTCTCATCGTGCGTCCTCCTCTTCCTGAGTATCCTCTTCGTTCGCAGGAGCAGCGGCCGGGGCAGCCTGGGGCTCTGTCGGAGTCAGTCCGCGCGCAGCAGCTGCAGAGCGGGTCATGTATTCGACAAGGCGACGACCACCGGCTTCGATCACAACCGGAACTCGTTCATCCGGGGAGCCCTCTTCGACGACCTCCTCGTTGATCTTGATCACTTTGGTGACATTGGCCAGCAGGTCACCGTTTTCATTTCGAAGATTCACCGTGAAGGAAAGATTCTCTCTACGATTCTTTTCCTTCGCGTAGCTGAGCTGATACTCGTTTGCTTGAAGAGCTCCCTTTTCGAGCCGAACTCCTCTGGCAGCGGCTACACCCTGGAGCCGCGGGCTGTTTGGAGTGACCAGTTCCACCGTCGCAAACGAGCTGGGTTTAACGACGAGCTTGATTTCTAGTTCGCCGGTTTCGGTTTCTTCTTCGTTTCCCACGATAGAAACATCGAGAACGTCGGGTGCGAGAGGCTCACAAGATTTTTCCGGATTCTGGTGTTTCGAGTGGCAAAATGGATTGATGCAGTTTCCAGCAGGCTTGAGGATTCTGCGTTTTGCGGAGAGTTGGTCAGGTTCTGCTACAGAAATACTTGTCAAAAGAAGGCAAGAAATGACCGCGGCAGAAATTCCGTGGAGGAGTTTCATAGAGAAAGGAGGGGATAGGAGATTGAAAGGCCGACCGATTGAAGACGAGCCTGTTTTCTATCATAAACACATCATATACTGAATCAAGCAACGACTTGATGAACTACAGGAATGCAGTGGCCGAAGATTGGGGTTCTTAACCCGGTCTCATCGGGGGGGAATCAATTAAAATGAAATTCACTTGCATCATTTCGTTAATTAGCTAAATATATAATTAGCTATATTGCTAAATAATAATTTGAATCAGGTATACAAAGCACTGGCCGATCCAACACGGAGGAAAATTTTGGAACTCTTGCGGGAGCGGGATATGTCCGCCGGTGAGCTGGCGGAACATTTCCCACAGGCAAAACCCACGCTGTCACGACATTTTTCGGTCTTGAAAGAGGCCGATCTCATTGAGGGCTCCAGGGATGGGACCACCATCAACTACTGCTTGAATGTGACTTTGCTGGAAGAGGCAATGTGGGGGCTGATGAAGGCATTTGATCTAAATTCCGAAAAAGAAAAGCTGAACCAGAAAGGGAAAACAAAATGAAAGAAGTAACCCATTTTAAAAAGGCGATCATTGTTTCCGTAGGAATCATTCTCGCGATGATAATTGGGGCGATCTGGGCACACGTGCAGGTTGAGGAAGGAGCAAAAGTTCCGATTCACTGGAATGCCAAAGGCGAAGTCGACGGATGGGCAGGAAAGGGAGGTCTCTGGATAGTGCCTGCCGCGACGATTTTACAGCTTCTGGCCTTTGCCCTGGTTCCGCTTTTTGAGCCACGGCTCGGGAAAAAACTCAGGGACTCCAAGGCCTATTGTGCCGTCATTGTCGGGGCAGCAGTAGTGATGCTCTGTGCGCAAGCAGGTATTGTTGCGACAGCTCAGGGAATGAATTTCCCAATGACTCCAGTGATCGCGACCGCTGTTGGGGGGCTTTTTATCGTGATCGGAAACTATCTGGGGAAGATTCGCAGCAATTATGTCATGGGAATACGAACCCCGTGGACTTTGAGCAGTGAGCTGTCCTGGAACAAAACCCATCGGCTGGGAGGAAAGCTTTTCGCTTTAACAGGGCTCGGGTTTCTGATTGGTGGATGGATTCCCGGGGGAGAGAAATATTTGATCTGGGTGATTCTCGGAGGAGTCGGGATTCTGGTGGGAGTTACCACCGTCTATTCCTGGATGGTTTGGAAAAATGATCCCAACAAATCGGAAGGAGTAAATCTATGAAGAAGATAATAGCATTGCTATTCGCCCTTGTTCTCGTGCCACTGGTTGGCGCAACGGAAATTTCGCTGGAGACGGAGTCAGGGCGTCTTTTTGGAACACTGGAAGGAGCGCCGGAGAAAAATTCGCATGTTGTGCTG
This sequence comes from uncultured Verrucomicrobiales bacterium, assembly GCA_913058215.1. Lineage (GTDB taxonomy): Bacteria > Verrucomicrobiota > Verrucomicrobiia > Verrucomicrobiales > DEV007 > Arctic95D-9. The sequence goes on from CAJXQE010000047.1 coordinate 10,070, forward strand.
ATTCATCCTGGATCGGGTCCGACTGATCGTGACGGAAATTCTCCTGTGATCCCTGGAGCGAACAACAGTTTGAAATACATTGCCGACCACTTGAGTAAAAAGGGAATCGCTTCTCTTCGAATCGACAAGAGGGGGATCGCCGCCAGTCAGGCTGCCGGAATGAAAGAGGTCGATTTGCGTTTTGAAAACTATGTCGAGGATTGCGCTGCCTGGGCGGCGGAATTGAAGAAACGCGGGTTCTCCAAGGTCGTCATCCTTGGTCACAGCGAGGGTTCCCTGATCGGGATGATTGCGGTGATGAAATCGGGAGCCGCCGGATTCATTTCGGTAGCGGGGCCGGCGCGTCCTGCGAATGAGATTCTGGAGGAACAGTTGGCGGGAAAGCTCACGCCCCAACTTAAAAAGCAGTCCGACGACGTTCTGAGTTCACTCACTAAAGGGGAAATGAATGATGAAGTTCCGGCTGCCTTGAACAGCCTTTACCGGCCAAGTGTTCAACCCTATCTGATTTCCTGGTTTGCTTATGACCCGTCGGCGGAAATCGCGAAAGTGGATGTGCCTGTATTAATTCTCCAGGGAACAAGCGACGTTCAGGTTCCGGAGTCGGCAGCGCTCGCGCTGAAGAAGAATGCCAAAGACGCGACGGTGGTGATCGTGGAAGGAATGAATCATGTCTTGAAAGAGGCGGAGATGGACAATGCGTCTCAGATGAAAGCCTATTCAGATCCTGAGTTACCGGTGTGTCAGGAATTGTTGGATGCGGCGGTAAAATTTGTGCAGGGCTTGTAGGAATACGGAGAACGCGACTTTTCCGGGTTTCGAAAACTGCTGGTCCCTTTTCAAAAACCATGGCAGTTTGAGGGCGATGCGTAACCTGATCTTCGGTAAAAAACTCTTTCCCGTTTTTTGTCTGTCAGTGTTTTCCGGATTCCTTTTTGAGCCTGGGGTCTTGGCGCAGGAAGAAACTACGGTTGAGGGGGGATCAGAATTGTTCACCGAAACCTACGTGGTGCCGCCCGGGTTTGTTGAGATTTGGCCAACTGAGAGGGATGGCAGTGCATCCGCTGATCCTTTTGCCAGTCCTGTGGTAGATCCTTCGATGACTGCCTCGAATGGAGATTTTGCCGATCCACAGGAGGTGCTCGAAAGAGTTGGTGTTTCTTTTCCGAAAGGGGCTTCGGCGACCTACCATCCGATTGGCTCGCGCCTGGTCGTTGTCAATACTGATGAGCAACTTGAGTTGATTGAGATCTACCTGGGGATTGATGGATGCGGCGGGACTACGAGGGAAATTTCAATTTGTTACGAAACCATCGAGGTGGAGGCAGCGCTCTATCACAATTGGATGTTTGAGAATCGATTGAGCAATGCTGGACACTGGCTGCGGCTCCAGACGCAGGAGTGGCTGAAAGCTGGCGAGGCCACAGTCGTGGAAACCGTCGTGATCTGCGCCCGGTCCGGACAGAGGGCGAAAACCGAGTCGGTAAGTGAATTTATTTATCCGGGAGAACCGGGTACGCCGGAAATTCCCAATCAGCTTCATCTTGAAGGAAAGGAAACAAAGTCTCCGATTACGCCAAGCATGTCGAGTTCATTTGGGACGAGAAATCTGGGAGTTACCCTGGAAGTGGATCCAGTGCTCGGTGCTGACGATTGGACGATCGATCTGAATCTTGGACCGCAGTTTACGAGCTTGAATGGCTATATCCATTGGCCGCCTGAAGGAGTGGGAGATCCTTTTCATATCAAATCCCAGCCGATCTTCCACCTGATGGCTGTCAGAACTCAGATTACAACGATCAGTGAAAGGTATTGTTTTCTGGGGACCACGAAGCCGGTCGAGCCGTTGCTCGAATCGCGAAAGCGACCTCTCTTGTTGAATTTTGTGAGAGCGGATGTTTATCGGCCCGTTCTGAAAAAAAGAAAGAAAGTAAGAAAGAGTGTTGGCGTGGCTTTGAAATAGACCGCTTGTGAAATGGGCTGGTCGAAATTCGGACAAGATGGCATGATAGGAACGATGAACAAAAGCAGGCATTGGTTGAACATTCTCCCTGTGATTTTTGCTGCCTTGATTTCAAGCCCATTGTCTCAGGCTCAGGAGGAGAAACTTCAGACGGCCGTATTCAAGCTGCCGCCGGGCGTTTTCTCCGGGAATGCGACCGACCCGTTTAAGAAGCATCGACTTTTTGAAGAATTCTCCGTTCAGGAGCAACTCGAGCGCGCAGGTATTCTTTTCGAAAAAGGAACGTCCGCGAAATACAATCGGGGAAGGCAGTTGCTTACGGTTGTGAACACAGGCGATCAACTCGAACTGGTTGAAGCATATATATTCTCCGGGTGTTATTGTGTTGAAAGACAAATTTATGCCCTCATCGAATACATCGAGATTGAGTCCTCGCTTTATCATGACTGGATGTTCGAAAATTCACTTTCCGATGGAGGTAGGAAACTCCGCCAGCAGGCACAGAAATGGATAAAGTCGGGTGAAGGGACGGTCATCGAAACCGCCATGGTCGCTGCCCGGTCCGGACAACGGGCAAAGGTAGAATCGATTCACGAAGTGATTTACCCGACCGAGGGGGATCCGCCTGAAATTCCCAATGATGTCTTGTTGGAAGGTCCGGAAGCGAGAGCACCATTAACAGCAGGGAATGCCACTGCGTTTGAAACCCGGAAAGTTGGAACCACCTTCGAATTGGATCCTGTTCTGGGAGCGGATGATTGGACCATCGATATAAATCTCGCTCCGGAAATTGTCAAAGAAGGCGGCGAAACACACTGGCCGCCGGATGAGAAGAACGGGGAACCAATCTTCACGATAACGATGCCGACATTCAATACGATGAAGGTCACCACTCAATCGACAGTGATCAAAGGTCAGTATTCATTTCTCGGAACCTCCCGTCCATTGAAACCGGCGGTGGAGTCCAGGAAGAAACCGATCATCCTGCAGTTTCTCCGGGCGGACCTTGTAGAATTACCGAATATCCAGGACTCCGACCAACCCTATGGTCGTATAAAGTGAATCCCTTTCCCATTTCGATATGAATGTATTTAGTAGAGTTGTTTGTCAGGTGTTTATCCTGTCTGTTTTTGGATTTTCTGTCTTAGGGCAGGAAAAATCGTCCTTGATCACCAATATTTATTCGGTTCCACCGCAACTGCTCACCGGTCTACCAAATTTCAACCGACCGGCTGCGGGGGGCGCGGCCGATCCCTTTGCAGAGCCTGAACCGGAGTCCGCTTCTAGCAAAGTCAGAGGCCGGGAAACGGTTCAAGATCTGATGACTAATACCGGGATTATTTTCGGCGAGGGAGCCAGCGCAGTTTTTAATCCGAAAACGCTCAAACTGAAGGTGACCAATGGTCCTAAGGAAATCGAAAAAGTGGAGATTCTTTTGGATGCAATGCGGTCTAGTGCTGAAAAACTCATGCACATCCACATGGAGTTCATCGAAGTCGATCACAAGGAATTCAGCACATGGCTTTTTGAAAACCGGATGGATTCGGATGGCACGGAACTCCGCAAGGAAGCGCAGGAATGGATCAAAGCGGGGCGGGCGGAGATTATTGACTCCGCTACTGTGACAAGTCGATCCGGACAACGGGCAAAAACGGAGTCGATCGAAGAGTACATTTATCCGACGGAGTATGATCCCGCAGAGATTCCCAATAAGGTTGTGTTAAAGGACGGAGCCGAAGCGCCGATGACCGCAGTGACTCCGACAGCGTTTGAAACCCGGAACCTGGGAACGACTCTGGAAGTGGATCCAGTACTCGGAGCAGACAACATCACCGTGGATTTGAATCTCGCACCGGAAATTGTGAAGCTGGAAGAGGTGAACCACTGGCATCGTAAAATCGAGGACCCGCGATTCATGACCAACATGCCAACTTTTTACACCATGAGAATTACGACTCAGCTGACGATGCAGGACGGACGTTACATGTTGCTGGGAACGACGAGGCCGCTTGAGTCGGCAGATCCGGAAAGGAAGAATCCGATCGTGCTGCAATTCGTGCGCGCGGATGTTTCCTCGACGGCCGATTGGTCGAAGGATTGATGCCGCTCGAGCGTGCGGACACGTTTCCGAACGTGTCGGTCTTGCAGGCCAGTTTACTTGAAAGCGCTAGCCGGGGATAGATCGACGAAATTGTTCCCAATTTCGCTACGCAAAGAGCGTCTCGACCATATGCGCGTTTACCAATTCCCTCGGTTGATTGAGGTGATTGAAAACTATGGTCTGCGGGTCGATTCCCATGGAATGGTAAATCGTCGCGAGAATCTCGGACGGATGAACCGGTGCATCGACTGGCGCTGAGCCGGTGGCATCGGATTTACCGTGGACATAACCGCGCTTGATGCCGGCACCGCCGATAACGGAGGTGTAACAATACGGCCAGTGATCCCGACCGTCGGCGCTGTTGTTGTTGCCGCTGGTGGAAATTCCCTTTTCCGGACTGCGTCCAAACTCACCGATGGCCACGACGAGTGTTTCGTCGAGCAGGCCGCGGGAATCGAGATCATCGAAAAGAGCCGACAAACCGGAGTCGAGCATCGGTGCTGACTTGTTTTTAATCCGGTCAGGAAGTCCGCTGTGCTGATCCCAACTGTGCTCGTTGGAGTTGGCCACCTTCGGCCAGATCACTTCGACCACCTTGGTACCGGCTTCGACGAGACGACGAGCAAGGAGGCAGCTTTGACCAAAAGTATTCCGGCCATAGCGATCGCGGAGTGCATCCGTTTCTGCTTCGAGATTGAAAGCATCGCGAGCTCTGCCTGAAATTATCAGGTTGAGCGCCTTGTCGTAATACTCATCCAGATTGTGACTCTCGACGGCTTTGTCGATGATCGGCATTTGCTGGCTCAGGGCATTGCGCAACTTGGCGCGGCGCTGGAGTCGCAGCGAGAAAACGTCAGGGCGAAGTTGAAGGTCATCGACCTTGATGTTGGACATTTTCGTCATGTCCATGTCATCGCCGTCAGGGAAAAGATAATACGGATCGAAGGCTTTTCCGAGGAAGCCGGCAGTGCCGCCTTTGTTGATCACGTTAGATTCCTGAAGCGGACGGGGCATCACCACGAAGGGAAGCATTGGTTCGTCGTTTGGCTTGAGACGGATGATCTGAGACCCGAAGTTCGGGAAATCTTTCGGGGAAGGGGGTTCCAGCTGACCGGAAGGACTCACCTTGTCCGTGGTGTAACCGGTCATGATCTGGTAGATCGCGGCGGTGTGGTTGAACAATCCGTTGGGCGTGTAGCTCATCGAATTGATCGTTGTGAATTTGTCATTCACCTTGGCCAGTTTCGGAAGGAGTTCCGTGTATTGCAGGCCGTCGACCTTGGTATTGATCGGTTTAAAAATGGAACGCACATTGTCAGGGGCATCGGGCTTGGGGTCCCAGAGATCGAGGTGACTCGGTCCACCCTGCAGGTAAACCATGATGACCGATTTAGCTTTTCCCCAACCGGGGCGTCCCACCAGTTCAGAAGCTGCGCTCGCATTCTGCGCCGCGAAAACGTTATTCAGCGTCATCCCCAGCATACCTGCTCCACCGACGCGCAAAAAGTCGCGGCGTCCGGGCTTAAGGTGGGAATCACAGAGGTCTTTAGCAATTTCTCCAGGTAAACGTATCATAGTGCTGGTCTTCGGCGGGTTTCTGACTCTCCATTTTAGGGAACCTGCAGCAAAACGTCAACTGGCGTGATTGGAAGGCTTTGCAAGCTTTCAGCTACTCAATCACGTCGAGCAAATTGCTGTAATCGTCAGTCCAAAAGAGATCCTCGGGCTCGCGGGTGTCCCACTCTGTGGTGAGCCTTTTCTGATCGAGAGTGGATAAGAATTCCTCATTTCTCGTGATGAGAACCCATTCGGAGTAATAGGAATGAAAGACGACGTCATAGTCCGGGTCCTCGATGACCCGCACGGCCGTGTATCCAAAATGATCCGAAAGCCGTCGAACCGGATCACTCAGATTGAGGTGCAGATTCGTGATGTGTACGACCAGAACCCCGTCCGGGTTGAGATGCTGAAAGTAAATATCAAAGGCTTCGCGGGTGAGCAGGTGGATGGGGATCGAATCACCACTGAATGCGTCGACGAAAAGCGCATCGAATTTCTGCGGCTGCTCAGCTTTGAGTTCATTTTCCATGGAGATCCGGCCATCACCGAGAACTACTTCCACATCGCCTTTGCAGTCAGCCAGATAGGAGAAGTAGCCGCGGGCGACGTCTTCAACCTGAGAGTTGATTTCATAAAAGCGAATCGCATCATTCTCCTGCATGTGAGTAGCGAGCGTTCCGATTCCCAGGCCAACGACACCCACATGCATGGGCTTCTTCGCATCATCATCAATTCGGTTTGGATGAAACTGGAAGAGGGCACCGACTCCGCTGTTTTCCCCGTAATAGGTGGTGGCGAGATCCCGATATTGATCGTCTAAATACTGGCGGCCATGACTGATCCGACCGTGATAGAGTGAGCGGTATACATCTTCCGTATCTACGTTTCCTTGGTAGACCCGCAGCACCCCGTAGAATCCGCGACGCACGTCAATCGAACCATCACGCAGATCATTGTAATGACGAAGCAGGCCGGAACTCAGGAAAAACAGGGCAATGACGGCAACACAGGCGGTGGCGACTTTCCAGAGGCCCGTGCGGTAAGATCGAAAAAGCTGAAATGCGGTTAAGAGAACGACCAGCAGCAGAATGAAGTGAACTTCCCAGTAGCCGTCGAAAATTCGGGGTGCGACCTGGCTGACGAAGAGCCCTCCAAGTGCTCCGCCAAAGGAAACCGAGAGGTAGAAAGATGTCAAAAATCGTGGATGCGGTTTCAGGCGGACCATTTCCCCGTGGCAAATCATGCAGGTGGTAAACAGGGTCATTGAATAAATCAAAATCTGCAGACCGATGTAGACCTCTTCATCTGCGAATTGCTGATTCATCAAATAGACCAGCGCGTAAATTGAGAGTGCCGCGAGAGGAATCCAGACCGGCCTGTAGTACCAGCGTGAGTGATCGAAGCTGATGATAAAAGTGATGAGATAAAGCGCCAGTGGCAGCACCCAGAGAAACGGAACCACAGCAACGTCCTGACACATTTGGCTGGTGAGAGCAATCAGGAGAACGGAGCCACAGGCGGCGAAAGTCACCCAGAGAATTCGGGCGGAAAACAGAGGAGGAGTCAGGGATTCTTCTTCCTTTTTTGAATCATGGGCGGTAGCGCTGCCTTTTCGCAAAAGAACGTAGCCGCATAAAATCGCGAGAACGGTGTAAACAAGGAAAGTTCCCGACCAAATCCATGTCTGAGTGGCCAGTCGAAAAATGGGTTCGAAAACAAAAGGATAACTCAGTAGCCCGAGGAGCGAACCAAAATTGGAAACGGCATACAATCGGTAGGGAGATTTGCCGGGAAAAGTTTCGCTGAACCAGTGCTGCAAGAGCGGACCTGAAGCGGCTATCGTGAGATAGGGGAGACCAACGGTGAAGAAGAGCAGTTTCACGATTCCCAGAGCCGGCGTTCCCTCAGTCCCGGTCGGGCGAAGGCTTTCCGGCGGAGCTATCGGTAGCAAAGCACAGGCGCAGAGTAGAGCAAAGAGGTGAACCGCAGCTTGAATCTTCGGGCTTTTTCTAAAGAGCGAAACAAGGACGTGGGCATAGGCGTATCCCGCTAACAGGCCGATCTGAAAGAAGAGCATGCAGGTCGTCCAGACAGCAGGGCTTCCTCCATACCAGGGTAGGATAAAGCGGGCGATGATCGGCTGAACCTGGAACAGCAGGAAGGCACTGAGAAAAATGGCGAGAATGAAAACAGGCATGAATAGAGTTTGAACAGCGCAGACAACGGCGGGTTGCAGAATTCGTCGAGGGATTTCTCAATCTTTGGTCATGAGAAAATGTTCGAAGAACCCGTAGATTACGGCATTGGATTCCGGATTCGGTGAGTGATCGGGCCGGTTGGTCATGGCGACACGGTTTTCGTAGCCGAGAAGGGAGTTGATCCGAACAAGGTGATTCAGAGCTTTCCATTGGGCAGGCGGGTCTTCCGCACCTCCGGACACAAGGAAAGGTCGCGGCGCGAGAAGGGCATGAAGTTCGTGGAGGTCGTGACCATCGGCGACTAATTCCGGGTAAAGCCCACGGGCTGGGTTTTCTTCCGTAATAAGCCCGCGTTTTCTCCACGGTTTGGGATGCCAGCCCAGATACCAGGGTTCCCAGTAATTCACACTGGGGCGGTCGTCGAAAACGATTCCCGGATCCGAAACAGCAACGGCAGCGAATTTATCGAAAAGGCAGCCGGCAAAGAGCGCCCATTTTCCTCCGTAGGAATGGCCCGTAATTCCAATGCGGGAGGAGTCGACTTCGCGTTGAGCGGCGAGGACGTGCCAGGCGTTTGCTGCAGCGCAGCCGAGCATGGATAGCGGTTGCACTTTGGCGTCATCGATCGACGGCCAGTGAAGTGAATAGGTCTTTGCTTCGGTGGTGAGGGTGGTCCCGATCGACAAGGTCACGAATCCTTTCTTTGTCAGTTGAAGGGCAAAGTCGCGTTCTTCTTTTCCCCGGCCAATCGCAGTCTCGGGTTCGTAATACACGGTAATTACGGCCGGAGTTGCATTGTCTGGTTTCGCTAAGTCGGGAATTAAGAGGTATCCGTGGGTCTTTTCCCCGGGGATCCATTCAAAGCGAATTTTCTTTTCGGTGAAGCCCTCCCGCTTTTCGGTCGATAGGATCTCGATCTCCGGATCGGTAATGAGCGCAGGCCATTCTCCGAGAAGGCCTGTCCATTCGGTCAGAATTTCTGCACGTCTCTTTTCCCAGTCCGCCGCAGTAGTCACTTTCTTTCCGTCCTTGAATTCGAGAACACTCTTGAAATCGCCGAAGTCGTTTTCAAAATTCGACGGCGGGGACATGGCTCTTTCCAGGGGCGATTGATCCTGCGCCATGAGCGGAAACGCCGGGAATTGTAGTAAAAGAGCAGCAAGCCAAAGTTTAAAATTCATCATGCGGATTATTCGAAGCTGCTGCACTGATAGCGAGAAGAAAACATGGCGCAAAGTCATAAGGCAAAGACAATCCATGCTTTTAAGCATTCGGATTCAATCTATCCTGAACACTGATGACACCTGAAACCATTTTCTCCCTTACCAGCGGTCTCGCTGGTCTTGCCTGGATTTTTTTGATCTGTGGAGCTCGATGCTTACCGAAAGCTTTTCGAGTTGTTCGGTATGCTCTTCCTGTCATTCTTGGCCTGGTTTACCTGATCTGCCTCTCACTAGCCGGCTCAGTCGAGGGCGGCGGTTTTTCCTCACTGAAAGAAGTGGGGAGCCTCTTTCAGAATGACTGGGCCTTGTTGGCTGGCTGGATTCATTATCTTGCCTTCGACTTTTTCATTGGATGCTGGATTCTTAACACTGCAAAGAAAGAGGAGATCAATCACTACTTGATCATTATTCCGATGATTCTCACTTTCATGCTCGGGCCCGCTGGATTGCTGCTTTTTCTGATCATTCGGGGGTGGAAAAACCGGCGCTTAATAACGAAGAGAAGTTAAACTTCTGATTGCGTGAAGGGCATTTAGGTTATAATTTTCATAATGTCGCTTTTAGAGCTCCCTCCGTGGAAATTGGATTTCCTGCAATCGCTTGATTGGCGCTTGTTTGAGACGCTATGTGCGAAAGTGTTTTCCGAGGCGGGCTATCAGGCAACAGAGCTCAATCAGGGGCCGGATGGGGAGATCAATCTTCAGTTGAAGATCGGGAATGATTCTGCAAAAAAAATTGCAGTAAGATGCCGCCGGCAAAAAGATAGCATTACTGCTGAGCAGGTTAAGGAGTTTCACCGGTTTGCAGAGGATGTGGGAGCCAATAATTTCATTTTTGTATCAAGTGGAACCTTTGAAGACAAATGCCTGAGTGAATTCAAACGTGCTCATCAACTGCGCCTGATCGATGGAAAGCAATTTATCGAAGGGATGCAGGATTTGGGCAGGGACAAGGCAAATGACCTGATGAAATTTGTCCTCGGACAGGCAGAATGGTCCATACCGACTTGTCCGGATTGCAGAGTGAAGATGATGAGACGAGTCGATCGGGAGAAGAAGACTGCTCATTGGGGCTGCGATACTCCCCACTGCAACTGCACGATGCCCGTCGAATAAGAGAGCTTTTTGTCCTCTCAGGACGGGAACGATCAACGAGGAGCCCCTATTTACTCCGGTCTCTGCTGAGCATGATCTGATTTCCTTCAGTATCCTCACACATGGCGAGATGAGGAGGCTCGCCGTCTTCCGGTTGCGGTTCACGCTCGCATTTTCCTCCGGCCTCCCGGATCAATCGGGCGCCTTCGACGACATCGGGCACCTGAAATGTCAGACCGGTCCAGGTGGTCTTGCCTTCGCCTCCTCCGTGGATCGAAAGAAGTCCTCCTGCAATTTCCAATTCGGTGATATGCGGATTCTGCTTCGACGTTTCCGCCCCGAAAACTTCGGTGTAAAACGCCACAATGCGCTCGGTATCTGCAGCCCAGATTGTGTATTTGAATTTCTCCACCTTCAGCATGGAGGAATTAAAGGCCGAAAACTGAATACTTGAAAGGGATAACTTCTCCCCGAAGGGTTCCCAAGTTGAAAATCTCTTTCCCAGAAAGTCTGCCGGTCTCGCGTCATCGTGAGATCATTAGCGACGCGGTCAAAAATCACCAGGTCGTGATTGTGTGCGGAGACACGGGTTCCGGGAAAACCACCCAGTTGCCAAAGATTGCGCTCGAGCTCGGACGGGGAGACGTCAAAAACAGGAAAGGGCGGATCGGGTGTACTCAGCCGCGGCGAATCGCCGCGACTTCGGTTGCATCACGGGTCGCTGAAGAGCTCCAGGTGAACCTTGGTAAGGAGGTGGGATACCAGATCCGCTTCGATGATCGGACAGATTCGGAACTGACCTCGGTGAAGTTCATGACCGATGGGATTCTGCTCGCGGAGACAAGAGGGGATCCTGAGCTTCGGCAGTATGACACCTTGATCATTGATGAAGCCCATGAGCGCTCTCTGAATATCGATTTTATTCTGGGCTATTTGCATCGTCTTTTGCCGAGAAGGAAAGATCTCAAGATCATTATTTCCTCGGCAACAATCGATGCGGAAACCTTCGCTGACTTTTTTGAAGGAGCTCCGGTGGTTTCGGTCGAAGGTCGCGCCTTTCCCGTAGAGGACAGGTATCTTCCCGCGCTTCATGACCGGGAGCCGATCGCCAATCACGTGGCCCGGGCAATCGAAGAACTGGGAGCTGACGATCCACTGGGAGATACGCTCGTTTTCCTTCCGGGAGAAAGAGAGATCAGGGATGCTTTCGATTTGCTGGATGGAAAAAGGTTTCCCAACACGGTGGTGCTTCCGCTTTTTGCAAGGCAGGCCGGAAAAGACCAGCAGGCGGTTTTTCGTCCGATGAAAAACCGTCGGCGGGTGATTCTCGCAACGAATGTGGCTGAAACTTCCCTGACCATTCCTGACATTCGTTCGGTAGTGGATTCAGGGATTGCGCGAATGAGCCGGTATGATCCGCGATCAGGAGTTCAGCGTCTTCAAATTGAGGAAGTTTCCAAGGCGAGTGCCCGGCAGAGAAGAGGGCGTTGTGGCCGTGTCAGTGAAGGGATTTGCGTCCGCTTGTATGACGAGGAGGATTTTGAAGAAAGACCTGACTACACCGATCCCGAAATTTTGCGATCCAATCTCGCGGGCGTTGTATTGCAAATGGAGCACCTTGGTCTCGGTGATCCTCTGGAATTCCCGTTTGTTGATACGCCTCAGGCGAAGCGGGTTCATGAAGCTTACAGCACGCTTGAAGAAATCGGGGCGATCGAAAAAAAGGGAAGGCGATCCGGTCTAACTGAGATTGGCAGGATTTTAGCACGGCTACCTCTGGACCCGCGAGTCGGGAGGATACTCATCGCAGCGTATGATGAAGGATGTTTGATCGAGGGACTTGTTGTTGCCAGCGCATTGACCGTGCAGGATCCGAAAGAGCGACCTCGTGACAAGCAACAGCTTGCGGACGAGGCGCACGCAAAGTTTCGCGACAATCGATCCGATTTTACCGGCTGGCTGCGGCTTTGGTTTGCCCTTCAGAAAGCCCGCAGAAATTCAGGGAACGAGTTGCGGCGTTTTTGTCAGAAGAATTTTCTCAATTACCGTAGGGCTCAGGAGTGGATGAATCTTCATCGCGAGCTTAGGGATTCTCTCCGTGATCTGCGGTGGAAGTTTCCGAAGGGCCATCTCACCGACCCGGAGGACACCTATTCGGAACCCCTTCACCGGGCGGTTCTCGCATCAATACCGTCTCACATTGGATTGCACCAGGGGAAGAAGCAGGGATACAAAGGAGCAGGCAATACCGTTTTCTTCCTCTTTCCCGGATCGGGAATATTTGGAGCGTCGCCTGCGTGGGTGATGGCATTCGAGCGAGTCGAAACGGCAAAGTTGTATGCGCGAAACGGGGCGATGTTTGATCCGTCGTGGTTCGAGAAAGTGGCACCGCACCTTTGCCGCTACCGTTACAGCAATCCTCATTGGGTGGCGGAGCAGGGAGCAGTTTACGGGGAGGAATCCGTCATCGCATTTGGACTTCCACTGATTGAAAAACGGCGGATCCACTACGGGCGGATCGATGCGGCAAAAGCGCGTGAGATATTTATCCTCGAAGCTCTGGTCAATGGGAATACCAATGCTCCCCTGACATTGCTGCAAGACAACTGGGAGACGTTGAAAGCGGCCGAACGCCTGGAACACAAATTGCGCCGCTTCGGAGGGCTGGTCCATCCACCGAACGTGGTCGTCTTTTACGAGGATCGATTGCCCCGGGATATTTGCACACAGAAGGATTTTGAGAAGTGGGCCGCGGTGCAGGAGGGCGGTAAACTGCGGCTGACAATGGAGGACTGCATCGTTCCTTTAACTGAGGCGGTTTCCTTCGATGATTACCCTGACGAGATCACTTCACCCGACGGAGAGAGTGTTTATTCGCTGAGCTATGTTCACAATCCTTCGGACGAGGCGGATGGACTCACAGTGCAGATACCACTGGCAGATCTGCCGCACCTGCCGGTTTGGTTTGGGGATTGGTTAGTCTTTGGGTGTCTGCCCGAGAAAGTGGGCGTGATGTTCCGGGCTCTGGATAAATCTTTGCGAACTCTGCTTCCTTCGAACCGTGAAGTCGTTGATGAATTTATTACGGCCTGGGAAGATTACGAAGCGGAATGCCTGCTCTTCACTGCCGTGCTTGATTTTATTCGCGAGAACTACGGACTCGAGGTCGAGGATGACGCTATCGATTTGAGCCGGGTGCCTGTCTATCTGTGGATGCGCTATGAAGTGCTGGATGATAGTGGAAAAGTGTTAGGCGCAGGACGGAGCCTGGGTGAGCTTCAGGACAAGCTGGCATCGCGAATAAAAGATCGCTTTTCGAAAGTATCCCGCCGGAAATTTCATCAGGAGAGGCTGGGCTCGTGGTCCTTTGGTGATTTGCCAGAGGAAGTTGAGTTGGATCGCCACACTTTTGGATATCCGGGATTGTTCGATGCCGGGAAAGGATTCGCCGGCTTGCAACTGTGGCCGTCGACGGAATGTGCGGGAACTCATCATCAGTTGGGGGTAGCGCGTTTGTTTCGAACGGTGGAAGTTGAGCAGATGAAACGGCTGGAGCAGGCCTTGTTTGAAGGTGGGCAAAAGAGCCCGGGCAAACCTCCCCAGCAACAGGCCAAGCCCAAGTCGAAAGAGAGGGATGGGTTCGGATCCCTAGCCGCAGCTTTCGGCGGATCGGCCAAGCCTGTTTCATCGCCACCACAGCCTGTCAGGAAAGAGTCGAGACAAGCGGCGAAATTCCTCAGCAATGAACAGATATTCCTCCTGGGAAGTGTTGGGTCCGATCCCGGTAGGAATAAGGATGATCTGCTTTCACTCGTGGCCATGCGTGCTGTCGGTGAGCCGCGCACGGCAAAAGAGTGGGAGGCTGCGGTGAAGACAGGAACACTTTTTGAGGTGGCGATGGAAGTCTCCACTCAACTTGGGAAGATTCTCGATGTGGTGAACCGCATCAGTGGAATGCTCAGCGAGAAGGGTGGGGGATACGATGAATCGATCGCTGATGCTCGCGATCATCTCGCGATGCTTTTGACTCCGGGATGGATATTGCTCAATAATCTTCCCACCCGCTTAATCGATTTCCAGGGGCTTGAGGCACGGTTGACGAGAATGTTCGGATCTCCCCCGGCGAAGGATTTGGCAAAACTCGAGCGGTATCAGGAATCAGCGTCAGAGATTTGGTCCGATGAAAGTCCATGCGCCTGCGGGAAATGTTTGATCAGTCAGGCTCGGGCCAAAAGTCTGGATGCCGATTTCGACATCCGCTTGAGAGAGTTCGCGCAGGAATTGCGAAGTAGAGTGAAGCGAAGGAACTAGCGCAATAAAGCGCTTCGTTCTACGTTTGTTCCTCGTTTAAAATCCGCTCAACGTGTCCGAGCACGTCCTGCTTGCCACCTCCCGTTTTCGAGGAAGTGAGCACATGCGGAATTTCACCATCGACCCATTCGCCGAGTGCCTCGTAAAAAGCCGCGATGTTGGCATTTATTTTGCCTGATTTTGATTTGTCACTTTTCGTGAACACCAACACAAAGCGAATCTCCACTTCGGCCAACCAGTTGAGGAATTCCAAGTCGATTTTCTGAGGCGGTAGCCGTGAATCAATCAACACGAAAACGCAGGCGAGATTGTCCCGGTTAGCGAGGTAGTTTGCCACGAAATCCTCAAAGCGATGACGCTGGGCCTTGGGGGCTCTTGCATATCCGTAGCCGGGTAAATCAACTAGACACCACTCGCCGTTGATTATGAAAAAATTAATCAATGCCGTTCGTCCCGGCTTGCTCGATACCATCGCAAGATCCTTGCGATTAGTGAGCATGTTGATCAGTGATGACTTGCCAACATTGGAGCGACCGATGAAAGCAAACTCCACCATATCGGAGGGTGGACACCCTTCGAGGTCGGGAGCGCTCACCGCAAATTTTGAGGTTTTAATCTTCATCGGAAACCCAGCGATCGGGTCGCTGCTCTCTGTCGTAGTCCACGCGGTCTGCTAAATTCCGGGCCTTGATCTTGTGATCCCGCTTCGCCCGCCGCTCTACGTTGACCTGTCGTTTCTTAAGACGTTTTTGCAATTCCTCAATTTCCTCTTCCAGCTTCAGAAACCCTTCCATCCGGGCAGTTCCAAGAGAACCGTCTTCAACCGCTGAGCGGATGGCGCAGCCGGTATCGGATCCGTGTTTGCAATCATGAAATTTACACTGGGCTGCGAGATCCTCGATGTCCTGAAACCTTTCGCGAAGTGTGGTTTCATCCGTCCACATTTGAACCTCGCGAATGCCCGGGTTGTCGATCAGGATTCCACCTTCCGGGAGAACGATCAGCTCGCGTGCTGTCGTGGTTTGCCGGCCCTTCCCAGTGACTTCGTTCACCTCGCCCTCCCATTGGAATTCCTCTCCGAGAAGCTGATTGATCAATGAAGATTTCCCTACGCCACTTGAGCCCACAAAAGTGATTGAGACACCGGCATCCAGGTAGCCATGAATGAGATCCAATTGGGTTCCATCCTTGGCACTGGTAATATGGACGTCGGCATCCGGGGCGATTGCCGTAATCGCTTCAGCTGCTTCCCGATTCTGTTCGCAGGGGTAAAGATCCGATTTATTGACTAACACAATCGCTTTTGAACCGCTCCGTCCAATAATGGCAAAGAAACGCTCCATTCGGCGAAGATTAAAATCGGTTCCAGCATCGGTGACCACCGCGACGATGGAAACATTTGCGGCAATCACCTGCTCCTCGGTGCTCTTTCCCGGAGCCTTTCTGGAAAAGCAGGTCTGTCGATTCAAGCGAGCACGGATGACATGATCAAGATCGCCGGTTCCAGTTTCCAGGGCAACCCAATCCCCAACCGCCGGTAGTTCTGCATCACAGCGGGCATCATGATAGACTTTGCCGCTCATGATCACCTCGTATTCCTCTCCGCCATCGGTCAGGGCGCCATAAGTGATTTTATTATCGCGGATCAAGCGCGCCGGAATCCAGCCCTTTTTATGAAAAGGTTTGAATTCCCGCTCGAAAGTTTCGTTCCAGCCAAGTTCGGTGAGAGTCACTTGGCAAGGTGAACGTTGAACGCTCAATTTTCAACGTTGAAGGTTCGAAGTTCAGCATTGAACGTGTCCCATGCGTCTTTGGCTAAAAATCGTAATTTGCATCATTATTGTCGAACTTTTGGGAGGGGCCGGTGGATATTTTACCTTGTCGTCGATAAAGACCTGGTATGTCGCACTCGAGAAGCCTCCGGGAAACCCGCCCAATTGGATATTTGGCCCCGTCTGGACAACTCTCTATGCCTTGATAGGAATTTCTTTAGCTCTAGTCTGGCATCGTGCCGCTCCGGGCCAGATCAAAACCAGCGCGATCGCCTGGTTTGTGATGCAAATGGTTCTCAACCTCGCGTGGACACCTATCTTTTTCGGAGCCCATCAGATCAACGCCGCTCTCATCGTGATTGCAGGGATGTGGATCTCTATCGCTGTAACGATCTACTATTTCAGGAAAGCGGATCGAGTAGCTGCGCTGCTGCTCGTTCCGTACCTGTTGTGGGTCAGTTATGCCACCTATCTGAATGCAGGATACGCCGTTTTGAATAAGTAAAGCCGCCGCTTAGATTTTCCCCTGAGCATCGGTATTATCCGGATGGAATGGGAAATCTGTGTAGCCTTCCGCTCCGGGTGCCGACCACGTTTTCTCGTCAGCGGGTGGATTCAATTCCCAGTCGTTTGCAAAGCGTTCCACCAGATCTGGATTGCTCAGAAAGGGGCGTCCAAAAGCGATCATATCGGCGTGGCCTCCTGAGATAGCGGCTTCCGCCGTTTCGGCATCATAACCGCAGTTGCCCATTAAAGGCCCTTCGGTGACGTCCCGAAATTCACTGATCATCATGGGCTCACCCTGCTCATGAAAGCCAAAAGCGAGACCGTCGACGACATGTAGATACCCCAATTTGAATTTGTTTAATTCTTCAGCTGCAAAGGTAAACGTCTCCCGGAAATCAGGAGATCCCATGTCGTTGAAAATTCCATTCGGAGAAAGTCTGACCCCGATTTGGTTAGCTGGAAACACAGTGAGAATATTTTCAATGACCTCGCGCAGGAACCGAAAACGATTTTCCAGACATCCTCCGTACTGATCCGTTCGATGATTTGTTTTTGACTGAAGAAACTGATCAAGAAGATAGCCATTGGCCGAGTGGATCTCCACGCCATCGAATCCGGCTCTCTTGGCTCTTTTCGCCGCATTCAAATAGTCCTGAACAACGGATGCCACTTCATCGGTTTCGAGCGCTCGTGGTGTTTCGTAGGGTAATTTTCCGTCGGGGGTGTGAATGGTGTCCCCGTCGATTTTGATCGCTGAAGCGGAAACTGCCGGCTCACCTCCATGAAAAGCGCTGTGAGATGCCCGGCCACAATGCCAAAGCTGAAGAAAAACCGGAGTTCTCTTTGCGTGCAAAGCATCTACGACTTTCTTCCATCCGGCTTCCTGCTCATCGTTATAGATTCCCGGTGAATCGATCCACCCCCGGCCTTGTTCAGAAATAACGGTGGCCTCCGCAATGATCATCCCGGCAGAGGATCTCTGAGTGTAGTGCTCTGCCATCAGTTCATTGGGAACTCGTTCGCTACCCGCCCTGGCTCTGGTGAGAGGAGCCATCACCACCCGGTTTTTCAGAGGGATTCCTCCGAGATTGAAGTCGGAGAGAAGGGAAGGGTATTTCGAGTTGCTTGCTTTGTCGGTCATAGCTGGATCGTTTAAACGATTAGAAGTAATTAGGCGTTTGCCTGCGATAAATCTTACGAATCAGGGGGAATATTTTGAATAGGTGTGGTTTTCCGCCATTGCGGAGCAATTCAGACTTTTCAATTCTCTCAGTGCGAAGGAAAGTCTGCTCATGATTTCAGTCCTCATCAAAAGACTCATCCCGACAATAGTCGCATGTTTGATTCCTCTTTCAGCTTCGGCCCAACTAAAAATTCCCGCGATTATTGGCGATCACATGGTGCTGCAGCAAAAGCAGGCCAATCCGATCTGGGGCTGGGATAATCCCGGCACTGAAGTCACGGTTACTCTGGGTGACCAGGTAAAAAAAGCGACAGCAGGTGATGATGGAAAATGGACGGTAAAACTCGATTCGCTTGATGCCACTTTTGACCCTGCAGTTCTTACGATTGAGGGTTCGTCGAAGAGAGTGATCAAAGACGTTCTCGTTGGCGAAGTCTGGATGTGTTCCGGTCAGTCGAACATGGGGATGACCGTTGCCGGGGACTGGAAGAACAAAGTGGAAACGCTGGCATCGAATCACCCGAATCTCCGATTGATCACTGTCCCCCGGGTTGGAACACAGGAACTGCAGAATGATTTCGCAGGACAGTGGGAATCTGCCAATCAAACGAACATTCCCCGTTTTAGCGCCGTTGGCTTTTTCTACGGCCGTTATCTTCATGAGATTCTTGATGTGCCCGTTGGTTTGATCAATAACGCGTGGGGAGGGTCCGCTGCCGAAGCCTGGGTAAGGCGTGAATCATTGGAAAAAGATCCTCGATTTAAAGCGACCATGGAACAGTGGGTGAAGCGTGAAGAACTACTTCAGTCCGCAGAAACCAAAGCAAAATACGAAGCGGATCTCGCCGCCTGGAAAGTAAAAGCAGAAGCGGCAAAAGCGGCAGGGCAACGTCCTCCACGCGGCCCTTCATCACCCGATTCGCAACTGAAAGGCAATGCACGTCCCGGGAATATTTTTGCAGGGGTAGTACATCCTACTCTTGGATACGGCATGAAAGGCGTGATCTGGTATCAAGGCGAAAGCAACGCCGGTCGTGCCTGGGAATATGCGAAACTGTTTCCCTACATGATCGAGCAATGGCGCGCCGAATGGGGTCAGGGCGATTTTCCTTTTTACTGGGTTCAGTTGGCTGATTTCCAGGGTGAGGTCGACGAGCCGGGAGACAGTGCCTGGGCTGAGTTACGTGAGTCACAGACGAAAACGATGTCTCTTTCGAACTCCGGCGAAGCGGTGATTATTGATCTCGGAGAGGGGAATGATATTCATCCGAAGAATAAGTACGATGTTGCCGCAAGATTGGTCCGCTGGGCCCTCGCTAAAGACTACGGCATCCAGGGGATTGAGCCACAGAGCCCGACATATAAAGAACTGTCGGTTGCGGGAGGCAAGGCGACTTTGAAATTCGATCACATCGATGGCGGTCTTCGGACCGTGGATGTGAATGAAGTGCACGGTTTCGCAATTTGCGGAGAAGACCGGAAATGGGTATGGGCGGATGCGAAAATTACGGCACCCGACACCATCGAAGTATCAAGTGAAGCGGTCGCAGCCCCTGTGGCGGTTCGTTACGCCTGGGCGACGAATCCTGTTTGCAATGTGCATTCCAGAGACGGGTTGCCACTGACTCCGTTTCGGACTGACGATTTCCCAATGACGACGAAACCTGCGGACGCAGAGTGATTAACGGATCTTTATGAGAGGGTTTTTCGTAGTGGGAGGCAAACGGCCATAGTCCTTGTAGAAAAGGGCGCCCGCCGGTGAATTTTCGATCAAGTTCTTTCTGAAGAATATCTTCAAATTCTTGGTCTGCCTTGCCGCTGCGACAATATCCGCTTTGCCGTCCCCATTGAGATCGGCGGCCTTGATGTCTTCCACCGCCAGTTCCGCACCTGACACTTTTCTCATGTCCCACTCAGTACCATCTGCCTGGAGCGAATTGTAGAGCTTGATGCCCGGTGTGCCTTCCGGATGAAAGGCACGCCATCCCACCACGATCTGGTCGCTGCCATTTCCCAAAT
>CAJXQE010000048.1 GCA_913058215.1 uncultured Verrucomicrobiales bacterium
ACGAGATCAGCCTCGGTCTCGTGGGCTCGGAGATGTGTATAAGAGACAGCACAAGTATCTCTACTGGCTCAACGCGGAACCCGGTGATGCCGAACGCCGTTTCCTCGTCGCTGCCCGCTGGAAGAACTGGCGCCTCTATCGCAAGTATGCCAAAGATGAATGGCAGCTCTTTGACCTGAAGAAGGATCCGCGCGAAGAAAGCAACGTCGCCGCTGAGCACCCCAAAATCGTCCAGCAAATGGCGAAGAAGCACGCGGCCTGGGAAAAGACGCTGGTGCCCGTGGCCGAGATTCCGAAGATCGATGGCGAGGGCAGTCCGGCTCCCAAGGGACACGGCTGGGCGACAGCTTCCGGGAATTAGGATCGAGCGTCGCTAAAACTCCGAGAGACAGGTTAATCAATGACGGATTCTCGTATCCGAGCTTGCCTTTCCTGCCCGGCTCCTTGAACACGCAGTCCCGCTTGCTTGCCTGTTTCTTCGATTTCTCTATGCTGGCGAGCTTATGAGTTTCCCTTCAGAAATCGGTCGTCGTCGTTTCCTTAAGCGCTCCATTCCCGGACTTGGTGCGGCCGCAGCATGGAACGGAGCTTCGCCGTTCGTGTTCGCCAACGAGGTCCCCTCCTCGCGCACGATGCCCCGGACCCCCGGCACATTTCGCTTTCGAATGCGCTCCTGCGAAGAGCCCATTCCTAAAGGCAACGCCTACACACCGAAGTTCACAGACCTTGATTGGAAAGCATCGGAGACGGCCATCGTCGTCTGCGACATGTGGTCGGATCACCCCTGTAAACTTGCTGCCCAGCGCGCTGACGAAATTGCACCGCGCATGAACGCAACGCTTACCAAGGCTCGAGACCACGGCGCCTTTATCGTCCATGCGCCCAGCAACGGGGTCGAGAAATTCTACGCCGACACACCATTCCGCGCACGCATGAAGGACGCAGCAACGGTGAAAGCTCCAGTTCCCATCACCGGCAATTGGGATTGCGACCTCGATCGCGAAACTGAGCTACCGGTCGAGGCCAACAAGCGCGGTGAAGGTCTCGTCGCCGGTTGCGACGATCCCAGTCCTGTACCGCATCCAGACTTCGACCGCCGCGAGCATCCTGCGATCCAGATTACCGGTTGGGATGGCATCAGCGAGAGTGGCCAGGAGATGTGGAACGTGTTTCAGCGGGAAGGCATCTGCAATGTCGTGTTGATGGGAGTGCACACTAACATGTGCGTGCTCGGTCGGCCCTTTGGCATCCGGATGATGGCCAAACTCGGATTCAATGTCGCCCTTTGCCGCGATTTGACCGACGGGCTTTACGATCCTCGCGACCCGCCCTTTGTCAGTCATGCCCGTGGAGTCGAACTGATTATCGAACACATCGAGAAATACTGGTGTCCTTCGTTTCTGAGCGAAGACTTGATGACCGTTGTTCCCGGATCGAACAATCCGGAAGAAACCAGGTAATGTCTCCAGTTTTGGGTGAGTAGATCAGTGTGATTTGGACGCTTGCTCGTGACAGCCATTTCTCTGAAAGCGGAACATCTGCGGAAGTCGCAGACATCCTTGCTAATTTGGTCGACGGTGAGGTAGTCGAGACGACTGGTATTGTCCTTCTCGGAGTTCGCGCAATAGGAAACCTTTCCCTTGGAGCCAAGTTCCTGATACTTGATCGAATACTCGCATCTCCGTCCATCTCTATTGCATTTTGTTACTGTCACCCGAGTACGAAAACAGTTTTAGACACTACCAGTTTCGTTCAAAAAAGATTGTTGCGAACTGAGCTGGGGATACAATTGAAAACCTCGCCCTCTATCAAATCCCAGACTGAAGATTCAACTCGATTGCGGGCATCCAATGAAACTCACTCCTAGCTAACGATACAAAATGGAAGAAGAATTACCTCTCAAAGACACATATGAGCGCAACGTTTTTGTTATGCTTCGATATAGAGATTACGACACTTTAGAAAAGCTACGAGAAGTAATTTCTAGAAGCTTGAGAAAGCATGGGCTGTTTGCTAGATTCGCAGATGTGGAGCAGGATGAAAAGCTCCTTTGGTCATCCGTTGAGAAATGCATGGATTACTGCAAATATGGCATTGCCGTTTTTGATGCGTTGAATCCGAAAAACGATGGTGAATTCAGCCCTAATGTTATTCATGAACTCGGATACATGATGGGGCAAAACAAGGAATGCCTCATTCTTAAAGATAAATCCATAAAGATGTATGCAGATCTCTCGGGCCACATGGTCAAGCCATTCGTATCGTTACGAATCGACGACGATATCGAAGAAGGAGTTAGCCAGTGGGCAGCGCAAATGACTGGTGTCCGGGCGCTATTCAGAACTTTTGCAGCGCTCTTGCCAGAATCGAAGTTTAAAGAGAGGTTAGAACGGCAGCCGGAAGAAAAATTTGCCATTGGCCGCTACCTTGTCGAGCACTACTTGAGAACAAATCTCAGGAGTAACAAAATCAAGCTTGATTCCGGCACAACAACGATTGCTATAGCGGAGTGCCTTTACAATAACCGAGAATCCTATAAGTTTCTGAAAATTTCCACCAACAACCTGCTTGCTACCCTACTCCTTTCATCAGTAAGTGATTTCGAATGCGAACTCGTTCGAGGAATCGTGGACGAAGACTTTGCTGCAGTTTTCGGTGAAGAAGCTGTAAAGGGATTAATCGAATCATCCTCTGGAACAAGTATTATCGCCTGCACTGACTTTACTGCCGAGCAAGGCCCGTATGCAAACAGTGATGAGAATTTATCCGTCAAACGTGCGCTTTTTGAATCTAGCGAAAATGTTATCATAGTTGCTGACTCGGAGAAGCTTCACCTTCCAGCATCAGTCCCCGATAAATCAAAGCCAGTATTTGAGAGTAAAAAGGAATGGAATGAGATCTTGGCGGAAAAGGTTGAGGCGGTGCTTGTCTACCCGGAACTAAAAAAGAAGGAATCTTTTAAGCATGCTGCATCTTTATTAAAAGAAAAGCTACTAGTCGTTCCTGCGGAAAACTTTGATTCTGATAGGACCGCAGAGAAGGAAGCCCCGATCAATAGCTGAAGTTTAGTTTGACCTTCACTCATCCAATCCCTCAAGCCCGGGCAAGCCGAATATACATAGTGAGTTGCATTCTCAGTGTTGGGCTGACCTGATCGCTGAAGCTGGGCAGATAGAAACGATAATTTTGCCACGGCTCCTCCCCTGAGGGCACTCGCTCTCAGTTTGCTGGGAATTGCTGAAATCTTCCATTTCAACTGTGACGAAAGCGAAAGCCTCAACAATTCACTGCTCGAATTGACTCTATCGATTCACAACGGAAGACTACTTGGTATCGACCCAGAAGAGTTCACCGGAAGGCTCCGCTAACGCGTCTAAACAGCAGTGCCGGTAGGCTGTGCCACGCAGAGGCGTGCGGTGACCAAACCAAACAAACCACCACCAATAACCCAGGAAATACTGAAAGTCACTTTTTTCAAGGCGGAGAACGCGAAGCCTCGGATCTATTCAACGAACTATTCTGAGGTTCAGATTGCCAAGCATTCTGCCAAATGATGAGCGACAGGTCGATAACTCGCTAAGGAAGCGGGAATGCTGCAGAATACCCAGATCTCCTTGCTCATTTGAAAGAGAAACTGGCTGCTGGTTTGAGTGAATTCGCGATTAGAAAATATCAATGTGCCACCGGTTCCCTCTACGCTGTATAACGCCATTCTCAAATTTGGAACATCCTTTGCTGTGATAGAGTCACTGGAGAAAACTGAACCAATCCCTGCCAATAATGCGCCTCCTGATAGCTTTTATCCTACTTCTTTGTTCCTCTTTTGCCGGAGCCAATGATTGGCCGGCGGGGAGGCACGATGCTGGTCGCAGTGGCGCGACTGATGAGCAGTTGCCCGCGACTCTGCATCTTCAATGGTCGCGCAAACTGCCACAACTGACACCGGCCTGGCCCGAAGATGTTCGACTGCACTTTGATGACAGCTACCTGCCTATCGTGGTCGGCAAGTTGATGATCGTCGCCTCGTCCCACAATGATTCGGTCACTGCTTATGATACGGATAGCGGCGGGCAAAAGTGGCGTTTCTATGCCGGCGGCCCTGTTCGGTTTGCTCCTGTCGCCCATGAGGGGAACATCTATTTCGGGTCTGATGACGGGCATCTCTATCGGCTGAACGCGGACGACGGCAATCTCCTTTCAAAAATAGAGGTCGCTCCGGCAAAGCGATTGGCACTTGGCAATGACCGACTGATCTCCGTTTGGCCTATTCGAGGTGGTCCAGTGATCGTTGGAGACAAACTTCATTTTACGGTTGGAGTCTGGCCTTTTGAAGGAACCTATCTGACCAGCCTCGATCTGAAAGACAATACCACCATGGCTCCTCTCACCCCTCTCGATGATTCCACGCCTCAGGGGTATTTGGTGTCGAACGGAGAAAGGTTGATCATCCCCGGTGGACGGGCGACTGCTGACTGTCGTGATCTCACATCAGGGAAACAGATCATACTGAAATACACTGCCCGAGGCCTCACCGATCATCACATCGTGGTTCACGATCAGTGGATGTTTCATGGTGGAAGAGGTGTCAATCTGGAGACAGCAAAGCAACTCGACTTCGATGCACTCCGTCCTCTGGTATCAAATGGAAAAGTCTATTTTTCGCGAGGCGGAGAGGCGCATGCCTATAATTTGAGCAATCTGGAAGCCGTCGAAAAATTGGATCGTAAAGGGAAACCCTACAAGGTCACAGCACCGGCTCTTTTGTGGAAATATGCCGAACAGCCAGTGACCGAACTGCATCTAAAAACGGCAAAGCGGGTTTTTGGGCACCATCAAAAAAAGATCTTTTCCATAGCCGAACCTCAAGACGGAACGACTGCGAAAGCTTCTTTCTCCGCAGAGCTCGAAGGAACCTGCGCCAACATGCTGGCTGCTGATGGAAAGCTATTTGTCGTAACGAAAGAGGGACAGATCTACTGCTACGGATCAGAAAAAGCCGCTGTAAAAAATCACAAAGAAGAGGTTGAAAGTCTGACAAAGAATCCGGATTGGGAGAGAAAAGCCGGTGCCATCCTCCAACAAGCCAAGGTGGAAGCCGGATACGGTTTGTCCCTGGGAATTGGAAGCGGCGGCCTGATCGAAGAACTTCTCCGGCAATCGGAACTGACCTTCGTCGCCATCGATCCAGATGCGGAAAAGGTAGAAGATTTCCGTCGTCGGATGGACAAGAAAGGGCTTTACGGAAACCGGGTCGTCGCACTTCAGGGGACGCCCGACACACTCCATCTTCCGCCTTATCTCGCGAGCCTGCTTGTCAGCGAAGACATTGGAATCGTGACTAACAATGACAAAAGCTTGAACCGGGCCTTTCGCACGATGCGTCCCTACGGAGGCGTAGCCTGTTTTGAAATGACAGCGGACCAACACCAGGCTTTTGTAGAGAAAACCGAGTCAAGTAAGTTGGTCAATGCCGTCGTCGCCCGAAACGGACAATGGACGACGCTCACTCGCGAAGGCGCCCTTCCCGGCTCCGCGAACTGGACTCATGAGTATGGCGATGAATCCAACACCCTGACTTCGCAGGATAAATTGGTAAAAGCCCCTATGGGAGTTCTTTGGTATGGCGGTCCTTCCTCGAGCGGTGATCTCTTTTACAATCGACATTATTGGGGCCCGAGTGCGACGATTATCGACGGGAGGATGTTCATTCAGGGTCCGTCAAAACTGACGGCTGTCGATGTCTACACCGGTCGTATCCTTTGGAAAATCGAACTACAGGAAAGAGAAAAGCTGGAACGCCGGGCCGGTCGTCGCGGCTGGAATTTCGAAGACGTGATTGCCGGGTTCCACTTCGCTGCTTCCAGTGAGGGAATCTACATTGTCGACGGGGAGAAAATCATCTATCTCGATCCCACGAGCGGCAAACAACTCGGCACATTCACCCACCCCGACAAAGGCGTAGAATGGGGGCGCCCTTTGATTCACGATGACATGCTAATCGTTTCCGCTTTTCGCGATACAGAAGAATACGGACATATTCCGGCGGAGCTCGTTGCTCTGGACAAACGAAGCGGCGAAGTTCGATGGACGACAAAAGCCAAGCTGAGCTTCCCGGTTTTCGCTCTTGGAAAAGATAAACTCTTTTGCTTCGACGGAGCCATTCAGGATTTTTACGACATCAAAATCCGACGGGGTGCACTCCCCACAGCTGCAGAGGAAAAATTGCTCCGTGCTATCGATCTGAAGACCGGTAAGGACCTTTGGACCGAACGAACGGATATCGTCGCTACCTGGTTGTCCTATTCTAAAGAGCGCGATGTAATGGTCGTTTCCAACAAAGAAAAAATCGCCACCTTTCGCGGAGAAACCGGCGAATCACTCTGGCGAAAATACTCCGACGGCAAAGGCTTTAAAGGTCATCCCGAAAACTACTGGGACAAAGTCATCCTCTGGAAAGACCGCATCATCGATCAGCGCGGACCGGGACTGGCCTACGATCTGGAAACGGGCGATGACATCCTTCGAAAAAACACCCTCACCGGCGAAGACGATCCCTGGTCTTTCACCAAATCCGGACATCACTGCAACTACGCCATCGCCAGTGAACACCTCATGACTTTTCGCGCCGGTGACGCCGCCTTCTGTGATCTCGAAACCGGGGCCACCGCCCAGTTCGAGGGCTTCCGCTCCGGTTGCCGAAACAGCCTGATCCCCGCCAACGGTATTCTCAACGCACCTAACTTTGCTCATGGCTGTGTCTGCAGTTATTCCCTGTTTACCTCATTGGCGCTGATGCACGTTCCGGAGTCAGACATGTGGAGTTACAGTGCTTACAAAGCCGGTGATGGCCCCGTTCAACAATTGGGAGTCAACTTTGGTGCGCGTGGCGACCGGACCGCGCCCAACGGCACCTTGTGGATTGATTACCCCGGTGAAGAAGAAATCCCCGTCCCTAACATCGGCGGAAAACCTGTCGCAGTCGGATCGCCCGATGTCCCTATCCATGTGACAAGCAAAACTGCGACGAACCAGTATTTTCGTATCCCATCCATCCAAGTCACGGGCCAGGGCTTGAACTGGGTTGCGTCCTCTGGTATCCGCGATCTTACCTCGGTAAAAATCCCACTCGCCCTCGGCAAGAGCCCTGACAAACTATTGCCAACAAAATACACCGTTCGCCTCAGTTTCGTTGAGCCTGACACAAATACAAATGCGGGCCAGCGAGTCTTCGACGTAACGATTCAAGGCAAGGCCGCCCTTCCTGATTTCGACATTGCCAAAGAGTCCGGAGCGACTCACAAGGTGCTCGTAAAAGAATTCACAGGCATCGCAGCCAACGGCGAATTGAGCATCAACTTCGTTGCAAAAAAAGGATCTACCCTAGTTTCCGGTATTGAGCTCATCGCGGAGGAATAGAGACGCGACACGGCCACCTGGGTTGGCATACAGAGGGACAGCCTCCGTAGGATGGCTCCCATATGATAGCTCGCTTCTGATTTTGACTGCTTGCAAAACGACGGCGTGCCCAAGAGAATGCAGCATGGGAAATTTCAATCGCTGTTCCGCCGCTCTCGTTTGCGTCTTTTTTCTGAGCACGCTTCGTGCAGATGACTCACCTCAGTTTCTCGGAGAACATCGCA
The DNA here is from genome assembly GCA_913058215.1 of uncultured Verrucomicrobiales bacterium. Taxonomy (GTDB): domain Bacteria; phylum Verrucomicrobiota; class Verrucomicrobiia; order Verrucomicrobiales; family DEV007; genus Arctic95D-9. Next base: position 7,641 of record CAJXQE010000048.1, read on the forward strand.
ATGGGTATTCTCCTGAAACAGAATTGATCGACTCTTTTCCGGATAGCGGTCCGGCGTTGGTCTGGCGATCTCCGCTCGGGGTCGGAATGTCCGGAGTCGTCGTCTCCGATGGAATGGTTTACACGATGTTCCAGGATTCCGATCATCAATATGTCGCCGCACTGGATGAAAAATCAGGCAAGCAAATGTGGACAACTAAAGTGGGCCCCTATTACCAAAACGGAATGGGCAACGGTCCCCGGGCGACCCCAAGCGTTAACGGTAACAAAATTTTTGGGTTCACCGGTGAGGGGATTTTATGCGCTCTCAACGCAAAAGACGGAGCCCTGCTTTGGACTGTAAACACCCCGGAAGACCTCAAATCCAAGCCCGCCGAATACGGAATGGCCTCGTCACCATTGGTCGCGGGAGACGCCGTCATCGTTCAGGTCGGGTCGAGCCAGGGAGCAGTCGCAGCATATTCAAAAGAAGATGGAACCCGACTCTGGACCAGCGGCAGTGGGGCCTCAGGATATTCGTCCCCGGTCATCATGACTCTCGCCGGTAAAGAACAGATTGTAGCATTCCTTGGCACCTCAGTGTCCGGAATTGATCCTACCGACGGCAGTGAACTTTGGAAAATGGATTTCGTCACCGACTACGATTGCAATACTGCCAATCCGGTTCAACTCGATGATTCCTCTCTCTTAGTTTCTGCCGGTGAAAACCATGGCTGCGCCGCTCTGAAAATCACCGGCGGCGATGGTGGAAAAGGTTTCGAGGTAGAAACGCTTTGGTCATCCCTCGGAAAAACGAGCGTGTTACGCGCAGAGTGGCAAACACCGGTGTTGCAAGACGGCTATATCTACGGACTGGACAATGTCGGCGGTGCGGGCCCCTTTACCCACCTGGTCTGCCTCCGGGTTACCGACGGCAAGCAAATGTGGATTCAACCGAAATTCGGAAAGACAAATCTGACCCTCGCCGACGGTAAACTGTTTTTTAGCACGATGCGGGGAGACCTCGTTCTGGTAAAAGCGAAATCAGATGGATTTGAGGAAGTTTCGAGAGCAAAGATCCTCGAAAGACAAACCCGTCAGGCACCTGTGATTGCCAATAGAAACCTCTATCTTCGGGATGATAAAGAGGTGGTTTGCCTGAAGGTCAGCCGGAAGTAAAGAGAGTCATCGTAGACTCATCGAAAGATGGAAGATTAGCATCTCCCGCTACAATCCATTGCCGAAGCAGAACTTGCCGAAGTTCTAAGGCTTGGAACTTGAATGTTACGATCGCTTAATGCAGGGCCATTCGGGTCAGGCGACCTATTAGCTATTTGACTGCCACTCCCCCTCCAACCCACGGCCGGTAGCTGCAGAGTCCGAATGGGTTAAAAAGCAATTTCACTTTTTGCGTGAGTCTGAAGGGCAATCCCGTATTAGCGACTTTCGGCCAATGACAGGATACGTTCATCGTCAATTTTGAGGATCATAAAACTATCGTCGGACTGACAGCTCACATAGAGATGCCCGTCCCGGAAAACCAGGTCATGGGCATTGTCAGTTTTTCGAAAGCCCTTCGCATAACTTGAATCGAGATTGATGTTGCTGGCTGGAAGTTTTTGGCTGCCTAACTTAATCGGATGCAGCGGGTCTGTGATATCCACAGCCTCGACAGTTTCACCTCCAGCGAGGAAGGCGATTTTCCCCGCAATGGTTAAGCCGTTGGGTCCATGCTTGCTGTCGGAAGGAACGGAGGCAGCAAAGCGCGGAGAATGAGGATTGGAAATATCAACCACGCCCAGCATCGGGGCCCGGACGGGGCGATCCGGCCCATAACTGGATACGGTATAGGCAAATGAACCTGAGACCTGAACACGATTGGCACCACTCAATTGCTTGTTCTCAATCACGCCGACCAGAACCCATTCATCCGCCGGGAGCGCTTGACCTGAGGTTCTGTCGATCGCCCTGATAATGGCAATTTTCCCGGTTTGGCTGCCAGTGCTTCCGAACTTGCGGGGATCAACGATGATCACGAATTCACCCACCGAATCAATGTCGTGCGGACTCATCAGGTCGTATTTTTCGGACACATTCAGAGAGCCTGCCAGGGTAGGGTTTTTGATGTCGGATATATCGAAGGCGTTGATCCACCCGGATTTATTGGCTGCAAAAACCGTATTCCCTCGCTTGACCATGCCGTTGATTCGATTGATCCGATCATCAAGCGGCTCCGAAATTTTCTTTGAAAACACCGGCTTCTTAGGATCGCTTATGTCCACGGAATAAAAGTCATTCGTGCCCAGGAGAAGGTGGTTCCCGTAGAGAAGGACTGTTTCCGAATCTCCCAGTTCCTCCTTGTACCACAGAAGTTCAGGTTTCTGTGGCTGCGCAATATCGATAATGGCGATGGATCCGTCCTTGCCCGGCACAAAGGCCAAATTTCCTGACAGCTCGACATCGTGGGCACGACCCAAAGCCGCCTTATGCTTCAATATCGAAACGACCGAGAACCATTTGTCGGAAGCCGTCTCGGCATAAAGATGACCGGAAATGACAGTGGCGAATAGTAAGAAAAAACCTGCCGTTGTGAATTTCCTTCGAGGGAAGTTGCGCATGCCCGATTACAATCTGCTCGTAAGCATCATGCAAGACCTTTAGGGTAGCACGTAGCTAGATATGAAAATTTCACGACGTGCATTGATTCGCAATTCCATTCTTACAGTGGGTGCCGCAGGGCTGCCTTTCCCATCATTGTTGGCTGCAGATTCTAAAACAGCAATCACACCAGCTGTCGCCTTTTTTGAGAAGCCACTGGATTTGTTGAGTGCTGAAGAATTGGCAGGACAACTGGCGTCGATCGGCTTCGATGGCGTAGAGGCAACGGTTCGAAAAGGGGGGCGCATCGAACCGGAAAACGCGAAAGACGAATTGCCCGCACTGGTGGGAACATTGAAAGAGAGTGATTTGAAAGTCCTCGTTATGGCAAGCAGCATCAGTCGAGCGGATCAGCCGCACGCGGAAGAAACGCTGAGAACTGCTGCCGGTCTTGGTATCAAACGCTACCGACTTGCCTCCTTCCGCTATGATCTGAAAAAGCCCATCATCCCCCAACTGGATGCCCTCAAACCTCAGCTGCGCGATCTTGCCGCGCTCAACCGAGAACTGGGCCTGACCGCCGTTTACCAGAACCACGGCGGCAAATCGAACGTCGGTGGTCAGATATGGGATCTGCACTACCTGATGAAGGATTTTGATCCCCGGGAGATTGCCGTCGCCTACGATATCCGCCATGCCATGGTGGAAGGTATCTCCGCCTGGAATATAAACTTTCAGCTGATCCGCCCGTGGATTCAGGCTGCGTATGTGAAAGATTTTGTATTTGAGAAAGCAAAGGCTGTGAATGTCCCGATGGGAACAGGGCTGGTGGGAAATGATTTTTACCAATACCTCAAGCAAACTGATTTTGCAGCACCCGTCTCCCTCCACGTTCCCTATCTTCGACCCAAAACAAAAGCCGACGCGTTGGCCGGTATCGAGCAGATCAAAAATGATTTCACCTACCTGAAACAACAACTCCAGTAAGACAATGAAGCAGCTGGCCACAGTGTATCGGTACATCGCGGGCGGGATACTCGCACTGCTTGTCTTGTTGTTTGCGAGTCCACTTGCCCAGGCACAAGTCCCTCGCGAATTGCTCCCCTGGCTCGAATCACCTCAAGCCTGGCAGCGAGATACTAACGGACCGGTACTGTCCCTCGGCAAAAAGGGCCAGTTCGACGACGATCATATTTTTGCTCCGATGGTCGCACTGGAGAACGGCAGGTTCACCCTCTGGCATTGCGGCTCGACCGGCACCGTGGCGGAACGCGTATTCCAACTCGGCATGTCACTCAGTAGTGACGGGCGCAACTTCACTCGCGATTCCCGAAGCCCGGTGTTCCGATTTGGCAAAGACCTGCAATCAGTGCTCACCCCCACCCTGCTGCGCAATCCGGATGGAAGCACACTGCGCGAAAACGGCAAATTACGGATCTGGTTCAGCGCTACCGATTTCACCGACAAGTCCGGACGGCACACTCTTCACGAAGCAAGCAGCATGGATGGCCATACCTGGTCGAAACCTTCCCCCGTTTTGCTGGAGGGAGTGTACGCGCCCTCTATCATCAAAATCGGCAAGCGATACCAAATGTGGTACACCGATGTGTCAGGCACACCCTGGGTGATACGTCAGGCCGACAGCACGGACGGTATCAAGTGGCGTGTGTTTCCCGACCCCGTTATCAAACTCAATCAGGCATGGGAGAAAGAGAATCTATTCTACCCCACCGTCATCAAGATCGACGACGCCTACCTGATGTGGTACGGCAGCTACTGGACCGAGCGCCCTCAGACGACTGCACTCGGACTCGCGGTCAGTGTTGATGGCCTGAAGTGGTACAAACATTCGCACAATCCGGTTTATCGCCCCGACCCGGCCAGGCCGTGGGAATCGAACTACACCACCAGCCAATCGATTATGCGTCTGCCAGACGGCTCTCTGCGAATCTGGTACGCCAGCCGCAAAAAGCCCCCCTTCCTGAATAAGTATTTTGCCATCAACACCGCGATTTGGAACAAACCGAAACCTGCACTGCTTGAAAGCAAGACGGATCCAATCGCCTCCGTGCCGACGGAGCCGGCCGCGTTTGAAAAATGGCAAGCCGGTAGCCGCGAGAAACTACGCAAGATGTTGGGCATCCCGGAAAAGCGTGGCCCGCTCAACGCGGAGAAACGCGGACAGTTCGAATGGGATGGGATCGTGATCGAAAAATGGGTATTCACCTCGGAAGCGGGATCACGCGTGCCGGCGGTTCTCTACCGGCCAAAAAAACCACCGGGAAAGATGCCCGCCATCGTGCTGACCTACGGCCACGGAGGAAGCAAGAGCCAGTGGTATTACAACTTCAGCGGGCAACTCTACGCACAGATGGGACTTGCCGCGCTCGCGATCGACCCGATGGGTGAAGAAGAGCGGCATGAGGATGGCCATCTGGGAACCCGCGCCCACGACCATAAGTCTGTCAGCGATCGTGCCGACAAGGCTGGCCGATTGGTAATGGGAAAAATGCTCTTCGACTCGATGCGTGGCATCGATTTTTTGATGGAGCGCGACGACATCGATCACGATAGGATAGGCGTGGCCGGCAACTCTCTCGGCGGCGCAAAGGCAGGATGGCTCGCAGCGGTGGAACCCCGTATCAAAATGTCTATCGTGTCCGGTTGGGCATTCCAGAACATCGGCTTGCGAACGAAGTATTGCACCAGCCTGCCCAATCAGCGTATGCGCGAAATGTTGACCTGGCCTGAGTATCTCGCACTCGCGGCGCCGGATTGCGCGGTAAAAATCATGAACGGTGATGCCGATTGGGTCATTGACAGGGAAGACGACAAAAGCGCCTGGAAGGGCATGGATAAATCGGTCAACCGCGCAGCCGGGATTTATGAAAAACTCGGGGCACCGGGGAAAATCGAAACCTGGTATGAAACTGAAGGAGGCCATCGCCCTTATATCGCTTACAAAGAAGCGCTCGAATGGATTCACAAACACCTCGGAACACCGGCGATGACGCTCGAACAAATCCGTGCTCTGCCGACCGTGAATTCAGGAGACTACTGTGACAAAAACGGAGTCGAACTTGAAAGGCACTACGGCACTGATTTGCATTCCAGGGGCGCAACCCTACCCGACATGGGGATCCGCCTGATCCCCCGCGAAAAACTCTCTTGCCTGAAACCCGACGAACTCGGAAACGACGATTTCACGATCGAAGCTTGGCTGAAGCAGATTGAAGCGACCGAGGTTTCCGCGGAAGAGTAGACCAAGATAGAAAGAGGTCAGGGCACGGGTTCAGGAACGACGGAAAGGCAGCGAATTTTCGTTGGCGTTCCGCTAACCTGAGCCATTAGATTCTAGAATGAGCGAATTTGCCGGAAAATCTGTCATTGTCACCGGTGGAGCCATGGGAATCGGGCGGGCGATCTGTGAGTCTTTCGCCCGCGAAGGAGCGCGCGTGCTTTGCGTCGACATGGATGAAGCGGCCGGTAGGAAGTTGGAAAATTCTGTCGACGAAATTCGTTTTCACCGGGCGGACGCGGCGAGTGCTGCAGACTGCCGCGAAGCTGTCAATGCTGCGGACGGTGTCGACATTTTATGCAACAACGTTGGAATCCAACCGATCGAGAGCTACGTCAGGGCACACGAGCTTTCGGAGGAAATGTGGGACAGGATTCAAGACGTGAATCTGAAAAGCGCCTTCCTCATGGCGAAATACGCCATCCCCGAAATGCAGCAGCGTGGTGGCGGGGTGATCGTAAACACCGCGAGCGTCCAAGGCCTCCAGTCGATGAAACGAGTTGCTGCCTACGCGGCCAGCAAGGGAGGCATGCTGTCTTTGACCCGACAACTCGCTCTCGACTATGCCGAAGACAACATTCGCGTCCTGGCAATCAATCCCGGGACGATCGAGACGCCCCTGGTTCGCGATGCAGCGTCTGCGGGTGGTTTGTCGATGGAGGAAGCCCGAGTCAAAGGCGCCGAAGTACACCCAGTCGGTCGGATCGGCCAGCCGGAAGAGATTGCTGAAGTCATTCTTTTTCTCGCCAGCGATCGCGCCAAATTCATGACCGGCGAATACGTCAACGCCGATGGCGGTCTGATGGCCCGAGGCGCCTGGGCGTCATAGATAGCCCGGAGTGGTCGCCCTTTAACCGGGGACAATGTGCGGTGACGGGTTGGCTGGCATTTTTCTTCAGTAGAAAAATCCTATTGCCTTTCGCTGCGTTTTTGCCTCAATGGGAGCCTATGAATAGGAATCGACGACAGTTTATGGCGGCGGGCGGCGGGATCCTTGGAGCGAGCTTGCTGGATTCCCGGTCTTCTTTGGCCGCCGGGGAAACAGGTCCACGTGATGGTTTTCTTCTCTCCGATCAGGGTAGCGGTCGCGCGACGGGATACGCCGAGGCGAACAAGATCGTAACCATTGGCGAGCGCACCCACGTCACGTGGTTGGATTCGCCGGCAGAGGGTTTTCGGGTTCGGGTTCGAACGCTGAATCGTGCGACCGGGCTTTGGTCGCCGACCTATACCGTCGGCGAGGGCTACGACAATCACGGCGGACCGGCGCTGACGATCGACAGCGAGGGCTATTTGCACATCGCCAGCTTTCCGCATCATCACGCGTTTCGATACCGCCGGTCGAAGCGACCTAACGATGCGTCGGAATGGGAGGAGGAAATTCAGTTCGGAGAAAAGCTCACCTACCCAACCCTCATCTGCGGACCGGACAACACGCTCTATTTCACGGCCCGTCGCAGTTTCAAAGAGAAACCATGGGAGGTCGAATTGTGGTCGAAAAAGCCGGGCCGGGATTGGTCACGTAAGGGCGCCATCCTGCGTTCGCGTCACAAGGGCTACGCGCATTTCCAGGAATCGCTTGCCTGGGGCCCGGATCACAAGACACTTCATCTTTGCTGTCGTTTTCATGAGAATTCAGACAAGAACGCCTACGGCCGACTGCAGACGGTCGGCTACATGAAGAGCGAGGATTTCGGAAAGACCTGGCGGCGCAGCGATGGCGAGAAGATTCAGACGCCCGCGTCGGTGGATGAAATCGATGCTCTGACCAAAGGCGGGGTGGATCGTGAAGTTCAACTGCGGGCTGGTTGCCTCGCGGTCGATCCGAAGACCGGCGTGCCGCATCTTATTTACAGCGTCACGGAGAATGGCCAGGGCCGCGTGATCATGACGGTTGCGGACGGCAAGGGCGCCTGGACGCGCCTCGATCTTTCGTCGCAACTATCCGCGAATCTGCAAGGTAGGGATCTGATCATGCCGGGCGGTTTGAGTTTCAGCGACTCGGGTCGGCTCCATGGCGCAGCCCAGATTCAGAGGGCGAAGGAGGGCGAATCCACCTGGGGAAATCCCAGTAATGAATCATTGCGGTTTGTCCGCGACACGGATGCCGATGACGGCTCATTCAAGTTCAGCTTCGCGAGCGAGCCGGACCCAAAACGATCGCAATGGCTGCCGAACATCGAGCGGGCCACCGGCTTCAACCAGGTCCCCGATCAGCCCGGCATCATTTACACATCGGGCGGGCCAGGAGAAAAGAACACGGAGCTACTGAGCAATCGGGTTTATTGGGCGGGATAAGGTGCACCTACGATCGTAAATCGAATCCTCGCTCCCATAGAATCATCGCAAACTAAAATCGAATCATGCGCCCTGCCCTTTTGACTCTTTTCTTCTGCCTGCTTGCTATTGGCAGGAGCGATGCCGAAGACGTCATCTCCATTGGCCACTATCGTCAGATGTTCATCGACGATTATCTGATCGCGGAAACCGACAATATCACCCGACGGCTCTGTCCGGTGAACAAGCATCCGGACAATCCGGTGGTCCGTCCGGACCGGTCCTGGGAACGGCAATTGGCGGTTCCCCAGGGTTCCGTGATCTACGACGAGGAGGATCGCATTTATAAAATGTGGTACACCACCAATGTTCAGTCGAAGGGAGAGGGTGAAACCTTCAACAAAGGAAAGGGACTGGCCTACGCCATCAGTGAGGACGGCGTGCAGTGGGAAAAGCCGGATCTGAATATCGTGTTGGAGGGCAATGACAAGACCAACCAGGTGATTGCCCCGATGGAATTTGGCTACATGTACCAGCCCTATTTTGTCATTAAAGACAAGAAGGAGACCGATCCCGCAAGGCGATACAAGATGGCCTTTCTTTCGATTCAGCGCCATCTCACCGACCGGGAAACCACCAGTCATCCGGGGACCCGGCGGGGCACAGGAATCGCCTTCAGTCCGGATGGCCTGCACTGGATCAAGGTGAGGGATTTCGCTTCGGACGAGCTCATCGACATCAGCCACTTCATGGTCGATCCGTATCGCGATGATGAATTCGTCATCTATGGTCGAACCCTCCAGGTGTCGCCTGAAATCCGTGAGGCGTGGCAGCACCACGATTGGTTTGATTCCGTCTACGGCGGAAGAGCCGTGATACGATCCACCAGCCGAGATTTTCTTAATTGGGAGCCGGCAGAATTCATCATGGGCCCCGATTTGAAGGATCCACCCAGCACAGAGATCTATTCGATGAATGTGTTTCCCTACGAAGGGATCTACCTCGGGCTGGTCCAGCGTTACCTCTGTCGCCCGGACACCAGCACCATCGATATCCAACTGGCGGTGAGTCGGGATGGCATTCACTTCGAGCGACCGTTTCGAGAAGCCTTCTTTCCGCTCGGTTCGGTAGGCACTTGGGATCGATTTCAACTTCACAACATGTCAGGACCTCCTCTTCTTCAGGAGGATGAACTGCGTTTTTACTACGGCGGGCGGACTTCACGTCACCGGCCGAACAAAATGGCCGATGCCAAACCCGGGGGCGCGATCGGCTTGGCCACCCTTCAGAAAGATCGCTTCGTGGCGGTAGAAGCCAGTTTCGATGGAGGCAGCCTGACGACCAAGCCTCTGCGTTTTGACGGTGCCGCTTTCAAGGTCAACTGCGACACTTCCTTCGGGACGCTTCGCATCCGGATTCTCGACAAGGACGGGCGGGCGCTCGAAGGATACGAGGCAACGATAGAAGGCGTCGATGCGCTTGAGCACTCGGTGGATTTTGATCGGCCGATCAGCAACTTGGGAGAGCAGCCGGTGCGCGTTGAATTCACTCTGGCGAACGCGCGCTTGTATGCGTTTTCCGTTCAGGAATTGCCTGCCCAGTGATGCGCCTGAGAATCCATTGGGAATGGTGCTGACGCGTCAAGGAGCATCCAAGGTGATTTGTCACGGGTCGAAAACGACAAGGAGGGGGCAGTGGTCGGAGGCGACCGCTTCGTCAATCACCTCAATCGTCTTCGCCGCGAGGTTTTCGGATTTTGCAGGACGAACCAGAACGTAGTCGATCTGGCGATTGGGTTCCGCAGAGGGAAAGGTGAAGACCGGCGACTTCGCAGGATTTTGCCAGCCTGCCTTAGCAAGAATGTTGAGCGGTTCGGATGCAGGTAGATCGTTGAGGTCACCAATGACGAAGGAGGCGGTTCCGGCGGGGGCTTGCCGGGCGATGATGAATTCAGCGGCGGCGACGCGATTGGCAGTTTCGCGATGGCAGAGGTGGGTCGCGAGGACTTGGATCGTTTCTCCCTTGAACGTGAGATTGGCAGAAAGAACGCTGCGTTGCTCGACCTCAATCTCCTGCGGAATCGGAAGGGTCTCGGTCTTCTCGATGTCGAGAGTGGTGAGAATGGCGTTGCCGTATTCGCCGCCGCCGATTTCAATAGAGGCGCCGAAGACCGATTTCATTCCGGTGAGTTCGCCCAGCTTTTTCGCGATGTCGATGCCCCGGCTACGCTTGGTTTCCTTATCCACTTCCTGGAGCGCGACAATGTGCGGATTCGTGCTCTTGATGACCGCAGCGATTCGCTCAAGGTCGTAAACCTTGTCGGTGCCGATACCGGCATGGATGTTGTAGGACAGGATGCGAAGCTCTTTTCCTTCATCGGCACCGGCGTCGGTGAGCGAGAAAGACACGGCTCCTGCTAGAGCGAGGAGGAGGGTAAGAGTTGGAAACAGCGTCAGGTTTTTCATCGTTTTGATCTGGTCTATACGGCAGTGTCAGGGAAGCGTTTTTTCAGGTCCGATTCCAGCTTTTTGTCGACCAATCGTCCTGCCTTCATGACGCCAAAAAAATGCGTGCTGTTTTTCTTTCGACTCCACTGTGGGAGAAGACCGGGGAATACAGGGGCTTGCTCACTTAACCTTCGACACTCACGCGCTCCTACAACTCGGAGAGGCTTGTCTTTGATGGGATTTTTATAGCGGAACTCGCTAGAAATCTCTCAAAGACCGATCAAATATTTGCGAGTTCCCTTCAGACGTGAATGATTGAGTCAGTCGACTAGACAAGATCAAAAGCTTCGCCGACCAGCCTCGCGATACTGGCAAACTCTTTAGCATCACGGCTTTTCCGCCCGGCCCCGAGGCCATCGATGTCGGGAGTCGTGAGCAGCCACGCCGCATTTTCAGGAAAGACCGCTCCGCCGTAGATGATGGGGATCGAATCAACGGCATCAAATCCATACCGCTCGGTGAGCCACCCGCGCATGAAGGTGGCGCGTTCGGCGATGTATTCAGGCGGAGCGGGTTCGTCGGCCCCGATAGCCCACTCCGGCTCGTAAACCATGACAGCTTGAGAAATCTGTTCGGCGGTGATGCCATCCATCATGAGTTCCATCCGCTTCACGAGGTCGTCACTGGGTGTCCCTTTGTCGGTTTCAGATTCGCCCACCAGAATGATGGGGCGCATCCCGCTGTTGTAAACCGCCTGCAGCTCGCGATTCAATTCCGCGTCCGGCTTGTTCATGCGGACTTTCATTTCCCAATGGCCCACCATACAAAAGGCGCATCCGGCGTCGGCAAGCAATCGAGCGGATATCTCGCCACTGTGTTCGGGGTCGGGATAGGCGGATGAATTCTGAGCACCGGGACCGAGGAGTGGTAACTCCCGAACGGCACCGGAAATGGTTGACATCGCGGTGGCCGGCGCACAGAGAATCACCTGCATTTTGCCGAGCAAGTCACCCATCTCTATTTCAAACTCACGTGCGAATCTTCGGCATTCATTCAGGGTCATTGCCATTTTCCAGTTCGCAATGGCGATGGGAATTCGGCTCGATGCACTTTCTCTCTTGTCGTGGATCATGTTGATGCTTTTATAGCGCACGCGACAGTTTAGGCAATCGTTTTATATCACTTGCTATAAAACTCACTTAAGTCATCGTGCTGACATGCCGCGTCCCCGCGAATTTGATACTGAAGAGCTGCTCGGCAAGGTCCTCCTGATCTTTCTGGAGAACGGCTGGCAGCAAACCTCAATGAGGCTGCTTGAGTCATCGACCGGGGTGAAGCAGGTCAGCCTCTATAATGCGTTCGGTAACAAGGAAGCCTTGTTTCTCGCAGCCTTCGATCAATGGGCCCAGCAAGCCGAGGAGGCGCAAAATCGATTCATGAAATGCAAAGGGGTTGACGGCATCGCGCAATTTGTGAAAGCGATCGTCCGAAAGGATTCCCCTTTTCAAAAGCCACAGTGCGGTTGCCTTGCAGTAAATACGGCAGTGGTGACTCAGGCGGCAGGACCGGCCATTCAGGCCCGGGTAAAATGCTACCGTGATGCGATGCACGAGCGGATTCTAGGCGAACTATTACACACCAGAAAGCAGCAAGGTCTGAAGCCCGGGCTGCGCTTGGCCTCATCGGCTGAACTCGTCCTGAATGCGATCTGGGGCATCTTCGTGACGATCCGCCTTTCCGGGACGGATCCATCCGTGGGCAAACCCGGTGCTGACGCGCTGGTGAGAACCATGCAAGGTTGGATTGCCTGATTCGCGATTTCCTTGTTTTCCGACGGACGGATTAGGCAATCCATCCTGCGACTACAACGATAATCACATTTTTTACGGCAAATGAGGCCAAGCCGTGGAAATAGTCTGCAGCACCTCTTCGAGTGCCCCGTATGAAAGCCAACTCTTTTCACCAGCAATTCCTTTCCCTCACGGCGCTCGCCAATTTCCTGGTCTGCGGGCTCTTCGCCGCAGAACAGCCCAACATCATCCTCATTCTCGCCGACGACCTCGGCTGGGCCGACACCACCCTCTATGGAAAGACCTCGCTCTACGAGACACCGAACATCGAGCGTCTCGCTAAGCGCGGCATGACCTTCACCAATGCCTACTCGAGTCCGATCTGTTCACCGACCCGTGCCAGCATCATGAGCGGCCAGAATCCAGCACGGCATGGCATGACCGCGCCAGCTGCCCACCTCCCGGAGGTTCGCTTCGATCCCATCGCCAATACAAAGGGACAAGCGAACCAGAAAAGCACCAACGTGAAGTCCTCCACCCGACTTGATCCGTCGATGCCAACCCTGGCGCAGATGTTGAAAGGCGCCGGCTACTCGACCGCCCACTTCGGAAAATGGCATTTGGGCCTGGAACCGCATTCTCCGTTAGAGGTCGGATTCGATGTGGACATCCCGCACTGGCATGGTCCCGGCCCAAAGACCAGCTACCTGGCTCCGTGGGGCTATGAAAACCCGGATTTCAAAGAAGGAAAACCCGGCGACCACATCGAGGATCGCATGGCGGAAGAAGCCGTCGCGTGGTTGAAAAATCGCGATAAGACCAAGCCGTTCTATATGAACTACTGGCAATTCTCGGTGCATGCTCCCTTTGGTGCCAAGCCGGAGCTGATTGAGCATTACCAAGGGAAAATCGATCGCAAGTCGCAACAACAGTCTCCCACCTACGCCGCCATGGTGCATTCGCTGGACGATGCTGTGGGCAGCCTGCTCGATGCGCTGGATGCCGAAGGCATCACCGATGACACGATCATCGTTTTCTACTCTGACAACGGCGGCAACATTCACTGCGGCCTCGAGGAAACGGGTGCCTCCGGTGAGGAATACATCACTGCCATCACCAGCAACGCTCCGTTGCGCGGTGGCAAAGGAGGGATTCATGAAGGCGGCATTCGCGTCCCCGCCATCGTCGTCTGGCCGGGTGAGGTAGAATCCGGCTCGCGCAGTGATGTCCGCATTCAATCGAACGACCTGTATCCGACGATTCTCGAAATATTGAGCGTCGAGCAAAAGAAAGACCACGTCATCGATGGTGTTGATTTTACCAAAGCTCTGCGTGGCGAGGCGATGGAGCGTGGTCCGATGTTCACCCACGTCCCCGGCTTCGGAAACACGCCCCAGTGGCTGCCGCCTTCCATGGCGGTTCATCACGGCGATTGGAAACTGATTCGCACCTTTCACCATGGCAAAGACGGAGCACATGAATACCGTCTCTACCATCTTGAGAAAGACATCGGAGAAAGCCACAACCTCGCCGCCGAACATCCGGAGAAGGTCAAGGCGATGGATCAATTGATCGAGGACTACATCACCGAAGCAGAAGTGGTTGTTCCACTTCCTAATCCCAATTTCGATCCGACAAAGTTCGATGCTTCGCAGATCGGGGTGCAAGCCGGTGGGCTGAAGATGCCTCCCGCGCCGAAGGTGCCGGGACAGGCTGCACCCGTAAAAACCGTCAACACCCCTGCCCTGCTCGGTTGGAGTGCCAAGGGAGCCATCGTCGCGATCGAATCCGGTTCGCTTCGCATCACGGCTGCGGCTCGGCAGCCGCTTCTGGTGAATAGTAAGTTGCGTGTCGAGGGCCCGGCAGAATTCAGAGTGCGAGTCAGGGCGCAGAAGGATGGGAATGCTCGATTGCAGTGGCGCACCGAAGATCAGAAGCTTTTCCCAGCGACCGGCCAAAGCAAATCCTTTGCGGTCGCCGGCGGTGACTGGCGGGAGCTGACCGTGCCGCTCGCAGTACGCGGGAAGCTGGTCCAGCTGCGATTCTATCCTCCGTCGCAGAAGCAGCCGATCGAAATCGACTGGATTGAGATCGGCCCGAAGGACGGAGAAGCCAAAGGTCAGCAGCGATGGGATTTTGGTGCCGAAGGCTCCGCTGCTCCGGCGAAGTCCAAGAAAGCGACACCCAAAACACAGCCTAACAAGAAGCGTGTAGCAAAGAAGGCCGGCAACCAACCCAACTTCGTTTTCATCTTCGCTGATGACTTCGGCTATGGCGACCTCGCCTGCTACGGTCATCCCTACGCGAAGACACCGGCCATCGACCAACTCGCTGCCGAAGGCACTCGCTTCACCCATGCCTACGCCGCCGGCCAAACCTGTAACCCGAGCCGCACCGGAATCATGACAGGAATCAACAATGCCCGCTATGACAAACGTACCGACGACTTTGACTTCGGCGACCGCATCACCGTCACCGAACTGCTCAACAACAGCGGCTAAGCGACCGGTCACTTTGGCAAATGGCACATCGGACTGGACCGCAGCAACGGCGTCTACGGCATCGACGAAAACGACTCCGGCGGAAGACCTGAACGTTTTTCACCTGAAGGACGCGACACCCCGATCTTTGACGCCGCTATCGACTTCATACAGCGCCACAAAGATGAAACTTTCTATGTGAACATCTGGGGCTTCACCACACACTCGCCCGTCGCTTCCGCACCAAACTTCCTTGCCGAGTTCAAAGACGTGAAGGTCGATCGCGACGACTTCTCTCCCTACATGCAGTCCATCTTTGATGACAGCATCGAGATCGGTGGCGACCTCGACCTCAACATGCGCCACTACCTGGGCAATGTTTACGCGCTCGATCAGAATGTGAAGAGCGTGCTCGACACACTCGATGAACTCGGTTTGAGCGACAACACCGTCGTCGTATTCTCCAGCGACCAAGGCCCGCAGCGTCCCTACGGAATTGGCCTCAATCCCACTGGCGGAGAAGCTAGAGACAAGATCAGCAAAACCCGGGACGGCCGTGTCAAAGAGAAGACGGATGTGGCGAAGAACATGCTCGGCGATACCGGGGCCTTCCGCGGGAATAAAGGCACCACTTACGAAGGAGGACTGCGAGTGCCCTTTATCATTCGCTGGCCCGGCGAGGTCGAGGCCGGAGTGGTCGACAATGAAAATGTGATCGGCGGCATCGACTGGCTGCCGAGCATCTGCCGACTCGCAGGGGTCAAGAAAATCCCAGACGAACTCGACGGTGAAGATGTATCCGATATCTGGCTCGGCAGAACTCGTCTTCGCCAGAAGCCGCTCCTTTGGAGCAGCGCAGGCCATCCCGGCACAGCCATTCGTGAAGGAGAATGGAAATATTACCTCATCGAGAAAAAGGGCAAGTTCACTGGAGAAGAAGATCTCTACCACATCCTCAATGACCCCGCCGAGACGACGAACCTGGCGAAGCAGTATCCCGAAGTCGCCTCACGCATGAAAAAGAAAGCGCTAGAGTGGAAAGCCGAGCTGCCGAAGGAAGTCGAGAGCACGGGCGCATACCGTCATCAGTATTAACAACTCTCGCTAGAGAGCTCTCTTAATCTTAGTCCCCGAGACTGATAGGAAATTGCTTATTCAAGGATTTTTATCGGGGCGTCGGTCCGGCCGGGTTTGAGGGGGTGTAATGAAATACCGATGCGGGATTTGATTCATCAATTCGTATATCACCAAGATCCGAAAAATCAGCCGGTGCGTTGTTGAGTCGCCAGCAAAAGCTTGACTGTAAAGTTAATTTTCGGCCAAATGGCTTGGCCGACAGTGCTGAAACCGAATCCAAAAATCAATGTCTCGAGTATTCATTAGCTACAAACACGGTTCTCGCGATGGTGAAATCGCGAACAGGATTCACAAGGCAGTTGGAGTGCATGGACATGACAGTTTTATCGACCAAAAAATTCCCGGAGGTGTGGATTTCACAGCCCACATTGAGGAAAAGCTAAAGTGGTGTGATGCATTCATCATAGTCATCAGTCAGGCGGCAATTTCAAGCACATGGGTCTTCGAAGAACTTCACACCGCACAGGACCTAAGAAAAGAGTTTGGCAATCCGCGTATTCTTCCAGTCCAAGTCGAGAAGGTAAAGTTCAGCATGGCTTGGAACTTGATTCTTCGCCCCTTACAGAGAGTTAAATTGGATTCGTCAAATAGTTTCGACGAGACCTTGGAGGAAATAATCAATCTGCTGGGAGACATCAACATAGATGATGAAGGTTCAATTAGTCAGAAGAGGTCCGAGAATGCGCTGAACATCGGCGATACGTCGAGCTCAGAGACACTATCCTCAATTGTCGACCTTCTCTCAGGCGCAGAATCAAATATACGGGAGTTCAATTTTGAACATGTGATGCCGCTCTTAGAACCCTGCTCGAAATTGCTCGCAACAATCCCGTCTCCCCCCCCATCGCTCCTGATAAGAACTCACAACGCGTATGCCATTACGCTCGCATATAAAAATGAACTGGACGAAGCTCTGGATCACATAGAACAAGGGGGGAAACTGCTTGGAGAAATCGATGACATCCAATTGAAAGCCTGGCATTCGCATCGCGCAGGATTCGTATTTCTCCGACGAGCAGAATTCTTCGATGCCCTTAAATACCTTGAAAACGCCGAAAGCTGGGCTCGCGCCATCGAAGACCTTGATCTCCTTTCGCAAATCGAAAGTATCATTGGTCAAGCGTGGCAACAACTAGGAATGGTTGAGGTCGCGATCGAGTTCTTCCACTCGAGCCTAACCCATAAACAGACTGTTGGCGACGAGAGAGGGATCGCAATCGAACATGGCAATCTAGGAAGAGCCTATCAGCAAATTGGTCGACTCGAGGAGGCACGAACGCATTTCAAGCTGGATCTCGATTGCAGTATAGAGCTAGGTGACCGCAATGGCGCGATGATGATGCGAAGCCATCTGGCAGAAATTTTGGCGCAAGAGGGGCGCTTCAAGCAGTCATTGGAGGATTATCAATGTTACATGAACCTCGCGAAGAGCGACCGTCTAGAACAACATATCGCGTTCGCCAATCTTGGGATGGGAAGAATGATGGTAAGCCTCAAAGAGTTTGAAGTTGCGGAGCAACACTTGGAAGCGGCGAAGGAGTTCAAATCAAAGTGGTTTGAACCATTGGTTTTGTCGGAGTTTGCGAGGCTCTATTGCGAGCGTCGTGAACACGAGGAAGCACGCTACCTCTATGAAGCGTGCATCGAGTCGTTCGAGGAGAACAAAGGGAGACCCCAAGATCTCGTAAAGGCTCTCTGTGGACACGCGACTGTTTGTAAGGCCCTCGGCCAGGACCAGCGCGCTGAGATTTCACTCGATAGAGCCACAACGGTCGCCAAGCAATCTCGAATGAGATGGTTGCTTGGAGGAATCGCGATAGTGTCGCGCAATCTAATCAACTCGGATAGCTCTGCGTGGCTCTCGGACTGCCTTCCAATGCCCCTTGCCATTGCTGCCGACCAGGTGGAACGAGCACAGACCCCCAACGAAAGGCTCTACTCACTGGTCGACCTGTTTAAGGCGCAACTGCGGTATTGTGCGTCTGTTGTCATCAGTCAATACATCAGCGCACGCAGAGACGGGCTGGGAAGCGAATCGATCGACGAGACTCTTCTGCAATTGTTCTATTCGGGCCCTCCGAGTCTAGGTAAATGGGCTCAAGCTTTGCGCACCGTAGCCATGCACCTTGCGCCAGACCTAGAGGGCATCCCACTGAGTGATGCGACCAAAATTTTCGTCCAGCCCGTAAGGTCGCATCACAGATTGTGTGCTCGAATACAGGACGCCATTTCGGAATTATTAGCGATTCGGAATCAACTTTCCCACGTAATACGTGCGACCGGCCCGCTGGCCGAAAACCTCTTGGAGTCGGCCGAATTGCATATTTCGGAGTTTAGCAAATCGATCGCTCCCATCGGAAATTTCCGGCTCGCGGCGATGCAGAACCGAGATGGGAAGATGAGACTGCGGGAGATGACGGGATCCTTGTCAGCCGTTTCATGGCCAGAAGTCCCGATGATCGATGATCTGGATTTCCCAGAAGGTACAGTTCTCATCTGCGACCATGATGCGGTCGGAGCTTATATCAACTTAAGCCCTTGGTTTGTGGTACGCTGGCGGGCTGATCCAGACGAAAGAGGCGATCTATTCAGATTCTCGAAGCGGGGTGTCAGCAAAGACATTTATTTCAACATCGAAAACGGAGAAGAGTTGCGACTGCCCAAGTCCAATATCCTCGAGCGACCTTAGCCAAAATTGACAACCTCGGCGAGATCCTCGCAGACTTTTCGCGGAAGAGAATCGCCGACTGTTTATTGCAACAAATCAACAGTAGCTTTCAATCTAATTCCCCTCCGATGAAAGGCTTTCCAGTTCCCGTAGCCGCTCGGCTGTTCGTGTTACGCTCGTAGAAAACATCCTCGTTTCCCATCTCATCCGGACTCTCACTAACCAATGCGAGTTCCACATCCATGGCTTGCAGCCCATAATTCGAGTGATGGGGTGCGAATTGCAGTGGATGGCATATCGGCTCTTGCCGAAAGACCGCCTAACATTTCACCCATCCTCGCCGATAATCAGGGTTTGAGCCAGCAATCGGAATACCGCATACACCAATCTTGCGTCCACACCCCAATTCCAATAAACTCAATCCGCCATGGCACTGACCAGAAGTGGCCCGAGGACGTCACGAATTTCCAGGAATGGGATGCTGGAGAATCGCGAAATGGCCTTACGATGCCCAGGAACATGGACATCACTGAACACAACCGTCAGGCATGGAATGCAGAATCAGCGGCAGGTAGTGAATGGGCTACGCCGGTGGACGACGAGACCATTGCACGAGCACGAGCGGGCGACTGGTCTGTGGTACTCACACCTCGCCGCGCTGTGCCTCGAGAATGGTTTGGAGATCTCTCAGGCAAAGAAGTGCTTTGTCTCGGATCGGGCGGTGGGCAACAGGCGCCCGTGTTGGCCGCCGCGGGTGCACGGGTGACGAGCTATGACGTTTCAGAGAATCAGTTGGCCAAAGATCAGTCGGTGGCGGAGGCGCACGACCTTCCTGTGACCTGTGTGCGGGGTGACATGACGCATTTGTCAGCGTTTCGTGAAGCTCAGTTTGATCTCATCTTCCATCCGGTTTCGAATCTCTTCGTGCCAGATGTCGAGCCTGTGTGGAAAGAATGCGGAAGAGTGATCAAGCCTAACGGAATCTTGCTCGCTGGCTTCATGAATCCAAGTTTCTTCCTCTTCGACCATGAAGAGGCCACCCAGTGCGGGGAACTCACCGTGCGTTACTCCTTGCCCTACTCGGAGCCTACCAGCTTGGACGGGGAGGCTCGAGGTGTCTGGGAGAAGAGCGGACGCCCTGCGGAGTTTAGCCATTCGCTAGAGTCGCAGTTTGGTGGGCAACTTGCCGCTGGCTTTGGCTTAACGGCTCTCTACGAAGATCACTGGGATGACGAGGCGACACCTTTCAATCACTGCAGTCCCACGTCGATTGCGACACGATGTACAGCGGGCTTGTTAGACAGGAATTCAACTGCTTAAGGGGTCGATCGAGAATAGCACTGCTTTAAGGAGAATCATCGTGGACTCATCGAAAGAAGGAAGATTGGAATCTTCCGCTACAATCCATTGATGTAGCGGAACTTGCAAAAGTTCTTACGCTTGGAACTTGAATGTTAGGATCGCATAAAGCAGTGCCATTCGGGTCAATCGACATGTCTCAAGTCTATCCCATTGATCCATATTGACTGCCCCGCCAAGCGCTTGCCATCTCCTACAGAGATTCGTGGTTTCAGGTGACCCTTTTCCTTTATATGAACCTCACGACTACGAACTCAGGCGGGCCACGTAGATCCGGTGCCAGGTCTCTTCTGATTGCTCATGGGCTTTCGCTGGATGCTCCTTCAAATTGAAGCCGGCTTTCTTCAGTGCCTTCTCGAGTCTCGGCGATGGCGCCGCCATCCAGTAGGCCAGACAGCCGCCCGGATTGAGCGATTCCCGCAGCAATGCCATAAAACTTGGCGTGTAGAGCTTTACATTGTCCTCGGTGATCACCGCTTCGGGCGTGTCGTCGATATCGATCAGGATAGCATCATACATGTCACCATCTCCCAGGCAGTCGAAGAGATCGGACAGAATCACGTTTGTTCTCGGGTCTTCGAGCAAGGGGCCATTGTGCTCAACCAGATAGGTGCGGTTCCATTCGATGACCTGATTCATCAATTCCGCAACATCGACGGTGGCCGGCGAGCCAACCAACTCCAGAACCCGTTTGAGGGTGAATCCCATGCCCAACCCGCCAATCAGTACCCGCGGGTGCTCCGGTCGGGTCGTCGCCCCTTCCAACAGGTCGACACAGCCCAAATCCGCAAGCATCTGTTCGGACCATGTCAGGTTCGTGCTCATCAACTCCAAGTCGTTGTATTCCAGGACAAATTCCCCGTCCTGCTCGTACAGGGCGAGCAAGTTTCCATCGGGCAAACTGGCTTTGTCCAGTAGGATATAGGGTTTCATGGCCCAAGTATCGCCGATTCCGCCCCCTCGACAAGGGTATTGGCAGATCCATCAAGATTAATACAAAAGGGGTCGGCAAAAGGGGGCCGGAAAATGGTGCAATTGCTGCCTGTTCCTTCACATAATGTGGAGCGTGCGTGTCGTATTGGTCGGTAGAATAGGGAGGAGGAGCGAGAAGATTATGAGATGATGATCCATTTCTATGCCTAAGCACTTTTCCAAACTTCCAATGCTCAAACACAAAAAACATTCCGGAGTAGGAAGGTTCAAGCTGGCAAAGACGGAATGAAAGGCAGGAAACACCACACCCCGTCTACCCCACCACTCCTAGAGCGCTTCTACCTCCGTGAAGCAGGCGCCGCCGGCCTCTCCTTGCTCGTTGAACAGGAAGGTCACCAATTCCGTCGGCCCGTCGGGAAGTTTCCGCGCCCGAAGCCCCCCACCCTTCCTTAAAAGAATGCGTCGCCGCTGTGATCAGTTGGTCGCCATTGCGGGGCCGCCGATGAAAGATATTCCGAAAAAATAGGGTTGCTTCAATGAACTTACCCTATTGATTCGTTCTTTGGTTCTAGAATATATGATTAAGAAATTTGAAAACTACGTCTTTGGATGGACCGCTTTGGCGATTGGCTTTGCCGCCCTTCCTACAACCCATGCTGAGACCAATCGCCCCAACGTTCTCTTCATCGCCATCGATGACCTCAACGACTGGACCGGTTTTCTTGGCGGTCACCCCGAAGCCTACACGCCTCACATGGATGCCTTGGCAAAGCGTGGCCGGAATTTCACCAATGCCCACTGCTCCATTCCCGTCTGTTCATCGTCGCGAGCCAGCGTAATGTCCGGTGTCGCCGCGACGACGACCGGCAGTTATGAACTCGGACCCGCCTATCAAGATCTGCCCAACCTAACAAACATCCCAACGATGCAGCAGTATTTCAAAGACCATGGCTACACCACACTCGAAGGAGGGAAAGTATTGCACCACGGCTTCACTGGAAGATTAGAAGGCGACATCGACCGCTCCTTCGGACGAAAGAAAAGCCCTCGACCGAAAAAGCCGATGAACCGGCCCGCGAACTGGAGCGGCGCCTGGGATTGGGGAATGTATCCGGAAGATGACGCCGAGATGGCTGACTTCCAGCTGGCAACAAAGGCAGCCGAAGCGCTTCAAGAAGACTTCGAAAACCCCTTCTTCATGTCGGTCGGCTTCTTTCGTCCCTGTCTCTTATACACATCTCCGAGCCCACGAGACCGAGGCTGATCTC
>CAJXQE010000049.1 GCA_913058215.1 uncultured Verrucomicrobiales bacterium
AGATCAGCCTCGGTCTCGTGGGCTCGGAGATGTGTATAAGAGACAGACCTCATCCCTTCCCTGGTCGAAACCGTGAAAGGATACGCATCCCACGAGAAAGAAACCTTCACACGACTCATCGAAGCGAGGAATTTACTAAAAGGCGGCAATTTGTCCGATTCTGAAAGACTCAGGGTCGAAGGCGAGGTCGGCCCTCAAATGACTCGACTCATGGCGGTGGCTGAAAATTATCCCGAACTGAAATCGAGCAGCCACTTTCTCAATCTGCAGCGAAATCTCACCGAAGTGGAGGAACAAATCTCAGCCGCCCGGCGCGCTTACAATGCTGCAGTGTTCGCAATCAACAATGCCGTGGAAAGTTTCCCTACCGTGATCATCGCAAACCAGCTCGGCTTCAAACGTCACGATTTCTTTGAAGCAGATGAATCCACCCGCGGAACGGTCGATGTGAAACTGTAAGCTTGCCAGGAACTCCGAAACGATGAAAGACCTCTACGAGCTTTGCCACCAACTTCAGCCGACGCTGGAGAAAATGGAAATCGACCGGCGGGATTACAAGAAAAAGCAGGCGATCTTTCTTCCAATCTCTCTGCTCGTCGCAGCAACAGGACCCATCTATTTCTTTACAGCAGGCGGCGGGTTTCTTTCTATCATTGCGATAATTATAGGCATTGCCAGCAGCTTCGCACTCTATCACTTCACAGCAGGCCACCTCGGTTCGGCCTACAAAAGAAGCTACAAAGATCTGGTCATCACAAAACTTGTAAACCTGATCGACTCAGGGCTCAGCTATCATGCCGAAAGCGGAATTTCATCGTCCACTTTTTCCGAATCTGAACTCTACACAACAGTGGTGGACCGATACAGCACCGAAGATCTCATCCAGGGAGATTACGGAAACACTTCGCTGCGTCTCGCCGAAGTCCATGCCGAAGACCGCCGCCAAAGCCGTGACAGCAAAGGAAACTCCAAGACAACATACGTCACGATCTTTCAAGGCTTGTTCCTCATCGCGGATTTTCACAAACACTTCCAGGGACGAACCTTCGTCTTCCCTGACAAAGCCGAAAAGATGTTCGGTTTTCTCGGGAGAAAGCTCCAGAAGTTCTCTGGCCGCAGCGGCACCCAGCTGGTTCAACTTGAGGACACCGAGTTCGAAGAAGCCTTCGTAGTCCACACCACCGATCAGGTCGAAGCCCGCTATGTTCTCAGCACATCCATGATGCGTCGAATACTCGATATGCGAAACCGTTTCGGAAAAGATGTCCGGATGGCTTTCAAAGATTCCAGTGTCTGGCTGGCAGTGCCCTACTCCAGTTCCTATCTCGAACCAACCACCTCGGTTCCCGCGACGAACGAGATCCAAATCCAGAAGATGCTCGAAGAAATCAAACTCTTCCTCGACACCATTGATGAGCTGAATCTGAATACCCGGATCTGGTCGAAAGAGTAGATCTTTTTTCTATCCAGGTTCATTCAAGCAGCTCAAGAACCGCAAAAAACTTTTCGCCAACTTGGAGAAGAGCTTTGATGGCTGGCGGCAAACTGGCTACAAGTCGGAAATTCTATCGCTCTTCAAGAGCTGTCAGGCGCTGAAGAACTGCTTTGTCTGTTGTAGATGCCAGATAGAAAGCAAAAATCACATTCGCCACTGGAAATATCCCGATAACAATTGCAAGAGCTGGAGGGAACCCTTTCCGTTTCGCAACAAATCCCAACACAATCAGGAATGGGATGAGAAAGATCAACATCGGGATAAACATCGATAATCCAAGGGGAGGAGTAGGAGAAGGGTCCATAATGAGAAGATTCTACAGAAGCGCTGCGCCCTCAGTCCATTTCTTTTTCTGAGCTCCGCCCAATTCTAATCAAGCCGCCTTTAGTCATGACTTTGACTCACTTGATGTAGCATTCCGCGTTCATTCGCGAAATTTTGTGTCAACGCTTCTGCATCACATCACCTCCGGCCCGCCTCCGGAACCGACAGAGGCCTGTCATGCATCATCCTGACAAACACCTCACAGCCGATTGCGTTGCTCCGAAGAAAGTACACCGCACTCTTCAATTTTTCGATCCAGGTGGGATTTGAAGAAGCCACCATTCCTTCGTCCAGGCGGAGTGACCGGACACTTTGAGATGGCTGCAGTGGCTTTGAAAGAGTTTTTGTATTCATGGCACCACCAGAATCTCACGACTTTGATTTAAAAACAGATACAGACTTTATGTTTGTATTGCGGTACAGTTAAAATCTTTCTAACTGTACTGGTTGAAAGCTTCGCCATCTGTATCTGGAAGGGGTCTTCAAGGTGTGGATGCTTACTCCAGCAATAATGAAACAGGTCACTCACAGTATCGATCCCAAGTATCAGCAGATCGCCGGAAAAGTTGAAGAACTCATCAGTGTGGGGACATTTCGGGCCGGTGATCGCCTGCCTTCAGTCCGGGCTTTAAGCCGTGACTGGCGGGTCAGCGTCACAACAGCTGTCGGTGCTTACAGTCTCCTGGAAGATCGCGGTGTGGTCGAAGCCCGAAACCGCTCCGGCTATTTTGTCCGTCCGAAAGTCATCACCCCGGATCGTCTTCCCCGCAAGAATCCGGCGAAAGGCGCACCTGTCGACATCAGCTCCGCCGGAATCACTGAGCTGATCATGGATTCAACGTCTTCGCCCGATGTCGTTCCTTTCGGAGCGGCAGTGCCCTGCGATGACATCCTTCCGACTTCAAAATTGATGTCGATTTACCATTCCGTCGTCCGATCCGAAGGCGCGTCCATGTTTCAATATTCGATGCCACCCGGCCTGAAGGAACTCCGCATTGAAATCGCAAAACGCCTACTCGAAGCCGGCATCGGTGTTTCGCCGGAAGAGGTGATCGTTAGTTCCGGGGCGATGGACGCCGTTCTGCTTGCCGTGAAATCAACATGTGAAGCAGGAGACGTGGTCGCGGTCGAATCGCCTACTTACTTTGGAATTCTCAACCTGGTCAAAGAACTCGGGCTCAAAGCTATCGAGGTTCCCGTCCTCGCAGAAGGGGGTGTTTGTGTGGAAGCCCTCGCTGAAGCCTTTGAAAATCATCCGGTGAAAGCATGCATCCTCCAGCCAAACTTTCACAATCCGATGGGCTCGGTCATTCCCAACGATCAAAAAAGGCGCATTGTCCAACTGGCGGAAAAGTATCAAGTGACCATCATTGAAGACGATCTCTATGGAGACCTCTACTTTGGGCCGAAACGACCTCCGGCTTTGAAAGCCTTCGACACCGACGATCTGGTGATTCATTGCGGCTCGTATTCCAAAGCGCTCGCACCGGGTCTTCGCGTCGGATGGATTCTCCCGGGCTCCCGTTATCACCGGGTCAAGAATCTCAAGTATGCCACCTCGCTGGCCAACGCCAGCGTATCTGAAATGGTCGTCGCTGCCTTTCTCAAAACCGGCGGAGTGGATCGACACCTTCGCCGGACCCGGCAGGTTCTGGCGCGGCAAAACCTTCAAATCCGCGAAGCCATCCTTCGAGAATTTCCGGAAGGAACCCGCGTCTCCAGCCCGGAGGGCGGGTTTGTACTGTGGTGTGAAATGCCGGACGGATTCGATTCCGAAAAGTTTTCCATCGACGCTCTCAAACGCAAAATCAGTATCGTTCCCGGAACTCTTTTCTCGGCATCCCGCGGGCTGAGGAACTCATTCCGGATCAGCTGCGGATCACCCCTGGACGATCGCTCGCAGCGGGCAATTGGAATCCTTGCGCGTCTTGCGGCTTCTCAACTGTGAGGTCGAGTTATGAAGGATTCGCCTGGTCCGCTTCCCAGGCAAGCGTAACGATGCCCTCGCAATCGTGACAGTCCTTCAACTCTGAAGTGGAGAACATTTCAAAACAGCGGGGACAAAAGCTCTGCGACTCCTCCTCTTCTCTCTCCGGTATTTTCCAGCTGGACAATTCCACCTCATGACTCCCGGCAAACCGGCTCAGCTCCGGCAGAAGATACTGATCGTAAAATTCCGAAATGATCGCCCCGGTAGATCCTGAAACCTTTGACTTCCATTGCAGAGGAAACATCAGATCCCGATAGAGACTTCCCATAAAGTTACGACGCTGTTCGGAATCCACGGGAAGCGCGAAGTCGCCAACTGCCAGAGGATGCGCCGCTGCTACGGCTGCTTTCAGCAATAGATCATGAGCCCGAACTGTTTGCTGAGGCACTAACAAAATCAGAAAAAACCACTGCCAGCGCTCAAAAACCACATCGGGGTATAGGCGCTTGTGGAGCCGGAAAAAGATCAAAGAGATCAGAAACATGGTCACAAGAGATGCGATTCCACAGGCCAGTAACTCGAGGGAAGCGCCATAAAAAATAAGACAGGCAGGAATTCCTCCAAACAGGAGAAACAGCAGGAGATTGCAGAAGCCACGAAGAGCAGCGCTCTTTCGTTCCCAGAACTTGATGAGCTTTCCAACCCGCCTCGTATTGAAGGCAAGACGCAATTGCCTTTTGATTATCGCTTCGCGCTTTTCCTTCGCAACGTCCTTCAGACAACGCAATTGACTCAGCAATTCC
The DNA here is from genome assembly GCA_913058215.1 of uncultured Verrucomicrobiales bacterium. Lineage (GTDB taxonomy): Bacteria > Verrucomicrobiota > Verrucomicrobiia > Verrucomicrobiales > DEV007 > Arctic95D-9. The sequence continues at coordinate 4,553 of CAJXQE010000049.1, forward strand.
TGTGATGCCTCGGGAGTGCTGCTGATAACAAAGAACTCACCGTTGATGTAGATCTTCTTTCCGTCGCGGGTAATTCTCTCGATCTCTTCCCAACGGAAAACCGGACCGACGACCGATTCCGGGCGGAACCCGGGATTCGGGCTTTCGATCATGAACGCAGCAATCCCGTCCTGGGAAAGCGCGACAGGGGAGGGGCGCGTTACAAAAACCGTTCCCAGCGGCGGAAACGGACTCGCCAGAATCCATCCCCCTTTACGAGAAGAAAAATTAGAAGGGGCTGTTCTCAGTCGTCGTCGACTCCCGGCTCCACGCAGACAGACGAAGGCTCCCTTAGGCAGCCAGACAAAACACTCGAAGACGTAGATCAACGCCATCACCAAAAAGAGCAGTTGCCCGTCCGTCATGGCGATTGATCCAGTTTTCTACGCTTGAAAATGGCGGCTCAGCGACCTCCACCGAAAAGGCGTTTGAAAGCAGCAACCACACCGACAACTGCGACAACAACCAGCTTCCAGGCTTTCGCAAAAAACTTTCCGATCACCGCAAACAATCCCGCTTTCGCAGCCAGAGTTGCACCCGCTCCGACAACCAGGGCAGTCAGACCGTATTTCGCGATTTTGTCGCCGTCACTGAACTGCGCATATTGTTGGCCGTCGACATATTCGTATCCGGCCAGTTGTGTCCGGAACTCCGGAAGGACGGTTGCCATTTCTTCCGGATTGCATACGAGTGTCGCATCCATCACTCCGCGGCGGCCGAGGAGTTTTGTGAGGTAGTTGGCACTCTCACTGTCACCGGATTTCACCTTGATTCCCCATTCCAGATTATTGGATTCCTCGTTGTAAAAAGGTTCTTTGATCCAGCCGGTCACAAACATCGGCTCCATTCCCTGATCCACACGATAATCGTTGGCAGCTTCCTGGCCTTCCTGCTTCTGCTTGAGAAGCTTGTCGGCATCGAGGTCGTCTTTCTCGTCGTCTTTTACATAACCGACTTCGTCGAATTCATAGATGACAAACCACTCTTCTTCCAAGTGCATCAACATGCCCACTTCACGTCCGGTCTCAAGATTACCGAACATCTCCATCAGTTTCACAGTATCTTTGGCGTCGAGATACCCGAAACCATCCGGAATCTGAATTCTGGCCCACTTTCCAAGATCCGCTTCCCCTTCGGTGACCCATCCCAGCTTCTCGAAAGGGCTGAGTTCCTCCTCCGCAGCGTCCTGGGCCTGAGAATTCGGGAGCATAAATGCCGTCCCGAGTAAGATGATTGCTAAAAAATTGGAGACGATCTGAAAGCGCCTTCCAAAAGAAGAAGAAGAATTTGAGTGCGACATAGTCCCTGAAACTGACCGCGCACCCATCAAAAGTCAAATATGACAAAGAAGAACGACAGGATTATAGAAAAACCTTGTCATGAGATTCGAAATTGGTTCTTCTGAGTGTTCTGCATTTCGGAATTTCCCAATCAATTCATGATCAAGAATTTACTTCACCTGAGTCTGCCTGCCATTTTGCTGGCGATCTTCCTCTCACCGCTCTCCGCTCAAGATGATTTTGACCTGGCGATCCCCGGCGAAGATCCCGTCGAAGTGAAAGTTCCCGTCGCTGCAAACGCAGAACCGGCAGCCGGTTCCGTCAGCACCGGGGAAGTAAACCTTCTGGAAATGATCAAGGCCGGCGGGTGGTCGATGTGGGTTCTGGGAACCTTCTCTTTGGTGGTTATTGGATTACTGGTTTACTGCATCATCGATCTGCAGAAGAAGAATTTTAATCCGGACCTCTTGGCCGATTCCCTTCATAACGATATGGAAGCCGCCGATTTGGATTCAGCGCTCCAGAAAACTCAGTCATCCGGGAATTGTCTCGGCGCAGTCATGACCTCGGCCATCCATCTGATTGGCGATCGCGGATATGAAATCCTGGATGCGGAAAAGCTGGAAGACGCCATGTCAGGAGCATCGCGAAAATTCAACCGCAGCCGTGTCCGGACAATTAACTATTTTTCCATCATCGCCCAGGCCGCACCAATGATGGGTTTGTTAGGAACTGTTTCCGGTATGATCGGAGCGTTCGCTAAACTCAGCCAGGGCGGCACAGGGGATCCTTCAAAATTTGCGGGCAATATCTCTGAAGCCCTGATCACGACTGCGAGTGGTCTCGTTGTAGCCCTTCCTGCCATTTTCTGTTACTTCATTTTCCGTGATCGGCTCCAGGGACTGGCTGCAGAAACTGACGAAAGCGCTGAAAGCCTCATCGCGACGCTGAGACGAACCGTGGTCAATTACAACGAGGAACAGGAGTAATCCCGATCCACGAGAATTACTAAGGCGATGGCAAAAGCACAGGAACTCTTCGAAGGCCCCGGTCTCAAGGCGGATCTCTCGCCGATGATCGACCTCGTGTTCCTCTTGCTCATTTTCTTCATGGTAACGGCTAACATGATTACCTACCCCAAGGATCCGAATGTTGTGATTCCGGTGGCCAGTGATTCCAAAGTCCCCACCCTCGTCGAGGGCCGGGTCGTCCTTAACATCTATGTGGACGGAACGATCAAAGACATTTCCGGGAACACCCTGTCGCTTCCTGAAGTGACTCAGCGCATGTCGAGCGCCAAGGCAAAGAATCCGAACGCAAGGCTCCATCTCCGGGCTCACAAAGGTGTACCTTATCGTCACATTCAATCCGTAAGCCGCGCCTCCTCCGAAGGGGGCGTCGCCACTGTTATTTTTTCCACCTTCCAGATTTCGAATTAGTTAATAATTATTCATGGCAGACAGTGATCCATTTGGAGGAGAAGAAGATCCGGTGCTGGATATCAGCCCGCTGATTGACGTCGCCTTTCTTTTGCTCATCTATTTCCTGGTTACCACGACCCTGCAGAAGTCAGAGGCAGATTTGAGTCTCGTCCTGCCCGGAGTCGAAAAGGCTGACAACGAAGAAATTAAGATCGACCAGATGCTGGTTGCGATTAACTCTGAAGGAATGGTTATGGTAAACGAAGAAGTGTCGGACTCGGATCCCAACGACCGCCACCTTCCCAATTTGACCGAAAGACTCAGTCGCTACGCAGCCAGCGCGGAGGTGGCCAACACGGAAACACAAGTCATCATCGACTGCGATGCAGAAGCAGTCGGCCAACGATTTATCGACGTCCTCAACGTCTGTGCCAAAGCAAAAATCAAGAACGTCAGTCTCGCGAACTAAAGGATAACTATGAGCGCAGCAGAAGAATCCCTCAAAGCCACTCTCGAAGCCCATCCCGACGATTGGTCGATCCGCTGGATTGTCATTGATAAAATGCTGGAGCGCGGCGCCTCAGACGAAGCTGCGGAAATGATCGCCGCTGCAACGGAACCTCCCGAGAATGAATCGGAGTTGCAACGCCTTGCCGAAGTCGGTGAAGCCAGCAGCGTTCCTCTGATCGAAAAATTTGTTCAGACTCATCCCGCCAGTGCCTACGGACACGAGCTCCTTGCCAGTATGCTGGAGTGGTTGGGGCAGAAGGAAAAAGCTGAGCAACACTATGCCGTCGCTCAGGCTCTGAACGGACATGCACCCGCCGAAGAAACGGAACACCTCGTCGAAGAAGTGGCCCACGAAGCTTCAGTGACTCAGGAAGAACTTGCCCACGCTCCGTCAGCACCTCCAGCGGTTCCGACCCTGGTTCACTCTGAAGAGCCTCTCGGGATGTATACCGACGCCCCTGAATTTGTCGCTCCAAAACAGAACGGCGGCAAGCTGGCTTCCATTTTAGTTGCCATCGCCGTTCACCTCATCATTGGCCTGATCGCCTATGTTGTCGTGATTCTTCCTCCGAACAAAGATGATCCGGAGATCGTCGCGGCAATTGCTCCTCCTTCCAAAAAGAAGCAGGAGATGCAGAAGAAAAATGTCGTCAAGCAGACCAAGAAAACCTCGGCCTCGGCTGCAGCAGCAGCTCCACTTGCCCAATTGATGCGCGCCAATGCCGTTGCCAGAATTTCTATGCCCAAAGTCACTAAAACCAGCACTGGTCCTCTCGGGATCGGTGATGCCGATTTTGGCGGCGGTGGATTCGGCTCCGGCGGTGACGGACTGGGAATGGGCGCATCATTTTTCGGGGGCAGCTCAACCGGGAAGCGCTTTCTTTTTATCATCGATCACTCCGGATCGATGAAAAAGAATCAGGTCGATTTGAGAAACAAGGAAGTCGAGCGAGCCCTGAAATCTCTGAAAGGAGTGCAGTATCAAGTGCTCCTCTTTGCAGGCGGTGGCTACTACGCCTGGGAAGGCTGGTCCAATCAACGGCAGGGAAAAGACAATATCGTCAAAGATCCCAAGGGAACCTACAAATTTGTCAGCAAAGGCGGATATGCAGACTACGATTTTAGAGGGGCTGATTCCAAATTGCCCAAAGAAAAGTGGCTCGACGCCAATTCCACCAATGTGAAAAAGACGATGAACGTTATTAAGAAGCATCCTCTTTTTGGCGGAACGGACTGGGAGCTGGCTCTCCGCATCGGTCACGTCATGGAACCTTCACCCGACGTGATTTTCTTTATGTCTGACGGAACCGGGGGGAACGCTCCTGCTCCGATCTTGTCTTTCAACTCCAAACACGGAAAGCCGGTCATCAACACCGTGGCCATGCAGACGACCGCGGGGCTAAAGGAATTTTCAACCATCGCTCAGAAGACAAAAGGCAGTTTCACCATCGTGGATAAAAAAGGGAAACCGATCGACGGATTCGATTTTCAAAAGAATCCCGCTAAATACAAAGGAAGGCTGTGAGAAAAATGGGGGGAGTATTCACTGGTTTTTGGAAGAAGAAATCGAAAGTCACCGGACTTTCGACGCTCCTTCTGTTGCTCAGTTTTCTTTTCCTGACAAACATCTATTCTCAAGACGATCCCACAGATCCGATCACTGCCTACAACAAGGCCGTCAGCGATATTCAGCTGGAAAACTGGGACGCAGCTCTCAAAGCTGTCAACGGAGTCATCACAGAACACGGAGAAAATGGCATGAAGAAATTCGGCCCGGTATTCGGACACTTCTTTTTCCTGAAAGGAATTATCCTGATCGGGAAAGAAGACTATCCGGGTGCAGTCACCGCTCTCAAAGCCTGTTACGAGAACTATTCCAACGACATTTTTGATCAGAAAACAAAAGAGGAAACCGCCGACCTCCAGCGAAACCAGTTTCGAAACGCAGCACTCGTCCAGTGGGCCAATGCGGAGATGGAGAAGGAAGGGTATGCCGCAGCACGGGACCTTTTTGAAAAGGCCCTCAAGGAAGGAGCTCAGGACAGCAAGGTGAACAAAGTCCACGTCGCGGTAAACCTTGGGCGTTGTTACCTCAAGGCAGGTGATCTGGAAAAGGGTTATGACTTCATGGCCAGTCCCCTCGCCAACGAGGGAATTCGCGAAGATCTTCGGAAAACGATCTTCATGGTCATCGCGGAGGACTGGTCGACCGAAAAAGAATTCCCCCCTGTGAGGAGCTTCCTTCAGGGATTCAGTGAGATCGTCGATACAGATCCATTCGAAGAACGCTTTGAGCGAAACCCGCGCTTTCAGTATCTCGCCCAAATCGCAATTCAGCAAAATGACCCGGTTCGGGCTCTGGGCTGGTTTGAACGCATGGTCGATCCGCGCCTTCTCAAACCCGAGTACGAACGCCGATATGCTGCTCTCAAAAACCGCCTCGTTGCCGAACAATTAAAGACGAAAAAAACAGAGACTCTCGCGGAATTTCGAAAAGTGATTGATGAGTTGGAACCCGCCTACCTCCAGATTCTGAACGGCATCGGTTCCTCTCACTTTCTAATGCAGAATTTTTCGGGAAGCTACCTTGCCTTCAGTCGGCTCTCGGACCAGGCGGGCACGGATCACAAAGATCGCGCCGTCTACCTCCACAATACTGTCGTATCCGCCGCCCAGATCGACCGCTGGAAAGAAGCCTACATGTATGGAAGACAGTTCCTTGATGAGTTTCCCGAACATGAACTCAAGCCGGGTGTCGCCCGTGTTCTTGTGGAGGTGCTGTTTCTTCGGGAAGAGTATGAAGACGCCTATGAAGTATCCAGCGAAGTCCGGGCCGACATGAAACCCGGCGAAGAGATTCGCGACATTCCCGATTTTGTCTTCGGAGCATCCGCTTTTCACATCGGAGACATGGAGGAATCAGACAAGGAGCTCACCGCCTACGTCAAAAACTATCCGGAGGGAGAACGACTTGAGCTGGTTCGCTTTTTTCTCGGACTCGCAAAAGTCCGCCTCGCGAAGTGGCAGGAAGCGGCTGAAGTGCTCAATGGATTTCTGAAAGACTATCCCGACTCGGCTCTCGTTTCGACGGTTCTTTTCCAATGCGCAATGAGCGAGTTCATGCTCGACCTTTCCGACGATTCACTGGTGAAGCTCAATCGCATTCACGATGAATTCCCCGGAGCTGAAACGACGGCTTCCGCCTGGAACTTGAAAGGCGATATCTTCTCCAGTCAGGAGCATCCTTTTGAAGAAATTGAAACAGTCTATCTTGAAGCCAGGTCGACAGGCATCGATGCAGGGCAGGATGAAACTGCCGCTTACGCCCTTTGGCAACTGGTCGTGCAGACCTCTGATATTTCTGAATGGGATAAAGCAGATACCCATTACAAAGAGTTTCAGGAGAAATTTCCCGAATCCGATTTTCGCTACGACCTCCTTGCCGCTGCCCTTCCCGTACTGGTGGAACAGGGACGGAAAGACGAAGCCCGCGACCGGCTGCGGGATATTGTCTGGGAACATCGCGATCAACCGGATTCCACAACCCTGGCTGAAATGTTCGGGACCTTCGTTGATTTTGTTCAGGAAAATTACGAGCCTGAGGTGGTCATTACCGAGTTGGAAGAAATGTCCGCCAAACGCGGAGTCACTCCGGCATTGAAAGGATGGGTCACGGTAGCGCTGACAGATTCCCTCGAAGCTCAAGAGGCGGACCAGGAAGCGATCAACAAATACTGGTATCTTCTCGAAGCAGGATTCAATCCGGAAGAGCACAGCAACTATCCGATCGTGATGTTGGCGAGATGGATCGCCACCACCCGGAACAAGCCTGAACAGGCCAAACCCCTCTACAACTTCCTGCTGGAGAACCGTCCCGGGACCGCCAACTTCGAGCAGGCACTCATTGATATTGCAGAAATTCAGGCCGCTTCCGATGACCCTGCCCAGCGCGAAGAGGCGATCCAGAAGTATCAGCGAATCCTGGCAGAATTTCCCATCGATGAGTTGATGGAACGCGCCGTTCTCGGCATGGCTAGAATTCGAATGGACGAGGCGAAGTATGTCGAATCCCAAACGCTTTGGGAACAATACCTGGAAAACCGCGAATGGGTCGTGAGCCGCCCTGAAGCCAACTACCAACTCGGATATTGCATGGAGAAACAGGGCAATACCAGCGACGCCTTGAAAATCTATGTCAGTGTCTACGCCAACTTTCCCGGCTACCTCGACTGGTCAACCCGGGCATACCTTCGAACTGCGGCCATAACCAAGGGTAGAGGTGAGGATCTCAAGGCCTTGAAAATCCTTCAGGATATGTTGAAACGAATGGGCCACCACAAACATCCCGGAGTGGCAAAAGGAAAAGAGCTTTTTACGAAATGGAGGCGGGAGTATCAACCGGCACCTGAGGCTGGAAAGGGATAGAGGCAATGATGATTCGAACACTTCTCATTCAAGTTTCTCTGATCACCGGATTCGGTGGCATCGCCTGTGCCGATCTGGCTACGGTCTATCTTGCCGATGGCAATGCCGCAACGGTCGAGCTCGTCGCCGTAGATCGCGGACAGGTTCAATGGAAACGGAACGCCGCACCCAATTCTCCTACCGAGTCGTTCTTTCGAAGCCAGATCAAGTATGTGGACTTCCCCACCACCGAACAATGGAGAGACGCCGAAGAGGCCTTTGAATCAGGAAAGTTCACCGAAGCGCTTAGACTCTATGGCCGCGTCCTCGAAGATAAAGAAAACCACTTTTATCCCATTCCCGGGAACTTCGTCTCGCTCGCCCATTTAAGAATACTGGAATGTCATCGGGGAAACTTAAATCCGGCAGCAGTGGCCAAACAGTCTAAAGTGGTCAAAGAGGAATCTTCAAATCTTCCTCCCGAATTCCGAACTCTTTCCCCGACTATTCAGGCATGGATCGCTGTCTCTGAAAAGAAATGGGATCAGGTTTTGGAAGTTCTTGAAGGTGTCGCACTTCCCGGACCGGAGAGCTTTTTCCTCAAAGGCATTGCTCTTGAGAATCTGGGCAAGCCGTCCGAAGCCATTCAGGAATATTCCGGAGCTTATGTGCTGAACTTTGGTGGCTCCACCAAACTGACCCAGGAAGCTCTACAACGCTCAGCCAACTTGCTGGTCGCGTTGAAAGACGAGAATCGCATGAGCGAGCTCCAGGCACAGGCAAAGATTTATCGTGATCTCTACGGCAACGGAAAACTCTGGAGCGCTGCACCGGAATGGCTCACAAAACTGGCTGATGGCGAGATTGTGACGATGAATGCCGAAGTCGGCGGGGATTTCGATCCTGATGCGCCCCCTCCAGCAAAGGCAAAGGGCAGCTCGGAAGGCGCTGTCGTGGTAGAATCTGCAGCATCGGCTGCGCTTCCTCCGCTCGAGGAACGGGATTGGATTCTTGTCAGTGAATTGGAAAAGCACATCTATGTGATGGGCAGTGGACCGGACACGAGCCAACCTCAATTGAAAGGTGGTGTCGCCAAATCCGATGACGGATACCTTTTTGATGGTACGGGCGGTGGAATAATCATGGGCGGATTCAGTGGAAATCAAAAATTCACCAGGGTCGCCATTCGTTTCACTCCGGACACTTTGGATGGAGTTTTGTATGACTTGAATCAAGGGAAAAGCGCTGGCTTCGGACTCTATCTCACTGCCGGAAATCTCAACTTTTACTGGAATGCAGTAGGCAGGGCAAAACCGGTGAATTGCAATCTGGGGAAAATCGCTGCCAACGAAACAACCGATTTGTTTGTTACCGTTTTTCAGAACGGAAGAATTGTCACGAGGCTCAACGACGTAGAGGCGAATTTTCAAACCGCCAAAAATGGTCTCGGAGTTAAAACCAACGTGACCGTCTGTATCGGCGACGTCGTGGTGAATAAGGACACTGCCAGTGCCGACGGAAAGAGCCATCCACCCTTCGAAGGAAAGATTCAGCATTTCTCCATCGGAGTCGGAGCAGGACTTGTCCCCATCTACGAAAGCGAGAAGGCTCACAACGGGGGCAAGGTTATAAAGTTCATTCCACCTCCCACCGCCGAGCCTGCGCCTGCGCCCAAACCTGCCCCTGCTGATCCAAAGGCTGCTCCTGCTGATCCAAAAGCAAAGCCTAAGCCGGCCCCTGCCCCAGCAAAATAGGAAAGCGCCGAATCCAGGCGGGACTCCGACATCAATGGCTTAGTTTTCAAAGCCAGCTTCAACTTTGCAAACTCCGCCTTCAGCCTCAAACTCCCTTCGCGACCTGAAGTGGGTCATCGCAAGTCCATCGCTGCTCGATCCCGAGGCTCGCAACAATATCGCGAATCCAATTTGGAATCCGAAGATTGCAATCGATGGTGAAGAGCTTGCCCGTTTCATCGAACAACAATCGAGTCACCGGGTCGGGTACTATTTCGAAAATCTGATTCACTACTGGCTGAAAAAAATTCGCAAAGTGGAAATCATCGAACAGGGCAAGCAAATCATCGAAGAGGGGATCACCAAAGGGGAAATTGATTTCCTTTTCCGGGATGAAGAGGGAAAAACGGTGCACTGGGAAGTTGCTGTAAAATTCTACCTGCAAAGCCTGCCATCGAACGAGGACGGTAGTCATCTCATCGGGCCAAATGCTGCTGACAACTATGCTCGAAAGCATCAGCGCCTCTTTGGCCGTCAGTTGGAACTCAGTCGCAAGCTGCCTCTTGAAATCGATCTCCGGCAGGGGCTGGTAAAAGGAAGAATTTTCTATCATCCTGATGATCCTCAACCGGCAACAGAACCCGGAACTCTGAATCCAGCCCATCTACGGGGAAAATGGATCCATGCTTCCGAAATCGAACACCTCGATATTCCCGGGCAACACTACCGAATCCTCAAGAAACCCAACTGGCTCGGAAACGAAACCGGCGATTCATCCGACCTTCCCTATTCGGAATTTCAGGAAACTCTGGAGACCCATTTCAATTCTTCTCCTCACCCACTACTGATTATCGCTTTGAAAGAAGGAGATACAGGCTGGATTGAATCGGAGCGGATCTTCATCGTCCCCGATCACTGGCCGCAAAAAGAATAATAAGCGCCCTGCAGTCCCTTTATTCCTTCTTGTAATTTAAGTTTTCCGTAATTTATTGAAAGCAGTTGTGAAAACTGTCATTACTGGAAAGAATAAGAAGAGGAAAGGAGCCGCAATCGTGAGCTTTCTTCTTTTCGCGGTCCTCTTTCCGATGACCGTCTCTGCCCAACTCTCCGACGCCTCGATCAAAGCCGCCCACGAGTACTCCCAAAAAGGCGCCGGTCTGGGAATGATCGTCTGGGAAAATGGCCGCGTCCGTTTTGAAGATTACTACGCCGGGCACTCCGCAGGGAAACCGCTCCACATTTACTCCGGCACGAAATCGTTTTTTGGTGTCCTCGCTGCCATCGGAGTCGAAGAAGGATGGCTCGATCTCGATGAGCCTGTCGGAAAAACTCTCTCCTCCTGGCGTGAAGACCCCCGCAAACGCAGAATCACTATCCGCCAATTGTTGAACTTCACCTCCGGACTCGAGACAGGCTTCTCTCAGATTTACGGTCGGTCCAGTGTCGACAAAGTCACCGCCTCGACCACCCTCGACGTGACTCGCGAACCCGGTACAACATTTGTCTATGGCCCCGGACATCTTCAGGTGTTTTGCGCAGTGATCCGGGAAAAGCTGAAAAAACGCGGCCAATCTTATGAAGGCTACCTGAGAAAAAAATTAATCTCACCGCTCGGGATCAGCATTCCGAAATGGCGGGAGGATGCCCACGGAAATGTAATTCCTTCCGCTGGAATGTACATGACCGGCCGCGATTGGCTCAAGTTCGGTGAAATGGTTGCCCAGGGAGGGCGATGGAAGAACAAGCAACTTATCAAAACGGAAAGCCTCCGCCTTTGCTTCACCGGCACAAGAATCAACCCTGCCTACGGAATCAATTTCTGGCTCAATGGCTATGCCGGACAATCCGACGCACGAGTTGCTGACGTCGAACAATGGCTCGACAGGGATCCCATGCCGGAGGACTGGAGCGGAGCCTGCCTCAGTAAAAATGCACCCCCGGATTTGGTGGCTGCCTTAGGATCAAATTTCCAACGGCTCTACATCGTTCCTTCGATGCAGTTGGTCGTTGTTCATCTCGGGAGTGATCGCGGGAAATTCACCGACGATCAATTCCTGACTCTGCTCTTTCAGAATACAGCAAACAAAGTCACCGCTAAACCAACAGTCACCAAACGCGATACACGGCCACTCCTCCCCCGAATATTGTTCGGAAAGAAGAAGAAGAAACCCTGACCGGGCAAGGAGCTATTCGAGCCCCAATTCCTTCCCACTTCTTCTGATCAGGGCCTCAAGAGCGCGGCGAGGACTCTGTTCAAAGATCGAATTTTTCTTTTGGCCCGCTTGATCGCTGGTTTTCTTTTCTTTTTCTTCGCCACTTTCAAAGCCCGCTTCTGTCTCTTTATCTGACGCCTAACTGAGGCGATTCTCGCAGAATTCTCATTGGCCTGAAACCTCATCACCCGATTGTTTGGCATATCCGCTACCCAAAGCCGTCCGACACCATCACAAGCTACTCCTACTGGTTGTGACAGGGTAGTTGCGGAGGCATTCTCCGCCGAGCTATCCGTGAATGTCGACTTTCCAAGAACACCGTCCGCGGGCGCCCCGTTTGCTTTGGTTGCGGCATTGCGGAAATGGAGAACCCGACGATTTTGACTGTCGGCGACAAAGAGTCGACCGTTTGAATTGATGTCCAGACTCTCCGGCATATTAAAAGTCGACTGCGTCGTGCCTGCCGTCCCCGTGTTGAACGTTGTCTGACCCAACAAGCCATCGGCAGCAGCTCCGTTCATTTTCTGATCAGCTCTGTCGAAACGAAGCACCCGGTTATTATTTTGATCCGCCACCCAAAGTGTTGTGCCATCAGAAGAAAGAGCGACGTCAGCCGGGTTGTACATATTACTGGCCGACGGTCCGAATCCTGTTCCGGTGAACGTTGACTGCCCCAGGACCATATCGGCGATGTTATCTACAGTTCGAGGATGATCAAAAAAGAGGACTCGATGATTCCCCTGATCCGCCACCCAGATATTCCCCTGGATATCTGCAGCAAGCCCCCTCGGCGAATTGAGCTTATTGTTTGCCGTTCCCGAAGTGGTCGTATCCTCATCCGGCTGCCCCAGCAAGGTGCTCAGAGCGGAGCCACTGAGTTGGGAATCCGCATTAAGATAAACCACCACCCGGTTGTTTCCCGTATCGGATACCCAGAGGTTTCCGGCAAAATCGACTACTGCTCCGGCCGGAGAATTCAAGCCCAGTCTCCCGGCTGCAGGAGTGGCCGTCGTGAAATTTGCCTGTCCGAAGACCGCTTCCGCCGAGGCGCCACTTTGCAGCGCCGTCGTCGATAAATAGCGGAGAACCCGATGATTGTCAGTATCGACCAGATAGACTTTCCCCGAGTGCACATTGATAGCGACACCCTTAGGAGTGTACAGGTTATTATCCTCTGGTGGCCCTGCGTTCCGGTTTCGAACATCTCCGGAAAAGTCCGCCTGCCCCAATTGGGAAGAAGCGGCCTTACCGTTCGTGCCTGTCCACGATTCAATTGCCTTCGCACTGCTACAGCAAAAAAAGGCGAAAACGAAAATTAACAAAAAAGAAAAGTTCCTCATACCCCCTTCTAGTCACCTGCCGGGAAGTGATTTCAAACTTTATAGATTTTTTTGAAAACCAAAGACTGAAACAAACTGTTGGTGTGCTTTCCGTTTTTCAGGATGAGCCAATTCTGAGTGATACGGCCGCCACCCCTTCAATGCCAGGTACTTCGAAAAACTGTCAGGTTCATGAACTTCTCATCCCCTCTTATTCTGCAATCGGCCTATTATTCTGAAAAGGATTCAAAAGTTTCTTCAGAGCCTCAGGAGTACTTTCACCCATATCAGCATGTACTTCCAGGTCACCGGAATAGACTCTCATTTCGTGACAGCCAAAACACAGATGCATTTCGACCTCACCTGAAGCCGTCTTCCAATGCAATGAATAGTCAGGATGAAAACCTCCACAGAATTTTCTACCGCCGTACTTTCTGAAAGCTCCCGGTTTTTTCAAGAGTTTGAGCAGTTGATCCTTCTCTTTCCCCGACACTGCCACAGAAGGTTCGTAAAAAGAATAGCCATACCGTGTCACGGCGGGTTTGCTCTTCAGTTCCCTTTTGTACAACTTGGATTGCGAGTCTTGATGAGGCAAGCCCTCGAAAATAGCCAGACTCGCCTCGTCCGTGATCTGTTGAAGTATTTTCTCAAGAGAAGAAAACGAATTCGCGCGAGCTTTATCTGAGACCAGCTTCGAATTGTGCCCAACGCTCTTTTCCGGGCCAGCGGCGTGAAGAAGATTCAGCCCGCAGACTGCCAGTAAAATAAAGGAAATCCTGATCAGTCTCATGAAGAAATAGGATCAAAGAAACCGGAACGCCACAAGGAAATTCGGCGACTGTCCACTGGCAATACCTTGCAACTACTCCACCGGATCAGCCGGAGCAGGTTCTGGCTCCGCTTTTGGCACCGGTTCCACAACCGGCTCCTCTTCCTTCGGTAATTCCTCTTTCACCGCACCCTTCGCCACATAGCGCATCAAATTCGATTCCCCTTTCCGCCATTTATACCCGGTCCCGAATTCAATCGGTGTCCGGTCGGCACGATAAGCAGATCTCAGATCGCGTTGGTAATGCTGCGCAAACAGATCAATCGGACCGGTGTAGTTTCCGTAGAGACTGATGTCCCACTTTTCCTTGTCGAAATACTTATAGGGAATTCCCGAGTCATCCTCGACCACCTGGATACTGTTTTCCAACAAGTGATTCCGAATATCACTGAAATAACTTTGATGCATCAAAAACGAGGCTGCCTTCGCGTAGGCATCTCCCTTTTCCCTGGCCGACAGCCAGACATCGAAACCGTTCTTGGTGAATCCGCCATTTGAAAGGTCGGTGGAAAAATAATAGAGCGACTTTGTTTTTTGAACCCGTTGAGGGGAAAAGTCGATCCTCACTGCGTTCGCCCCTTTGCTGACTTCGCCCTTGCTTTCGAGGGTACCGTCTTTCTTCAACTCAAAGAATTCATAGCCCTTCACATACTGGCCGGAACGGGCCAGGAACACCATCATGATCGGGGTCGTCCCTCGAAAGGTGGCGTATTGCAAATCGCTCTTCATGTCCTTGGTCCGGAAAAAGCTGAAGTTGATCAATTCCCCGACCGCATTACGAACTTCACCGAGAGCCCGCCCCGCATTTCCCGGAGTAAGCTTACTGATATCCGGAGCAACCCCGACAGGTTCCAGCCCGCAAAGAACAAAGGTATCGGCCTTTGGAAACATGTGGAAAGCGTGAAGAATGTCTGGACCGCTGAACATGTAGCGAACCACTCCACCCTGCTTGGACCACGGTGCCACTTCCTGACTGGCCCACGAACTGAGCGGATGCAAAGTCCGCGACGTGTATTCCTCCCACTCCTTGTCGATTCGGGTCTGGTGATACGCGAAAGATTTGGAATCGAAAAGTGCCTCAGCTCCCGCGTGAGGTGCTTTCAAGCCGGAAAGAAAACAGGCCGCGTTGTTGACCTGGGCGACTTGCTGCTTCGGCTCGGGCTTTGGCTCTGGAGCTTCAACCGGGACAGCGGGCTCCGGTTCTTTGATCACCGGCTCCTGGCCACTAACAAAACAAAAAGAAAAGGCGGGAAGAAAAATACAAAACAGAATGCGGATGTGTGGAATCATAAATGAGAACGGAAAGATACGAACAAAGGTTTTACCTTGAATCGACGAAGGAAACAAGAACGCTATTCTCAAAATCCAAAGCCAACTTTTCAAATCCCGTAGCGAAATTGGGAACAATTTCGACGATCAATTTTCAGCAGACAATCCGCCCTCAGCAGAACTGATGCGTAGCGAAAGATTTCTATCTTTCGGCACTCCGGCACACGCCTACTATTCGTCTTCCAATTCGATGTCCGGAAGCTCCGGCGGATCGGGCTGAGAGGCGAGGAATTTCTCGACCCAGGCAATGTTGTACTTCCCGGTTCGGAAAGCAGCATGCTTGAGAATAGACATTTGAAAAGGAATCGTGGTCTTGATTCCCCGGATCACAAACTCGTTCAACGAACGCAACATCCGCGCAATCGCAATCTCCCGCGTCGCACCGGTCACGATCAGCTTGGCGATCATGGAATCGTAATGTGGCGGCACCGTGTATCCGCTGTAGATGTGGGTATCGACACGAACACCACGTCCACCGGGAGCGTAGAAAAGCGTAATCTTCCCGGGGCTCGGCGCAAAATTATTGTAGGGATCTTCGGCATTGATCCGACACTCAATCGAGTGCCCACGTGGCTCGCTGTTAAGCACGTGAGTTGAGAGCGGCTCGCCCGAAGCAATCCGGATTTGCTCCTTGATCAAATCACAACCGCGGACTTCTTCAGTGATGGGATGCTCCACCTGAATCCGGGTGTTCATCTCCATGAAGTAGAAATTCTCGTCGTCGTCGACCAGGTACTCGATGGTTCCGCAGTTTTCGTAACCAATGCCGCGCACCAGTGTTTCTGAAGCCTCGGCCATGCGCTTCCGCAAATCCTCACTCAGAAGAGGAGAGGGAGTCTCCTCGATAATTTTCTGATTCCGGCGCTGCATCGAACAGTCCCTCTCTCCCAGCTGGATAACTCCACCCTGACTGTCAGCTGCAATCTGAAATTCGACGTGGTGAGGATTTTCGACCAACTTTTCGATGTAAACATCCGGGCAACCGAAACAGGCCTGGGCTTCATTGCGCGCCGCGTGAAAGGCACTCATGAAAGCCGCCTGATTCAAGGCTGGACGCATTCCCCGTCCACCACCACCGGCAGTCGCCTTGATCATGACCGGATAACCAATTTGTGAAGCAACCTCAAGAGCCTCTCCCTCTTCAACAAGACCTGTACTTCCCGGAGTTACGGGAATTCCGTATTTCACCGCCGTTTCACGGGCCCGGTTTTTGTCGCCCATCATCGCGATGACTGCGGCTGACGGCCCGATAAATGCGATCTCACAGGACTCACAAAGCTCGGCAAAATGAGGATTCTCGGAAAGAAATCCGTAACCGGGATGAATCGCATCGACATTGGCGATCTCAGCCGCCGACATAATGCGCTCCATATTTAGATAGGAATCCGCACTGGAGCTTGGCCCGATACAAATCGCATCGTCAGCCAACTGAACATGCATTGAATCGGAATCCGCCTCGGAATAGACAGCCGTCGTCCGAATCCCGAGTTCTTTCGCAGCCCGAATCACGCGCAGAGCAATTTCGCCACGGTTGGCGATCAGAATATTTTTAAACATGGTACCTGTAGATTCCCAATTCTCTAATTGATCGTGTCAGCAATATCGATTGGACAATCGAAACGCGCCCTTAAGCCGGCTTAACTCGATAAAGTGGCTCGCCGTATTGAACAGAGGTACCGTTCTCGACAAGCACCTCAACAATCTCCCCGCTCACATCTGCATTAATCTGGTTCATCACCTTCATTGCTTCGATGATACAAACGGTCTTGTCAGCGCTGACTTTCGAGCCAACAGAAACGAAGGGATCCGATTCCGGATTTTCAGAAGAGTAAAAAGTTCCCACCATGGGTGATGTAATTTCCACGAGACCTGCGGGCAATCCAGCTTCTGCCGGAGCCGCACCCCCAACTGCTGCTGCTGGAGCCTGAGCAACCGGCTGTGGAGCATATGAGACTTGGGGAGCCTGAGCTGAAGCAAGTAACTTTTGCACAGCTTCCATATCGATATCGCCACCCTTTTTGAGTTCGATCTTTTCGTTATCCTGCTCAAGTTTGAACTGGGAAATCCCGTGTTCACCCATGAGTTCTACGATTTGTTTGATGTCTTTTAAATTCAAAGCAGAGATCCTTCCCGGTAGTTAATCCAGTAGTTGTTAAGGTTCGTTGCGTCCCATCCTCAATCAGATTGAAGCAACTTTCCAGACAAAAATAGTCCGATAAATAGGGAACTTTTTCCCGTAGTCAAGTGGAAGCATCTCCAATCGCCCGCAACACCTCTTCCACTTCCCTGTGCGTATTGTAGAAATGGGGACTCAGGCGAAGATAAGGCACCCCGTCCCGGTCATGACGAAAGCTCGTCACAATGGATTGTTTGTGAAGTAGATCGTAAAGTTTTCCGATCCGGGAGGATTTCTCGCGGTCAGTAAAAGTCGTAATTCCGGAGGCATTATCACCTTCACGGGGACCGACCACTTCCAGTTTGAGCTTGTCCAGACCGTCACAGATTGCAGCTTTCAGCTCCAACAGCCGTGCTCCCACATTCTCGACACCAATCCCAACGAGCAGATCAATCGACGATTTCATCCCGACCAGCCCCTGAGAATTCAAGACCCCCGGCTCGTAACGGCGTCCGCCCGGCTCAAACTCCACCCCGTCCCGCGCGATGTAATTCGGAGACACCACATTCCAGGCTCCGAGCAGCGTGGGGCGAAGTTCATCGAATCGCTCTTTTTTTACATAGAAAATTCCGGCCGTCATCGGACCGAGCATCCACTTGTGAGAATCCGCACTCAGGAAATCCACCTGCTTCGCCGGAGTAGGAAAAGCACCGACCGTCTGAATAGCGTCCAGACAAAAAAGGATATCGTTCTTTTTTGCCAATGCGCTGATCGCTTCGATATCGATCCGGTAACCCGTCAAAAAATTACAGGAAGCCAGGGCAAACATCCTTGTTTTCGGCGTGATCGCTTTTTTCACCAGCTTTGGAGTAATCTCCCCCGCCTGATCGGGTTTCAGGAAAACCGTTTTCACTCCGAGGCGTTCCAGGTTTTTCCAGGGATAAACATTCGCCGGATAATCATCCAAATAAGCAATAATTTCGTCCCCCTCTTTCCAGTCAATCCCATTGGCCACCAGGCTCAAGCCCAGTGAAGTCGGTCCGAGCAGAGCAATTTCATCCGCATCCGCCTCGATAATTCCCGCAGCTGACTGACGCACTTTATCCATGTCCTTGAGAAGGACTTTGCTATAGTCGAGCTCGCCCGTGCCGCTGGCACGATTGAAATCATCCATCGCCTTGATCGCCGCATGGGGGACAGTAGTCACCGCCGCATGCGCCATGAAAATACGATCACGGCAGGCCGGAAATTCGCGGCGACGCCATTCTTCATCCGACTCCAGTTTGTCAAAAAGCTCCATCTTGTCTTTCTTTGTTAAGAACTCGACAAGCTAAACCCGCCGGGCCTTTTCACCTTCTTCGATCAGTTCCCAGAACTGCTTCGACTGATGCAGCGCCTCATCATCACCGACGGGAAGCTCTGTCCGGAAAAGAAAATCCTGAAATGAATTCTTACTGAGAACGCGGTGCACAATCACAGACTGATGATCACCCGATACTTCGAAATAAAGCCGGACATCACTGGCCCGGTAGCGATAAAGAGTCTTTCCATCCCGCTCAACCGAACCGTAAGGAGCTTCCGAATCCGCATGATCAATGTTATCGAGATCCTCAGGAGTGACCTTGAATTCATTGAGCACCTCCAGCTGTTCCAGAGTGGGCAGCTGAGAGATTTCGTTGGCACTGATTTCGTTGAAGATGACTTGGAGCACACCTCATTTTCACCGAACCAGACCAAAGCGACAACCTTTTTTGTGGAATTCGTTTCCACGCAAGGTCAGACAATTCTTCGCAAACCACCAAAATACACCCGCGTTTCAATCAATCAAAACTCAGTCAAACTTCGTAATCAGCCCACTCACCCGCAAATCCGGTCCGACCCGGGTGATGAACATGTCCTCCAGATTCGCCATCGCCCCGTCACCCGGCATGACGCGTTTTTCGCCTCCGCCGATAATAGGCGCGATATAAAAAACCGCTTCGTCGATCAGCCCGTTAGCAATCCCGTGAGAAAAAAGTCGCCCGCCGGATTCCAAAAGCACCGAGGTGATTCCCCGCCCGCCCAGCTTGTCCAGAGTCTTGGAAAGCGAAGCTCCGTAAAACACTTCAGTCCGGTCAGAAAATTCATCGGTGAAAAGATGATGATCTTCCGGCAGATTTTTTTCCGCCGTCAAAACCACCCGCAGTGGCTGCTCGCGCCCATCCGCATATTCCCCGCGCAAAGTCAGCTTTGGATTATCCACCCGCAGCGTTTCCCCACCAACCAGGATTGCATCGATTTGACGACGTAAGCGCTGCACATCCTCCCGTGACTGCGGGCTCGAAATCCACTGCCCATGTTCCGCCGGCAAAGTCGTCCGGCCATCGAGCGTCATCGCCGTTTTCGCAATTACATAAGGGCGACCTGTGGTGATATGCTTCGCAAAAAACCGGACCAATCGTTTTGCCTCATCTTCACAGACGCTGCTCTTCACTTCGACTCCGGCAAGATTCAATTCCGTAATCCCCGCACCGGCATGAGCTGGATTGGGATCGCGACATCCGATCACGACCCGCGCCAGCCCCGCATCGAAAACCGCCTTCACGCAAGGTGGCGTCCGCCCTTCAGTCGAACATGGCTCGAGCGAAACGTAAAGTGTCTTCCCCCGAATCGCCTCCGCTCCGTGCCGCTCCACCGCATCACGAATCGCATTCACTTCAGCATGAGCTTCCCCCGCTTTCTGATGCCATCCTTTTCCCAGAATCTCGCGCCCGTCTGTAATCACCGCGCCCACCGGCGGATTCGGCAATGTCACCCCCAAGCCCTTCCGCCCCTCCGCAATAGCGAGGCGCATAAATTCTTCATCAGTCTGATCCTGTTCCGTAGGCATGCCGATAGTTTAGAGAGGTGAATAGAAAAGGGAACAGAGAAATCAATCGAAGTACAGAGGTGAAGGCTCCCCTTGACCTTTGGAATTCATCCTCCTCTGCTCGAGCTTTGGCTTCTCGTGATTGTCCATCTTGCCACGATTGAGGTGCAAACCGATGCGGGCCTCGATAGTGAATCACTCAGAGCACCTGCTTGTCAGCGGAAGGAGATACCTTCGCCTTGCGTATACCTGAAAATGAAAACCAAATCAAAAGAAGCGAAATCGCAATCGCCCCAAACCCCCAGGCTGACACTCCCAGAATCCACTGATGTCGCAAAAGGCAATAAAATGGAACCCCGCTAAAAACTACCGAGCAAAATAGTACCGAGATTCTGGGAAACAAGAATGGTGCCAAGAGAATCGTGGGAAGGGTGTATGGCGCGATCAGTCGAAAAATTGGTAAATCTTCAGGAGCGACTCCAAGGGTGGCCAAACGCCAGCCGAAGATGCCCATCACGATCGAATAGATTGACCACAGAACACCAAAAATGAAAACGGGAAGCGGTCTGAAATTCATCTCACTCTTCACCCTGCTTCCGAATCCAGCCGATTCACACCGGGAAGCGCCGTTCTATATTTGATGCCGTCAATTAGCGAACCCAGCTTTTGGAAATCGCAATCCTCGAAAGAAATATCAGTGCGACTCCAATGACAATCGCGACAAGCGGCATCACGATCGCGGGAGCCCCCATCACGCTCCTCGCGTCGGTGAGAAACCAAATATTCGATGTCTGAGCAAGCGTGCCGAGAACGGAGATAACGAAGAGGGGCAATGCCCACTTTTTTTTGAGAAGCAAGGCGATAGATCCTAGCAACCCTCCAAAGACTTCACAGGCAAACCCGATATCCACCCAGAGCGGAATATTGCGATACAAATGCTGTTGATTCTCCGGCATTGAGCTGATGACATCCTCAGTCATGAATAGCCGCATCAAAAATCCGGACATATCCATCAGATACCAAAGTAGGGCCACGGCGGAAACCACCCAGAACCAAACTGGCACCGATTTGCGAGAGCTCTCGTTTGTGTGGGATTCAATTGAATTTTCTTTCATGGGATCATCACGCGGACAATGAATTTCTTCGGATAAGGTTTAAAGCCAGGGGAATCGCAAAACAAAGCCCCGGCTGCTTCTCAACAACCCTGGCTAAATCGAGGGCAAAACGCAAGGAAACAAGCAAGGGAGAGAGTCACCTCCGCGGCCTTGAACGAAGAGCCGCCCACGCCCAAATCGCACAAACGCAATGATACATTCTATTGAAATCCCTAAGATCGCGGATCGCTAAACTACGACCGCTCTCTCGACTCTGAATCAAGATCTAAAAAAACCGAAAACGCTACCTTCACAACAGGTAAGCGGTTCGGTGACATGCTCTATATTATTCTATATCGGTCACTTCGACTTCAAAGCCACCGAGTTTCTTAGATAGTGCATTATAGATCGCACAGAATATAGCAAAAAATATGAATCCCAAAACACCCATTATAATCGGCATGAAAAGGTATATAATACCCACAACTTTCAATTCATCGCCTCCAAATATGATCATCGGTATTCCAATTAGCGTGTAAATCAGACCCATAATTACATACAAAGCAGTAGCGATTTTACTGGATTGCATGATGGATATTTTTGTCAGTTGTTTTTTCATGAGGTGTTCTTTCTGGGTTGGATTGAAATTATCGGCTCCACTTTTTGTAGATCGCCCTATGCCGCTCATCATATACCCGGGCGACCGTGGATAAAACATCAAAGGAATGTAGTCGCGAGATGATCGAACGGTTCGGCGGGTACGGAATTGGTGTGCGGAGTCTTATTCACCATTGTTACTTTATTCTTTGGATGTGTCGCTTCCTTCCACCGTAATGGTGACCACTCATATTCCAGCCTTTAGAATCCGTGATTCGGAAAACGATGAAAGAGGCGTCTATCCCATAACTGAAAAGGATATTGTCATCGTCCAACCTTTTCCATGTGGCGTCCTTGTAGCTTTCTTCGCACCTGACCTCACCGCTCTTGAGAAAGGTGAATTCGTTGATCTTCTGACGGTTGACGCCAAGGAAATTCCAGACGGTCCCTATGAGTGGATCCGATTTATCACCGAACTTGTTCTTGTCTAGACTCTTGATTCGGGAATCCACAGCCGTCGCACCATTCGAATCCCCATCTTTCGCGCAGCGCTTCTTCACTTTAACGAGATCACGCTTTAAGGTTTTATCGATCTTGGCGACCGCTTCATGTCTCTTCCGGACAAGCCTCTCGGCATCCTCAGGAAGTGTTTGCGCATTCAGATCCAACTGAGCCAACAAAAGGCTTAGGATCACAAAGTAGGATGTTTTCATTCTTGGTATTTGTTTGAGACATGCTGTTTCCGGGATCACAGAATTCTAAACCGAGTGCGATGCAATTCACCAGAGATAAATCAGAGAACATTCTGCCTGGATTGAATGATATCGATCGGAAAACTCCCTGCTGACCCGTCGCAGCCAGGAGATAACCATTCCCCCCGCCCCGTCCGTTTCTACTTGTCGAACGCAAATCCTCCCATCACCATAGCACCGCGAAAGCCACTTCCACCACGACATGAATATACGGATCACGACCCTTTCCTTCATTGCAATCTTCACAGTATCCACTGCAGTCGCCGAAGACCAATTCACCGATGTTCCGCTTACAGGTGAGGACATCAAACAGATCCTGGATCTGGATGTTCGAAAAGTAAAAATCGATTTCGAGAAAACCGGAATTCCGACTCTCGAAGTCAAAGCTCTCGGTGGCGATGACACTGTAACTCTTCCTGTTCCCGGAAAGTCCGCCACCCTGATCACCCGAATCAAGCGCGGCGATGACGGACTCAGTAAAGTCTACTACTGGTTTTCCTCAAATGGTCACACCACCCATAGCAGCTTCTATTTTAAAGAGGACGATGCGGTCTTTACTCATTCCGGAAAAGTGGATGGAGTCTACACAATCACGGCTCAGGCAACCAGAGTCCTCACAAGCAAAGTAGGCTATTCCCTCATGGTCACCAGCGGGGGCTGATTGCTAGTCACAAACGCCACCAGCACGATCATCGAAAGCTCTCTGAAACAGGACTGGAGGCGTGGCTGACAGGAGTTCAGCGCGCGCGATCCAGGAAAGGCTTGGAGACTCGGTGGGTCACTTGAAAAGCGGCCATGATCACAGCAGATTCGAAATACTGCTTCTTTTTAATCATTGGCATCTATCGCGACCTTCTGTGCTTTGTTCGATGTTAATCCGATTTAGTTATTGAGCTGAGCCATTTCTCGCAGGTCTCTATCCACGGAAAACCTTCAAGTCCGGCACCATGACCTCCATCGGGGTAGGCATGGTATTCGAAATCTACCTTGGCCTTTTTCAAAATTGGGATGTACGCCTCAACGCCGACAATGAATCGATCCTTTTGGGAGATGGCAATATACATAGGAATGCCTGGATCCTTGACACTACTTACCTCACCAGGGGCCATTGATGCCTCTTTAAGGTAGGCCGGATAGATCAGTACGCCGAAATCGGGTTTGCAGTCAATCCGGTCCAGGTCATCTGCCGGAGAATACGTGGCAAGGTCGAACTGGTGAGCAGTCATCGCGCAAAGATGTCCGCCTGCGGAGAAACCCATTACCCCAATTTTTTCCGGGTTGATTCCAAACTGTTCTGCATTGCCGCGGACAAAACGAATAGCCCTTTGAGCATCTTGCAGAGGGGCATTAACTTCTTTTCGTCTGGGTACTCGGTACTTGACCACAAAAGCGGTGATCCCTTGACGATTCAACCATTGCCCAACCAGGCTTCCTTCCTTTTTGGCTGCAAGATGTCCATATCCACCGCCGGGAAAAACAAGAACAGCATTTCCGTTTGGCTGACCGGGTTTCATCACCATAAGAGTCGGGCGAGTCACATTCTTTATACGTCTATCGAAAGTCTCGTCCAATTCCTTCAGGGGGTCGTCACTCCGTCGCCCATCGCCCGGCCAGAGAAGGAAGAGTTCGTGCTTTCCTGGAACACTCTTCGACAACATCACATCGCCTGGCTCATACTTTTCTTCTGAGAGTGCAGTAGCACCGGGCTTCGAACCGGCCCAGCAGCAGCTTATTGTGAAGCAGAATGTCAAAAACAAGATTTTCATATTTTCCTCTCGAGCGAAGTTTAAAGGGATGCCTGCGTGAGGTCAACGCTTCGAGGGCGAAGAGATCCAGAGACGCCATTCGGATCATGCGTGGTGACTTTTCAAGAGCAAACAGAATATCCCTGCCACCACCGCTAGCGCTGTAGGGCGAGGGCTCCCCTTGCCTTTGAAAAAAACACCCGCAACGCGGGCTCTTCTCTCTCGAAGGTTTAATCGCCCCAAATCCAAAGAAGAATCATCCCGCTGGCGCGGTAGAAATTCACCGTCAGGCGGAGCGCCCGACCTACAGCGTTACCATTTCCCAAAGAAATCCGGTCCCTGTTAATCCTTCATTATTGTGGTGCATCTGTGAACGAAAAAACTATATTTACTTCCTACTATGAAATTTCTGTATTGCCTCTTCCTCATCGGACTGCTGATTGAAACGAAGGGAATTTCCGCCGACGACAAAGAAGCTCCCCGGCTCCGTGTCGGTGCCGCAGCCGTAGACATCACCCCTGAGAAACTACCCGTCTCGATGACTGGCGCCTTTCAGGATCGCATGGCAACGGGAGTTCAGGATCGACTGCATGCGAGAGCACTGGTCGTTGCTGACGGGAAAACTACCATCGCCATCGTCGTATGCGACATTTGCCTCATCACCCGGGACATTTTTGACGCAGCGAAAGCAGAGGCTTCCAAAGCCACCGGCATTCCTGAAGACCGAATGCTGATGTCATCGACCCACACTCACACGGCACCGACGTCCGCTCCTTTGGCCCAGTGCAGTCCTGATCCGGAATACGTCGCCCTGCTCACCCGGAAAATTACCGAGTCCGTCATCAAGGCCCACGCCAATCTCAGGCCGGGAAAAGTCGGCTGGGCAACAGCTCAGGAACCTGTCTCTTATACACATCTGACGCTGCCGACGAAGAGGATAGTGT
>CAJXQE010000050.1 GCA_913058215.1 uncultured Verrucomicrobiales bacterium
TCTTCGTCGGCAGCGTCAGATGTGTATAAGAGACAGTATTTGTATTTCATCATCGAGAATGACGATCCCGAAAATTTTAAATTCACCGCCGATGCCCATGTCTTCGAAGATTTTCTAGCGGACTTCGAAGAGAAAAATGGTCGCGCTGCGATTGATTTCTGGGTTGGAGGTCATACCCACGTGAAGAGCCCGACCGACGATTTTGGAGGGAAGACGATTACGGAAACCAAATGGGGGGTAAACTTCCTGCAGGCCGCTGCCCTGACAAAGCACCATGCAGGTGGTCAGCCTCTCAGCCGATTGATGTCTTTTGAAGACGGATCCGATGAAGTATCGGTAAGGGCTTATCTCCATGATGCCGGATTCAAAAAGAATCCGGTCGGTTTCTATCAACCCGCCATGAGGGAACTGAAGCTACGCCTTTCGTTTCAAGCTCCGCCGGCTATCAAGCCGATGGAGCCATTTCCCGCCGAAGCGAAAGTATTCGAACGCGAAAAAAAGAATTAGGCACCAGCCAGATCCTGATGACTCGCGGCGTCGGGTTTGTCGCCGCCTCTCTTCACCGCTTCGTTCAGATCTTTCAGTTGTGCTTGTTGAAACATGGTGGGCTCAGTGATGCACAGAAAATTGTAGCCGCGTTCAACCAGGGTCGGGCCATCTCCGATCATCCACATATTCTTTCCGGCAGCGCGGCCAGCCTCGCGAATCTTCTGCAGAGCTGACTGCAACTCGTCGGTTTCCGGATCCCAGCATACCCCGAGGTCAGCAGATAAATCATACGGGCCCACTGCTATTGCCGTGGTCAGGGGATCTGCTGCGATTGCTTCGACATTATCCAAACCCGTCCGGCTTTCGATCTGGGGCATGATGATGAAATTTTCCTCCACCTGCTCCTTCCAGGTTTGGTAGTGAACATCCGGGACCCAGTGAATTCCGGGGCCTCCGGGGCGCCGCCTTCCGCGTGGCTTCATGTAGACGGCATCACGAATTCCAGCCATGGTCTCTGTCGTTTCGACATAGGGAACCAAAAGGCCGCATGGTCCCAGGTCCATCGCCATTCGAACGGGAGTGTAATCAGCGGACGGAGGGCGGATAAGAATGGGGAAGTCTTCGCGACGACCGATTGAGCAGGCGTCACTGACCATTTCGGGATCATAAGTGAGGTGTTCGAGATCAATAATGAGGTAGTCGAGTCCTGCCTTCATCGCCATTTCCACCATCGCGATTCTGAAATGGAATGTGCAGATCATCCCGGTGGTGATCTTGTCTTCGGAGTTGATTTTCTTTCGGAGAATTTGAGCGGCTTTCATCAGGATATTGGAAATACGATTACTCAGGGATTACCGGAAGCTTTAGAACGGTCGCGGATTTGCCACCTGAGAAAATGGTTTGGGTAGCGATCTTGAGTTCAGCATCCGCATTCGGATTTGGAGCCGTGTTGTGGCTTCGGTCAAAGTTGGGGAAGTCACTGCTGGTGATATCGAGTCGGATTCGGTGACCGGGTTGAAAGGCGATCGAAGTTGGATTCATTTCGATTTGATAGCGAACCGTCTCATCAGGTGTAAGTAGTTCTTCTTTGTCCAGTCCGTTGCGGTAACGGGCGCGGACCATTCCCAGAGACACATCAAGATTGGTTCCGTCCGGCGCAACATCGATGAGCCGGGCAAAGAAATCAGTGTCCGGAGCAGATGTGGCGGCAAAGAGCTCTACGACTGGATTGCCCGTGACCTCAAGCCTCTTGGTTAGTGGTTCGCTTTGGTAGACAAGAATGTCCTGACGCCCGGCATGAGGTGATTGATCCGCAGGCACAGTGAAGGAAGCGGCGGAATAGAGAGTAGGAACGGGATTTTTTGGATCGTAATCGTATTGGTCTTGTCCTGTAGTTTCTGGCTGGGTTTCAGTCAGAGTGCCATTCCCCTTTGGAGTGTTGGCCTTGCCGTCAGAATGGAGATACATCGTCTTGGTGATGGCGCGTTCCAGCGGCCAGGTCGGTTCGTCCCGCCATTCGTTGTCCCCCATTACAAAAATCCGATAAGGCATTTTGCTACCCGGCGCATCGCCCTTCTTCTTGAGCCAGTAGTCAAACCATTGCAACTCAAGCGCAAAGGTATCGAGCTTTGCATTCGGACCAAAATCAATCTTGCCGACCATGCTTTTGCCGCGTCCGGTGTGGCTCCACGGGCCTACGATGGTGCGTGAGTCATTGCGGGCCGTGTCCGTCTTTGCGCCGGAGAGAATTGCTTTGTCGAGAAGGAGGTTTCCGTTGCAGTGGTCGAACCATCCAATCGTATTGAAGTTCGGGACCGTGGTGTTTGGAACGCCTTCCTGCAAAGCCCAGGGGTCCAGAGAAGGATCGCGAAGCCACGCGTGGACAGCTTCGGTTTCTTCTTCCCAGAAAGTTTTCGGCAAATCCAGCCAGGGAACAAAATTCAGCCACTTTTTGGATTCTGCGTTCCATGCCTTCTTTCCCGCCGCCTTGTCAGCCGACCCCGGATTTCCCGATCGTTTGCGCATGTCAGGTGTCATCGATCCATACCACCATTGCAGTCTTCGCCCCGGTTTGATGGAGCCCATTCCCTCGAGGTCGGTGTACTTTGCGGGAATGCTGAAAGCGGCCATACAGACCAGTGAGGGTGGGGCGAGGGAAGCGGTTCGCCATTGGAGGAATGCGTTGTAGGAAGCGCCGAATGTCCCCACTTTCCCGGTGGAGCCGGGAAGCGTGGCGCACCATTCAACAGTATCGAAACCATCCCGGGCGTCGTTGGTATCGAAGCGGACAAAGGACTCCCATTGGCCGTCTGATTTGAACCGGCCCCGGGCATCCTGACAAACTACGATATAGCCATTGGCGGCGAATCTCTTCCCGTTCCCCCCTAGGCCGTTTTTGTTGTAGGGCGTCCGCGCCATGAGAACGGGATAGGTTCCTTCGGCTTTCGGTCGATAAATGTCCGCCCGAAGAATTGTCCCGTCCCGCATTGGAATCTCGACATTGGCCTCCGTTGAGATTTCGAAGGGAGCGCTCTTCTTGTTCTGGGAAAAAGCAGGAAAAACGAATAGCGAGCAAGCCATCGCAATGAAAAGCGCGTGAAATTTTCTCATATGGCGAAAGTACCATTGAAGAGAGAATGAGATCAATCCCTCTGATAGCCTGATTTAGGGGCCGACCTCTCTCTAGGAGATCATCTCATTCATGACATGCCCGTGAACATCAGTGAGGCGCCGGTCAATCCCATTGTTCCGAACGGTGAGTCGTTCATGATCAATTCCTAACTGGTGCATAATTGTCGCATGGATATCGTAGACGCTAGTTGCCCGGGATTTGTCCTGAGGTCGAAATCCCCACTCGTCCGATTCACCATAGGTGCCGCCTTTGATACCGCCGCCACACAGCCAGTTGGTGAATACAAAAGGATTGTGATCACGTCCTTTGCTTCCCTGCGAACAAGGCATCCGGCCGAACTCCGTAGTCCAGAGAATGATGGTATCCTCCAGCATGCCGCGTTGTCTGAGATCTTTGATCAATGCAGAAGCACCGCGAGACATTCCCTCCGCGAGGGGGGCATGGTCACGCTTTACATCGCCGTGACTATCCCAGTTGCGGCGGGGAAAACCGTTGTCATTCCCGCTCCATACCTGGACGAAACGAACACCTCTCTCCAGAAGCCGACGGGCGACGAGGCACTTTCTTCCGAAGAATTCCGTCTCCGCTTTTGTGCTGATGGTTCCGGAGTCATCGACTCCCGGACCTTCCGGGGCGAGGCCGTACATGTCCTTGATGTATTGAGGTTCCTTCGCGACATCGAGCGCATCGGTCGCACTGAGCTGCATTGCAGCAGCGAGTTCGTAGGACCGGACCCGGGCGGAAAGGCGATCGTCACCGGGGCGGGCGTTCGCGTGAATGGTGTTCAGTTTTGAAACAGCATCGAGACCAGCGCGATCATTCTTCGGGTTGATGAAATCGCTCTTGGGTGCAAACAGGTCCGCTATCGGAGCTTCGTTGCCGGGCCTGATTACCGTTCCCTGATGTTGGGCGGGAAGAAAAGCAGTCGCCCAGTTTTTGGCTCCGTTAGAGGCGAGCCCACGATGATCGGGAAGGACGACAAAGGATGGCAGATTCTCACTCTCCGAACCCAGGGCGTAGGACACCCAGGATCCGGCACTGGGAAAACCGGGGAAGTTGAATCCGGTTGTCTGCAAGAGTGTACCCTGACTGTGGACTCCGGTTTTGCCGACGAGGTTGTGAACAAAGGCAATGTCGTCGACGACTTCGCCGAGTGGTTCGACGATTTCGCTCATCATCTTTCCGCTATGTCCGTGAGCTTTGAATTCCCAGGGACTGGCGAAACAGGCACCTGGCGTACTTTGGAAAAGTTCCACCTTCTCGCCGGGATCCCAGGGCTCGCCGTCCTTTTCTTTCAACAAGGGCTTGTAGTCAAAGGTATCGACATGGCTCGCTGCGCCCGCCATGAACAACTGGACGACTCGCTTTGCTTTGGGCGGGTGATGCAGCACGCCGCCAAGTGCTCCGTCGCGTGCCATCAAGTCGCCAAGAGCGAGACCGGAAAAAGATCCCGCCAGCGAACCAATAAATCTGCGTCGGTCAGGGTTTGTCTTCTCAATCGACATAGACAAAAGCATTTAAATTAAAAGTGAGGCGGGCAAAGGATTCGTTACCGTGATTTTTCAGATGATCCGATAGAATGGCGAATTCTTCTTCATTTGGTAAGCGGCCCAGGGCTAGCTGGCAAGCGTGATTCACTTTCTCGTCACTGTCGAGCAAGCGTTCGGCCAGGTTTCCTGACATTGCCTCAACAAAGCGATGATTCCACTGGGTCAGTGCCTGCAGAGCCGTGGTCGATTCATCCCGTTCCGGAATGCTGATCGACGGATCGGCGCAGTCGAGTGTCGTCAGCATGGGTTGGGGCTGAGAGCGAACCACGAAACGATAGATGGTGCGGCGATGTGATTTTGGATCATTGGGATCGTGGAGATGGTATTCGTAGTGTGGAGAGTGCTGGGGTTTCTCTATGATGAAATCCTGAAAGCTTGGCCCGCCCGGCGTGGTATTTAATTTTCCGCTGATCGCGAGAATGGAGTCACGAAATTCTTCCGCGGAAAGTCTACGTCGGTTGGCCCGCCAGCGGTAAGCGTTGTTGCCGTCGATCTTTGCATTCGCTTCCTGGTGCTGGCTGCTGCGACGATAGGCTTCGCTCGTCACTAACAAGCGAACAATGGATTTGAGGGATTGATCCGGGTCATCACGTAGTTTGGCCGCAAGGTAGTCGAGCAACTCTGGATGGGTTGGCTCCATTCCTCCCCGTCCGAAATCGTTAGGTGTATTGACAAGAGGGCTCCCCATGGACCACTGCCAGAGGCGATTGGCGATGGTCCGCCAGAAGAGCGGGTTGTCTTTACGTGTCAGGTAGCGCGCCAGTTCTGCTCGGGCCTCCTGCTCTTGCCATTCGGCCTGCTCAAAAAACAGATCGGGGACCCCGTCCCAAAGAGGCGGTGCTCCCGGATTCATTTCGTCGCCGGGAGTTGTCATATCGCCGCGATGCAAAAGCCGGATCGGGCGGGGCTTACCTCCAGTGGGGCGAAAGTTTCCGCTTCCTGTGAAGCTGGCGGCAGCGGCGTAGACCATTTCACCTTTGGGAAACTTCTTCAGCTGCTCATTCAGCGGGACAAGCTCCTCTTTGATCTTTGCGATTCGATTGATCGTCTCGGGATTGCTTAGCTCCTTCTCGATGACCTTCCGCTTTGACTGCAGCTCCCGAAGTTCTGACATGGCCTCTTCATTGCCCAGCTCCCGGAAGAATATTCCATCGACCAAATTGGATTTACCCCAGCGGACCCCTTGCTCAATGGTATCCTTGGCGGTGACTTTGGCGTTCAGGGCAAAGTTCTGAGCTCCTCCTTCATTCAAAATCTCCACTTCGCCGAGGGCGAAAATGTAGTCATTGGTCCGCGTTCCCAGTTTGGTGGCGGTAATTCGAAGGTAGCGAAAGGGCTTCCCATCGCCTTCTGCCTTTGCGGTTCCGGTCCCCGGGTTGGGCTGGTCTTTTCCAGTGGCGTCTAAGAGTAGTCGGACATCTTTGGAGAATTTTTCATCATTCGAAACTTCTACACGATAGCGAACCGGAAATCCGAAACCTGCTCCGATTCCACCGTAGTTGTCAAAAGCGGGGATAACCCGGACTTCAGTCGCGCCACGAGCCTTGCCGATATCCACCTGAACCCATTTCTCTTCCGTCTGATTTTTAGTGATGAGGCTGTGGTAGCCATACTGGGGCTTCAATCCATTTCCATATTTCTCTTTAAGTTTCGTGAGTCGCCGGTCAATTCCGGAAGCTTTGGCGGAAATCTTTCGCTTCATTTCGGAGTCGAGTGCTCTTTGTTCGGCCTGAAGTTCGTTGACTTGTTTCTGCAGTTTGGATTTTTCTTTCTCCTGATCCGGTGGCAGCCCTGTGTAAACCCTGTCTGCCCGATCCACCGCTGCGAATACTGCATGAAGGCGATAGTAGTCCTCCATCCGGATCGGATCGAATTTGTGATGATGGCATTGCGCACACTGAACGGTGGTGCTCTGGAACACGTTGAAAACGGCGGAGACCATTTCGTCACGATCGAGATGTTTGGCAATACGACCGTCGATTTTTCCTTCACCGACTTCCTGATGTCCGATGAAGTCCCAGGGGCCCGCTGCTAAGAACCCGAGCGCGATCACCCCGTCGGGATCGCCCGGGAATAGAGCATCGCCTGCGACCTGTTCCTGAACGAAACGGGTGAAGGGTTTGTCTTCATTGAAGTTGCGAATTACATAGTCCCGATACGGCCAGGCGTTGGTCCGCGGTTTGTCTTTGTCGTATCCGTGCGTTTCGGCATATCGCGCCAGGTCGAGCCAGTGTTGTCCGAATTTTTCGCCGAAGGCGGGAGATGCGAGAAGTCGAGTCACAAGTTTTTCCCAGTCGGGTTTGGCGACAAAGGCATCAATTTCTTCAGGAGTCGGAGGAAGTCCGGTGAGGTCGTAGGTGAGACGTCGGATCAATGTTTGAGGTGTTGCGGACGCAAGCGGAGCAAGGTTCTTTTCTTTCAACTTCCGGTTCACATAGAAATCCACCTGATTCTGATCGCCTGGTTTTGGACTCTGATCCTTGATCAAGGGTTTTAAAGACCACCAGTCTAAATCCCTCTCTGGATTGTCTTTTAGCGTTCGGTCCTCCGGCCAGGCCGCACCGCCTTGGATCCATTCTCGAAGGAGTTCGACTTCTTCCTTCGACAAAGATTTCCCTTTCTTCGGCATTTCCGGATCGGGGCCGCTGACCATCTTGATGAGAAGGCTGTCATCCGCGTTTCCAGGGATGATCCCTTCTTGAAAACCCAACGCGGTTGCTTTGCTTGCGAGAACGAAATCTCCTTTTGCCTCGTCAGCATTGTGGCAGGAGAGGCATCGCGATTCCAGAATCGGTGCGATATCGGCGGAAAAGTTGGGCGCGCTGACTGCTATCTGTGAGCTACAGACAATAAGAGATCCGCATAGTGCAAAATAACCCAAGGGTTTCATCATTGTCAGGAGAATATCACTCTCATCTGTGTGGACAAGAGGCGGGAAGGCGGAGTGCGATTGAACTTGTGAATTGCCGGGAAGGTCGATTTTCGATATGGTTTTCGTATGAGGATTTCCCGGGTGATGATTTTCTGCTGGTGTGCACTCAGTGGCTTTGGCCATTCGCAGAACGAGGAGGATTCTGTGGTGAAGGGACCCAGTGATGAATTTCAGTATCATCTCAGCATTGGATTCCCCCTTCCAAATGTGGAACTTCCCGCTCATGTCGACGCGGAAGATGGACAGATTTCATTCTACGCCGACTTCGATCATCCAGATGAGAATGGCATTCCTCTCTACCTGATCAACCGAACGAGCGAGAAGAAGGTATTTTCAGCTCAGGACAGGGATGTTTACGTCCGTCTCGAATATCAATCAAAAGAGGGGCATTGGGTAAGGGCTCAGACCCATCGCGACAGTTGGTGTGGAAACAGTTATAATCCTGTCGATCTCGCGCCCGGGCAGCATTTTAAGTTTACTGGATACCGACCGAAGGGCTCGAAGAAAGTAAAGGTTCGCTACGCCTCAGGAATCCACGGTTTGGTCTCCGAAATCGGGGAAGGGTTCATTTTGGACGCCGATGTCGAAGCTTCCGCATACGACGATATGGCAGCCAAAGAAATTGGCGGGTGGTTCGGATGGATGTTGAGGGCGGAAGAGCAGTTGCCTTTCGATTTTGAAAGAACCCCTTCGGATTATGTCAGCGCCCTGACGCTTCTTTCCAAGTATACGGAGAGCAAATACTACCGGAAAGAAGCGGAAGAGATGATGCAAAAGTTCGGTGCTGAATCTGAAGAAGGGAAACAGATTCAGAAACTGCTGAATAAGAAGTGGCCGAGTCCTCGAATTCCGGAGGAGGAATTTTTGTCGCTTTGCCTGGCCAATATTGAAAATAGTGATCATCCACATCTGGCATGGATGATCCTCACCAATAAGGCTTATGACGCGAAAGGGGAGGAGGATCGTGTTTCGGGTGCAGTAATACGAAAGCTCGCCGAATTATTGCCGGAATCGCTTCAGAGCAAAGATGAGCGAGTGGCGAAGAATGCGGTGCAAATGCTGGAGGTTCCGGGATTGGTGGACGAACATTTCTCAACGGAAACGCTGACCGGCTGGCTGGATTTTGAAAGCCGAGCGGTTTTCGCTGCCGCCGCGAGAAAACTGGCTTTGAGAATGCAGACTGAGCCATTGGTGAAAAAAGGCTTGAGCCTGAAAGACAAAGAAAAGCGATACCTTCTCTTTGGCGTTCTTGCTTCAGGGGGTAAGACGAACGATCCCCGTTTATATCCGAGGGGCCCGGGAACTAAGGATGAGCGGGAATTTTGGAACCGATGCCTCACGGAAGATCCAGTGAGAGCTGTGTCCAGCCTGCCCAGAACCCACGAAGAGTGGAATTTATACAACAGGGTCGTCCAGGGCCCCTTGAAAGACTACCTTGAAAATCTTGCGGAGAACATGGGCGATAAGCCGGTCAAAGTTGAGCAGCGGGATTTATTCGGACTGTCACATCTGGTGGAGTTCTTCGGAAAATGGAAAATGAAGGAAAATGTTCCTGCGCTCGAAGCGCTTCTTTCGCACCCTGAATACAGTGAAGGTGAAGTTTCCAGTTCAAAGGACGGGCGATATCTGCACAGAGACTATCGAATTCGAAGGGTGGCCCGCGATGCCTTGTTCAAGATGAAAATCCCTGTGGACCCCGATTTGGTTTATGAAGAGAAAATTCCTCTTCCTGACAAGCCGGCAGAATCTGGAAAGTCTGCCGGGGACGATCCCTTCGGAAATTAGTTCACCACATTTCGAAGGGACTCGCCACGCAAAGCTCGCAATACCTCTTGCGCGCCTTTGGTTCGAAATTCTTCGCAGCCTTCTTCGCAATAGAACGCGGTGTGTGGATTCAAAATCAATCTGTCATGTGCAGGATGCCCGGGGTCCCGCCAAGCCCGCAGCACCGGTGAACCTTCCGGAGGAGGCTCCTGCTCCAAGACATCGATGCCTGCTCCAGATAGATGGCCGGCTTCCAATGCCTCAACGACAGCGGGCGTGTCAACCACGCCCCCTCTCGAGGTGTTGATGAGGAAAGATCCTGATGGCATTTTCGCGATCTCTTTTCGTCCGATCAAACCTCTCGTCTCATTGGTCAGCGGACAGTGCATGCTAAGCACATAGGCTTGAGAGAGTAGTTCATTCAGGCTGTCGACTCGCCTGATGCCGAGAGACTTGTCGATTCCGTCTGGAACATAAGGATCGTAGAATACGACATCAAAGCCGAATGCTTTTGCCCGAAGTGCAGCAGCGGTGCCGATCCTGCCGCAACCAACAATGCTGAAGACACGACTGCGCAGACGAGGAACCGGGGCAGCCTGATCGATATTCCATTCACCGATCCCCCGGCGGAGTCGGCTGTTCAGGAAATGGCTGCCTCTCGTCAGGCTCAATGTCATTGCCAGGGCTGAGTCAGCGACTTCCTCTGTCCCGTAATCGGGAACGTTACAGACCGGTATGCCGTGTTCCCTCGCCGCCTCGATATCAATTCCATCGTATCCTACGCCGGGGCGGACGATCACTTTGCAGTTTTGCAGTCGCTCGATGCTGGCACGAGTGAAGCGAAAGTAGTGATAGACCATGATCGCATCGGCATCTTCGATTTGACCGATGAGATCCGATTCACTCTTTGCATCGAGTGCGATGACATCAGCTGAACTATCGAGAATACTGCGCTCATAGTTGAGGGGCTCGACGATCAGGTCGGTGATAACGACTTTAGGTAATTGGCTCATTGTACTGGTCAGAACGTTGTTTTGATTTTAGCCTACTTCGAAAATCAGTCATGACAAACATGCCTCCGAGATATCACTTGCTTACAATCCTCTTTTTCGTTGGCGAGACCTTTTCTGCTGCCCGTGCGGATTCCAAACTTACGAGTGCGATAACCGCCCCTGAAGTCATCTTTCAGGAGGGCGACGGTCTCCTTTCCGTCGAAGCGGAAAGCTTTTTCAAGCAGGAGAAAAGCGATGTCAGGGCGTGGTATCGAACGAGCTCCGACGAAGCTCCGGACATTAAACCTGATGCGGATCCAAATCACGCTGAGGGAGCGAGCGGCGGCGCCTACCTGGAGATCTTACCGGACACGCGGAAGAATCACGGGGAGAAACTGATTCACGGCGAAAATTTCATCAACCAACCCGGGAAAATGGCTGTGCTCAGCTATCGGGTAAACTTCTCCAAGCCCGGGAAATACTACGTCTGGGCACGAATTTTTTCCACCGGAACGGAAGACAACGGTCTCCATGTGGGGATCGATGGAACCTGGCCGGAGTCGGGACAGCGGATGCAGTGGACGGCAAAGAAGCAGTGGGCCTGGGGAAGCAAACAGCGCACGGAGAAAGTCCACGGCGGGGTTCCGGGACTCCTCTTCCTGAATGTGGAAAAAACGGGGGAACATATTATTCAGTTCTCGATGCGGGAGGACGGGTTCGAATTTGATCAATGGCTCATGACGACTGATCCGGACTTCGCGAAGCCTGATGGTCCTGTTGCTGTGAGTGATTCGGAGAAAGGTGGGCCGGTTTCTGCATCCATAAAAGTGGCGCCACAACCGAAAATGAGGGTCGACGATTTTTCGACGAAGAGTCAGCTTTATATCGACCGGGAGAGATTGCTGGCAATTGACCCTGACTCAAATAAAAAAGGATCGGCGACCGGGGCCTGGCCGTTTTCCGGTGGTGTCTTTGATCTCACTTTCCATGCGGTTGGGGAGGACGATGGAGAGTCGAGCTATGAGCTCATTGTTGATAGGGAGTCCGTCGGAAAATTCACATGCCCTCTCAGTGAAAATACAGTTGAAGAAGGAGAACGATTTCGTAAAACCTTCAAAAGTGTCCGGGTCGAGGAAGCTGCCATGATCGAAGTGAAGTCGGCTACCGGCACCAAAGACGGAGAAAATTTCAGCCGGGCGAGATGGTCCGGAATTTCAGTTGTGTCTGCGGATGGAAAACCACCTGTCAGGATGAAACACGCCAAGGTCATCAGCCGGGTTCCCGAGGAGGATTTCTTTAAAGGGAAGCTTTTCGGAGAGCGTGGCGACGACGGAGATGGCGAAGTCAAAATCAGCGGCGAGTTGAAACAGTGGCACAAAGTGACTTTGACTCTCAATGGCCCCTTTGCCCATGAGAAGGACAATCAGCCGAACCCCTTCACAGATTATCGAATGGAAGTGACCTTTTCGAAGGAGGGAACTACCAGCTTCACCGTCCCCGGATTTTTTGCTGCCGATGGCAAAGCTCTTGAGTCATCAGCTGAAGCGGGAAACCAATGGCGGGCGCATTTTGCTCCGGATGCACCGGGCGAGTGGAAGTATCAGGTGAGTTTTATCAGAGGCAAAGAGGCGGCTCTGGATACAAGGGCGAAATCCGAATCGGTCTCTCCCTTCGATGGTGTCGAAGGCAGCTTCATCGTAGCAGAAACAGATAAGACCGGTCGGGATCTTCGTGGGAAAGGCCGGCTCAACTATGTGGGAAAACACCATCTTCAGTTTCAGGGGACGGGTGAGTACTTTCTCAAAGCGGGAGCGGATGCACCGGAGACTTTCCTGGGGTATGCCGACTTTGACGGAACGGTGGCTAACAATCCCAAAAAAGTCCCGCTGAAAACATGGAAGCCGCACGAGCAGGATTGGAAACCGGGCGATCCGACGTGGAAGAAAGGAAAAGGCAAAGGGATGATCGGAGCGATCAATTACCTTTCCGGCAAGGGCTGCAATGTCTTTTCATTTTTGACTTACAACGCGGGTGGTGACGGCGACAATGTCTGGCCTTTCATCAGTCGCAATGACAAATTTCACTACGACTGCTCGAAGCTCGATCAATGGAGCTTGGTATTCGATCACGGGACAGCCAAAGGCATGTATCTGCATTTCAAAATGCAGGAGACAGAGAATGACGACAATGTCCGCGGTGGCCACACGAACAGGAAGGAAGGAAAGGTTCAGACGTCTTTGGACGGCGGCGATATGGGTCGCGAAAGGAAATTGTATTGCCGTGAGATGGTCGCCCGATTCGGTCACAATCTCGCGCTGAACTGGAATCTTGGTGAAGAAAATACGCAGACAACAGAACAGCAAAAAGCGATGGGGCAATACATCGCCGACCTGGATCCTTACGATCATCTCATCGTGGTCCACACCTATCCGAATCAGCAGGATAAAATTTATCCACCTCTGTTTGGGAATGCCTCCACTCTTCGCGGTGCCTCCTTACAGAACAGCAACATCCTCGACTGCCATTCCCAGGTGGTGAAGTGGACGAAAGCGTCAGCGAAAGCGGGGAGGCCGTGGGTGGTATCTTTCGACGAGCCCGGAACGGCAAGTGAAGGAATGCCACCGGATCCGGGGTATCCGGGAATGCCGGATGACTTCAACAATCCGAGCATCGATGACACTCGTAAGTTTGCGCTCTGGGGAACTCTGATGGCCGGTGGCGGTGGTGTGGAATACTATTTCGGCTACAAGCTTCCGCAAAACGATCTTGTCTGTGAAGACTGGAGATCACGCGACAAGAGCTGGGACTTCTGCCGGATCGCTCTCGACTTTTTCCGGGATGAGGAAATCCCTCTGGGGGAGATGAGGAGTGCCAATGAACTGATTGGGAACGATAAAAATGACAACTCGGCCTACTGTCTTGCCGGGGATGAAGGCCCGTATCTTGTTTACCTTCCCAAGGGAGGAGAGCGCAAGCTCGACCTCTCTAAAGTGAAGGGGCGATATGCTCTGCACTGGTTGAATCCTCGTGAAGGTGGGCCTCTGAAGAGTGATAGTTCTGTCGGAGGGGGAGAAGCGATCACTCTAAAGGCCCCCGATTCGAAGAATGATTGGCTTGCTGTTCTCAGGCAAACTTCCGGACCCTATTAAAGGCATTGAATTGCTCCGTAACAGACACATTAACCAGGACAAAATTATAATGAAATCACGTCGCACTCTATTAAAGCAATCTCTCGCAGCCGGACTTCCGCTTGTTTTCGCTCCGACCTCGAATCTTTTCGCTCAGGAGCGGAAGCGCAAGTTCACCATCGATCTGACTCCGGGAGCCGTCGGGATTAAGGCCGACCCTCGCGAGATGATTGGCATTGCCCACCAACACGGATTCGAGTCGCTGCAACCCAACAGCGGATTTCTGGCATCACTCGATGACGGGCAGCGCAAAGAGTTTACCGCTGAGCTTTCAGAGAAGAATCTAAAGTGGGGAGCTGCCGGATTGTCGGTCGATTTCCGCGACACGGAGGAGAAGTTTCGTGAAGGACTGGCCGAGTTGCCGAAACACGCAGCGGCCTTGAAGGCTGCAGGAGCGACGCGGGCGGGAACGTGGATCAAGCCCTTCCACGAATCCCTTCACTACCTCGCCAATTTTCGGCAGCATGTTTCGCGTCTTCGGGAGATTACGAAGATCTACAATGATCACGGGATCCGATTCGGACTGGAGTATGTCGGGACTAAAGATTTATGGACGAAGACGAATCACTCTTTTGTTCACACCATGGCGGAAACCAAAGAGCTCATCGCGGAAGTTGACCAGCCAAACCTGGGCTTCGTTCTCGACAGTTGGCATTGGTATACCGCGGGGGAAACTGCGGATGATATTCGGACATTGACCAATGACGATGTGGTGGTTTGCGATCTCAATGATGCGCCGAAAGGAATTCCGGTGGAAGAACAATTGGACAATCAGCGTGAACTTCCTGCCGCGACTGGAGTGATTGATATCAAATCGTTTCTTGAGGCATTGGCGGACATTGGGTTTGATGGTCCGGTTAGGGCGGAGCCGTTTAACAAGCCGCTAAATGAGCTGGAAAACGATCCGGCGGCAAAAGCGACGGCAGATGCAATTCGGAAAGCAATTGAAGTTGCCGGGCTTTAGTTCGATCAGGGAAGCAATATTTCCAACTGATAGAATCGACGGGGCTCGCCTGATGGATGGCTTCCGGAAAGGGGAGCACCTTCATCAAGGATCTGCCGGTGAGGGTTCGCGCCTTCTCCAAGGGTGACAATGTCAGGGCCGAGCGGATTCCAGTGGGTCAGGTTTTCCGACCACGAAATTCGGTATCGTCTCTCACCCAGAGTCGGGAAGTCCAGAGTGACGCTTCGGTCTGCGTTCACGATTACAGAAAGGTGCGGAAAGAGATGCGCATCCGCGATTTGAGGATTGAGATTTGCGAGATACTCGGAAATGTTTGAAATG
Source organism: uncultured Verrucomicrobiales bacterium (assembly GCA_913058215.1). Taxonomy (GTDB): domain Bacteria; phylum Verrucomicrobiota; class Verrucomicrobiia; order Verrucomicrobiales; family DEV007; genus Arctic95D-9. The sequence goes on from CAJXQE010000050.1 coordinate 14,833, forward strand.
CCGTCTCCATCCGGATCGCCATTGGGGCCATTGTCAGGGTTGATGCTACCATCGTCGTTAGGGTCGAGGCCGTTGAGGGTTTCCCAGTCGTCGGGCAATCCGTCATTGTCTCCGTCCCCGTCCAAGGCGCTGACAGCCAGTTCAAGAGTGAAACTGGCGGAAAGGCTTTCGAGCTCGACCTGTTCTGTTTGAGCCTGGTTACGCAGATTGATCGTTTCGGGAAGAAAGGATGGGCCGTTCTTATCGGTGGCCGAAGCGTTATAGGCAGCATTTGTGTAGTGGACGGCGACGTCTACGGAATCCAGTGTCGCGGTATTACTGAGCAGGACACGGGAGCCGTCATCATCTGCTGCAAGAAGATTTTGCTGACCATTTACCAACAGATCGCTGAGATGTGGTGAAAGTCCGAAACGGACGAACAGTTTCGTGACATCGCCGCTCAGGTTGTAAAAGGCAGTGAGTCGGTCGGAGTTATCACCCAGTGCAATGGACTTGGAAATTTTTCCGTCTGAACTGGTCAAGGTCCAGCTGTTAGCGCCATTGGGGGCAACGATGTAGAGATCGTTAACGTATGCATTCGTTTCGGGGCCGGATGCAAACCAGTCTTTGAATCCGCTGGTGCGGTAGGCATTGATTCCGCTCCCACTCGCGTTGGTATTTCCTTCTTCCTCGGTTTCGCTTCCTGAGTAGCTCAGGTAATTCCCGACGACCTGGTAAATAGCTCCACTGGAAGGGTCTCGGGCCCAGGCAGCGGTCAGTCTTCCGCCAATAGCCTCAAAGACGGAGAAGACACGATCATTTTTCAAGAGGTATTCATTTTCTCCGTCGAGATCTACATCCATGGCGACAGCTGATGCCGTGGCAGGAGGGTTTGCGCTCCACAACTCAACCTGTTTGTAGACGGCAGCGAAGCGCATCTGAGATTGCGCGTGTTTTGCAAAGTCAGTGAGTTCGTTGTAATCGACATCAGGCCAGATGTAAGCACCAGTGCTGTGTTTACTGAGGTCGTTGTTCTGTTGATTGTGAAAAGCGGAAAGTAATGTTGACCCATGAGCGGTAGCGCGAGCCAGCTTGCCGAGTCGGGAGCCGGGTGTGGTCATGGATCCGACTTCATCCCAGGTTAGGTCGGCGATTTTACTATCGTTTGTTGACTGCACTCCGAATGACTGTGGCAAAGGAAATCCTGAACGGATGTTGAAAATCTTGTCTTTCAATCCCTCCTCGCTTCCGGGACTTCCGAGGAACCAGTTGTCGTAATTTTCCTGAGTCGCATGATCGATGTAGTCGTGACTGGTTCGGGCAAGAGTGGGGCTCCCGCGATCGATCACAAACCAGGGGTCGCCATTTCCGTCACCGTTGAGGTCGATATCGCCGGCAAGAATGTCATCGGGTGTTACCACTTCGATCCATGGCTTGGCAGCAACCCAGCGAAGGTTGGTATCGTAGGCGGCAGCATTGTCGACGTCCGCCATTTCATCCCAATGATGATAAAGGACGACGACTTGATCCTGAGTTCCACTCTTTGCCTTGCGGAGGTAAAGGTTTCGAAGTGGTCCGGGCAGGCCATTGTTCAGAGTCTGGAAGCGGAAGTTGCTCGCCTGATCATTGATGACGAAACAAGTGACACCGTTGTATTGATTGAGACGGTAGCCGTCGTTGGACAGCGCTGTGTTCCGCCCTTCCCATTTGAAGAGGTGGCGCATCTGATCAATGAAAGTAGCGTTGAAACCCATGGCGGATACTTTTCCGAAGATCTCATCATCGAGAACCCGTTCGGGTGACCAGAAAACAGAACTGGAGGGCGAAGCCGAATAGATCTGTGTCAGGGTGTCGGCGGCCAGCGTTGCGTTGTCGAGATTAAAGTCGTTGGAGAAATATGCCGGAATGTGATCTGCGTAGGTGGTTCCCAGCAGACTGATCTCATCGGTTTGAGCAAGGGCTGAGATTCGATTGTTAAATGAGGGGCCGTCCAACCAGGGTTTCGCTGCGGCGGGATCCACTGAAGCCCACTGCGCAGCGGCGGCGAGGGTTGGTGTGATGTGTAAAGTCAGTGGCTGATCAAATGCGTCATGGGCATCGAGAGTCCGGTGCCATCCTGTGGAAAAGCCCGTGTTAATTTTTGGCTGGGTCTCACTGCCCGGTCGGATCGCGTGATTCGAATGGGTCAACAAAATCAGTTTGGATTTTTTGCAGTGATCTGGATAGCGGCCGTTGCCATCCGCCTGAATGAACCCGGAAAGTTTTCCGTTGGTCGCAATGAACTCCTGTGAACTGAAGTAGTCTTCGGCAAGATAATCATCGGTGATGGTGTCGCGGATGTCATTTCGTCCGCCGAGGTCTCCGGCGCCTGTTCCATCGTTCTGAGTTCCGTCCCTTGTTGTGTAAACCTGGAAGCGCAGCTTGCTTGAGCCGTTCCATCCTGCATCGAGAAGAGCCTGACGACTGATGGAGAACTCCATCGCATCGAGATCGGAATTGTAATAGGAAGAGCCGAAGCCATTGGCTGCATTCTGATCGCGCCCTTCGACTCCGGTCGCGAACAGGTTCTGATTGGCGGAAGTGGTGTTCGTGGCAGGATCCGTATCGACATAGACGCGCCCGACATTTCCCTGATAACAAGCTGCGACCAGCTCCCACTTCATTTCGGTAATAATATCAATCTCGTCAGGAAGAGCTGCTTCACCACTGTTCTCATTCCCTGTATCGACAGCCACATAGATATCGAGATTTCCGTCCTCGGCGAAAGGTTGGAGGTCGTAAAAATCGAGCCGGAAGTAGTAGTTCCCGTCAGCACCACCATCACGGGCAAAAAAGGCGACGATGTCCCGCGATCCATCGAATCCGTCACCGGCCGGGAAAATGTCTCCGCTCTGATTGTTGGAGCCTTCGCCCTCGCGTTCGTCAAAGGAGACCAGGTCCTCGCAATCCCAGTCAGCGAATTCGTTTCCGTTTACGGTTGCCCCGACTGTGACGGGAGTTCCCGGGCCGATCGTGATTGAATTCGCCGGAAGGTCGGGTGTCTGATCGTTGATGAATGGTTTGGTGCCATTGATCTGTTCCTGGATATTGGTAAAAGTGTCATTGTCAGGGTCACCGTTGGCACCATCAATAGGGTCACCGTCATCGGGAGCAGACGTTCCGTAATGATCGGTGCCGTTGTCGAGAGGATTCAGTCCGTTCTGCACTTCCCAGCCATCGAGGAGGCCGTCTCCATCGGTGTCGGTGGAAAGCGGATCGGTTTCGGACCAGGCTTCCCCGGCGTCATAGTTGCGGTTGCGGTTGGTATCGCCGGTGATGAGTCCGTTGGCATCACGGTCTTCGCCGTATCCGTCGCTCAGGTCATCGCCGTCTGTATCCGGATTCCCGGGATCGGTTTCCATCCAGGTTTCTCCCGCGTCGATTTCCCCATTTGGCCAGATTTTGCCGCCATCGTTACGGTCCAGAGTATTCCCGTCGCCATCCACCCAGCCGTTGTGAATCATTGTCGTGAAGCCGCTTCCTCCGGCCCAGGCAGGATTGTATCCGTCCTCGATTCCGTCGATGATTCCATCGCGGTCGGTATCGGCAATGGAGGGGTCCGTCACTGATCCGTGAATCTGATCGGTTCGACTCCGGTTGAAATTGTAATTCGGGAGATTGTTGTTGTCGGGAACGGTATTGAAATAGGGCGGGTCAAGATCGGCTTTGAAGTTTGGAGTGCCGTCACCGTCGAGATCGCGCGTGATGATGGTTCCGTAGTCGAATAGATTATCAGCATCTCCGTCAGTGAACGGCTCCGACATTTCGCCCACATCGTGAAGTCCGTTCGCATTGCTGTCATCCCAGTCGAACTTGAGATTAGCGGCTCCAATATTGTTGGCGCCATACCCTGTATCATCGAAGGCTTCACCCTGTTGATTCGCAGGAATGCCTGCCCAGCCGACTTCAAGAGCATCGGGGAGAAGGTCGTTGTCGGTATCCGGAGTTAGGGGATTGGATTGTCCATAGGCCCGCCATACGTGGACCTCGCCATTTACCCAGGTCTCCGGATTTGTTCCCGGAAGATCAGTGAGGGTTGTCTCGGCCAGGTCAGTGAGCCCGTCGTCGTCATCATCGGGATCGTTGGGATCTTCAGGAAGAATCTGACGAAATACCACTGTGGCGTTTCTTCGCTGGCTGGCCACGATTGGTCCTGCCGAAATTTTCCTGGCGTCGACCCGGAAACGGAAATTCCCTTCGCCGACTCCGGTCCAGAGATACTCCCAGATTTTCTTACTGCCGAGGTCCTGAGTATCCACAAAATTGACCGTTCCGGTCCCGAGTTCGAATACGACATCCAATTCAATAATGTCGGCATCGCTTTCAATGCGGATAGGAACCTGCCGCTGGGATGGACTGGGGCTCGCTACGGCCGGAAGCTCAATCTCGTAAGGCTTCCCATCGCTGTCGAATGCGGGGGGAGTCGTGATGCTCAGGAAAGGAATCTCCACGACTTGAGCCCGAACTTTACGATCCGCCTTTAACAAAACTCCAGCCCGAGTATGGGTGGCGTTGATATGATGAAGAAAGTCGGGCTGCCCGTTGTAAAGATTCGGCAGGTTGTAGGCGAGGGCGTGGTATTGCGCTGTCTCGTTTCGAATGATCGCATACTGTCCGCGATCCTGAGCCTCCGGCCCTTCCGTTGATCCCGAAACCTGACTGGCAATGGTAAGAAGAAATTCATCGACCAATTCCTGATCGGATTTCCCGTCCCCAATCGATTTGGAGAAGTAGACCTTCATGTCGTAGGCGTCGCCGACGACATCGCCATCGGCCGGAGGAAAAGCGATGAAGACCCGCGTGTCGGGACCGTTGGCATTCACGTTACGTGTCAGGGTTGTATACCAGTTGGCCGCATCATCGGCAGGGCTGACCGTTCCGGTAAAAGTAGTGGGATCAGAAGAGGATCTCTCGACGAGACGCACCTGGAGTTTCGCGGCGAGATTTCCCGAAGGAATATTGGTGTAGTTGAATCGCCATTCTTTCGGAAAGTTGCTCGAGATCGCATCGCTCGCGGTGACTTCGGAGGCCTGGACCCATTCACCAATGCCATTTCCATTGGTGGTGCCGGTTTCGATGTCATCGTTAGGGCCGGTTCCGTCATCGATAAAGAACCAGACTTCCTCGACATTTGGATCTGTCCTCACAACCGCTCCGTAACTCTGTTGAGTCAGGGATTCATTTTCAGTTGGAAAAATAATCTCCCCATCCGGGCGTTTGGTGTCGTAGTAAAAAGTCTGATGGAAAGTGTTAAACAGAGATGCCTGCCCGTTGCGCTTCAGGAAAGCCCTTCCACGGAGTGAGTGGAATCCTTCTTCCAGTCCGCTCTCCGTGAGAAAGGTGCTTCCGTCCGCCGACTTTGCATAGTCGGGGTGGGGAAAAAATGTGGCGGAAGTCGCGTCAAAATTGTCGACCTCAAAGACGGTCATCATTCCGAGTTTTTCAGAGACTTCGTCCGGCCCGATTGGGAAAACGCTGGCGAGTGGGTTGGCCCCGTCAGAGGTGCGGAAAATGGAAATCTTGTAGCGAAGTTCGCCGGACGGTTTCGGGGTAATTGTGCCTTTGAAAAATGAACCGCCGCCGGCGTCATGCGAGTAGGTCATTTTCAAAGCGGTCGTGGTCCCGGTGCCGCTACCACCGTAGCCTTCCGGATTTGTGCCGTCCGTGGTGTAGTAGATCCAGGCATCGTATCCGGACAGAAACTGATTCGATTTTGTCCAGATGGTGATATCACTCCCGGTTTCCTCGTATTGATTGGGACTGCCGGAAGGCGGGGATTCCACCGCGATATCCGGATCGTGAAAGAGGAATGCTGCGGAGTTGTTTGGAGTCGGATTGCTTCCGCTTCCATTGGTGACAGTAACCGTATTGCTTCCGATGGTGGTAATGTAAGTCTCAGCTCCTCCTGATCCGATCTGGCAGTCGTCGGTGTCGACAGCCGCAAATTTTTCCGCGCCCTGACGATGGCGAAAAGTGGGCTGTTCAAATCCCAGGAGAATATCAGTGGTGACCGCCGGAGGATTGTCCCTGAGGCCGTGGTCTGAATGGCTGCTCGTGCCGTTGAGGTCGACTCCGGCATCCAGTTTTAAAAGAATGTTTTCCGCCGATCCGTCCGCCCGGGCAACGAAGCGGAGATCGGTGCCGTCTGTGATTCTCGGGATTTCGATCTCGTAGGAATAATCGGTGCTGTCGACATCCGTGAGTCCAAGTGGATTGTAGCCGGGGTCTCCATCAGGTCCGTCGCTTCGGGTGATGGTAACAGTCCCGACTTCCGTTCCGCTTTGATAAATGGTAACAGGCTTTCCGCCCGCATTTTTCCAGGGTGCGGATTCTTCCGGGGTTCTCCATGAATAAACAAAGTAGCCGCCCGATGGAACGGTGTGAGAGTTAAGGTTGGAAGCGAAAGTATAAAAGCCGCCAATATTCGGTCCCGATGCATATTGCCAGAGGTAGGCGTCATTCGGAGTTCCGCCCTGTGCCGGGAAACTGGTGCTGAATGACTCGACCACGCCGTTTGCGTAATTGTCATTCAACATGATCAATGCGGTGACGCCGTCGGCATCAGTCATGGATGGGTTCTCGCGTTTGTCGATTCGTTCGTAGGCGATAAAATCAGAATTGCTGTAACGCCCAACTTGATAGCCCCGGGCGAAATGCTGGTGCAGGTAAGCAAGATTGGGAAGACGCCCGTCACCGTACTGGCCGAGGAAATTGGTGTTGGCGTGACGGGGAAAAGCCCCGCCACTCTGGCTGAGAGTTTCCGCCTGGTAGTTTCCATCCGTGTAGACCAGAGGCAGTCCTGCGCGGGTGAAGTAAAAGGCATGCTGCAGTTCCCGGCGGGCCGCATAATCATTGTCGTGACTCTGGGCGTGCATCACGGAAACATTGGGCGAAAATCCACCCCATCCCGCCTGGTCGAATCCGCTGAGAGTTGTCGAAGGATTTCCCAGGCGATTGTTCAATTCGTTCCTGAGATCATTGTCGACCAATCGCATTCCGGCATCGACATAAGCCTGGTAGGAGGGTGGTTGGCCAAGGTGTTCGCCGAAAAGCATCGCGTCGTCCCTCGGCTTCTGGGTATCAAAGACCGTATCGCGATGATTGGAATCCGAGAAGCCCCGCGTCAGATTGAACTGTCTTTGAATTTGGCCGGTGTATCCGTAGTCCGATGAATCGCGATCGACTCCGAAAGTTGCTCCAAAAAAATCGGCAGGTGTGTGTTTTACCGCATCAAGACGCAATCCGTCACAGTGAGTGATCGCGATTTGCCAGCGCGCTGATCGATGGAGCATGTCTTCGACCAGTTCCGAATAGAAGTCCGGATCGGCGAGGAGATCGGCTTCACTGATTCCATTTCCTGGACCAAAGCCAACATATTCGCCTTCGCCAAGAGAGTGTTTCTGGCCGGGCGCAGTTGGTTTGTAGCAATAGTAATCCGGGCGGTTGGGATGACGGGTAAATTTGATTTTACGAATCCGGCTCCCTTCCGATGGACCGAAATTGTTGTTCCACTGGCCAGGTTCGGTTGCGATATCGATGAGATCAGACAGCCCGAGATGCATCACTTGCCACTCGTCACCCCAGTTGCGCGTGTTGTCCCATTTCCTGTAGAATCCTTCTTCGGTCACCCGCAGGTGAAAATCCTCCGGCACGAAACCCGGATAAACGCCAATCGGAGTTCCCGCATTGAAGCCGGGAATGTCGAAAGCATTGTGATTCATGATATTGTCGAAGTAGACACGAATCCCGAAGCGGTGAGCGACGCGGACCAGTTCGATCAATTCCTGCTGCGTTCCGTAGCGCGTCCTTTTCGATCCGCGCTGGTCGATGCTCCCGAGGTCAAAACGATCCCACAAATCGTATCCTACAGAAAGGCCGCCGCTCCCTTTGGTCGGAGGAGGAACCCAGATGGATTCGTAGCCGGCTTCAGCGAGCTCGGGAATTTTGGCGGTGACTTCGCGCCAGTTCGTATTGAAATATTGAACCATCCCTTCGCCGTGAGCGAAGAAAGGAGAAAGCCACAGCACCGCCCAAGCGGAGAGCCACGCCCACTTGTTTCGGATTGGTTTTCTGAGGGGGAACATACTCGTTCAGTATATCACGGGATTGGATCTGCCGACGCTTCGATTTGGTAAAAGCGGCGGCCATCTCCGGCTCCGTTAGGGTGAATTAAAGTCGTGCTCGCACCGGTGGCGACGATGTCAGAACTAACGAAAGTCCATGCGTTCGGCGGAAGGTTGTCTCCCGAAATCAGTCGATAGTGAAGGCCGGGGATGCTGGTGAAGGTGACTTCAACATCGTTGCCATTGATTTCTGTAGAAGTGATTCGAAGAACGGAGTCTCCATCCAGAGGATCGGTTCTGTCCTCTTCCTCTTCGCTGTTGGTCACACCGTCATTATCGTCGTCACCATCCGGATCGAGAAGGATGACGGGACCGTTCGCAGTTCCCGGATCCGGATTGCCCGCATTGCTGCTTCCGGAAGCCGTGGCGGTGATCCCCCGGTAACTCACTGCTGTCACCGTCGCATAATAGGTCACCCCCTGAGTGCCTGTGAAGCTGTAGCTGTTTGTCCCGAAGGGAACGACAGCATTGTCAGCGATGTCATTTCCCCCGTGGGTGGTTCCGATGCTGACGAGGTAATGTGTGATGTTGTCTTGAGCGCTGCCGTTGGGCGCCCAGGTGAACGTCACCATGGTTCCCAGCTGAAAGTGGTTTGTATTTGGTTGAGGGGACGGTGGCGGCGTCATGTCCTCAATTTTTAAAAATTGAACCAACTCCCCATCGCCTGCGATCGAGTTAACCGTTCCTCCACCGAGACTAACAAAGACTCCATTCTGGTAAAGGTCTTGACCGGTCTTTGGTGTTGGCCAGATCAGAGCAGTCGGATCAGATGCAGCCAAATCCCGAATTTGATAGATGCGATCCGTCGAATTTACGAGACCGATGCTGGTCCAAAGTGGATCCCCGACTCCACCGGTGAGCCCGAAAGTGTCGGTGGCTACAGCGTGAGCCGCGCTATGTTCAAGGATGTTGGAAAAGGCGAGAACAACTTCATCGAAGGCCGGCGAACCACCGTCCTCTTCAAATTTTGCGATGGCAAAGATATTGCTGTTTGGGGCTGTTCCGTTAGGACGAAGATCGAGATAGAACTGATTCAGCCCTTTGAGAGCCGGACTGTTGAGCCGGGCGCGATTGACGCGTCCATACCAGCCCTGGAGTCCTGTGCTGTTTGGAGGAGGGCTGTCCCAGACGCGGAGGCGGTTCCACTTTTTAAAATGGGGAATCTCTTTCCCAAAATTCAGCTCGTGATGATCGAAGCCATCAAAGGTCGGGAAATCGACATTGTAGTTTTGAATACCCTGCTCCTGTCCGTAAAAAATCATGGGCAGTCCTGACACGGTCGAGAGCGTTCCGAAGCGGGTGGCATGCAACCACGGATCGTTGTCCGGAAGAACCTCATCGTGGCTGGTGGTATTGAGCAAAATTGCTCCCGAGCGATAGGTTGAGCGCCGGCTTTCCAGTGCAGACTGAATGTCAGCTTCTGAGTTCACTTGCGCCTGAGTGAATTGAAAAACCATGCTCTCGTTAAGAATGTCGAAGACGCGGTTGGAGCGGTAGCCGGGTTCGGCACCATCGAGCGTTTCTGCCATGAAAACGAAGTTCCACTTTTTCGAGCGGGTCCGGTTGATGATGTATTCCCAGACGCGATTGGGAAGTCCCTGGGCAAAGTCGCAACGCAGCGCGTCGATACCTTTGTCATCCTCTGCCAATCTCAACGCCGGATCCGAATTGGAGCTATTTGTCAGGGCGTGACCGGACTGGTTGAGCCAATACTCCGGATAGTAGCCGAAGTAACGCCACAGATCGATGACTTCATCGGTGAGGCTGCCGGCCTCGAGAAGATCCTCCTCGTTTCTATACTGATTAATCTGTGATCCGTCCTGCAATTGAACCAGGGCAGAATAGCGTCCGTAGTTCAATTCGCTGACATCATTGAACTTTCCAAAATCATGACGATCCGGCGCCCTGCCAATGTCCGTGTTGTTTGGATCCGTGTGAAAACGGGCTGGTAGACCGTAATTTTCACCGCGGGCAAACCAGCTAACCGGCAGCCGGTCCGTTGCCGTTGCAGTGAGGCCGAGGTCTACTCCTCCCTGACCATAGATTCCGTCCCAGGCGGTGTGATTGGCAACAAAGTCGAGCATCACATTGATAGTACCTACGGAGCCGCTGTGGCTGTCGGTGTTTGTAACAAAGCTCTGGAATTCAGAGAGCGCACTGGCGCTGGTGTTGTCGGTTCCGAGAAAGGGATTCACCGCGAAGAAATCTTTGGAAGCATAAGGGCTGCCGGGAACATAAGGGTTGCTCGTTCCGGAATCGATCTCGACGCCTTCAGCACCGGTCGGATGGATTGGCTGGAACCAGAGGCAGTTAACCTGGAGGTCGTTGAAATAATCCAGATTCACGGGATCGGAGCCGTCGGAGTCACCTTGAGATGAACTCAGCAAGTCAACAAATGTGGATCGACCTGCTTCGCTGTCAGCTGTTGCTTCAACTGTCAGTGGATTGATCTCATACAAAGTCATCTCCAGCGTTTTCTTCGGTGAGACAACAATGGCGTGATCCTCCCCTCCGTAGGCTGGCAGAGGGCGGCCGCGATAATAGTTCCACGGCTGCGAGGCGCTCATCCGGTAGCGCACCGTTGCCCGGTAGGCACCCGTTTTTGCTGCTGACAAAACGGCCTCGTAGTTTCCGCCATTCAGTGCCATCGGGTAGGCTCGAAAATAGTGATTGTCGTTTTGACCAACCAAATCCCGTGGCGGTAAAACAATCCCGTCTTCGATCCCGTCGCTGTTTCCATCTTGATCCGCCTTGTCCCGACGATTCAAATTGGTCACTACTTCGACATCTGATGGAGCAGCACCGGCATTTAAAGTCACCGACACATTCACCGCTTCGGTGTCACCGGCGATTTCATCGATGAAAAACTTGGTGGTTTGATAGGCCCCGGAGGATTCATTGACTGTGAAGTCTGTAATTCGATCCGGAGTGGTGAAGGCAAAGTTGGCGCCGCTGTTGTTGTCCCAGGCCAGGGAGTTGGAGTCCACCGCAAAACCGTTGTAGAATTTGTCGCGGGTCACCGTCGAAGTGAGAGCGTACCAATGATAGGATCGACCGTCCTTAATCTCGGGAATGGAAGTGGTAGCCGTGCTTCCTGTTACATCCGCTTCGACTACAGCCCAGTGTCCGAAGCCATCGTCGGAGTAACGGATGTAAACTTTTTCCTGGGGTGAGGGGGCGCCGGACAAGTTTACGGTGATGAGTCCGCTGGTGCTGTCACGGGAGGTCGATGAAATCGTCACCGGGTCGTTGTCGAGTTCCTGCACACTGATATAGGTGTCAGAAAGGCCGGGATTTTTTGTGGTAAAGACATATCGCTTTCCGGAAGTGACTGGTCCGAGCTTTGCGTTTGCCTGGCTACTTCCGTAGTAGAGAATATCGAGCGAGTTGGTTTGGAAAATGACATTGCCTCCGTAGGACTGGCTGAAGTTATTTCCCGATACCATTTTAAATTCGTAGTCCGCATAGGATTGCGGCATTGTCAGGGTGTAGCGAAACCATTCGGTGCTTCCGTCGGGGCCGGTGTATTTCGCCGAATTCCCGGTCAATGACCAGGCATTGCCTTCCCCGGGGAAATCGATTTCACTTCCATCCCAGGCAAATGCAGTGACGGAGAACGAAGAAAGAAAACATAGCACTGCAGCGCCAGTTCTCAGGCATGAAAAGGGGGGCATGGTGACAGGAATCCTTCCCTGCTACGGCTTTCGAGTCACTTCGAGTCGAACGGTGTCTCTTTCAGATACAAGGGAAGCATGTCGTCCTGTCAAATTCACTCTGTACTTGCCGCGGCGATCTTTAAGGCGGGCGGTGGGCTTCACCTGGATACGCACGAGTTCGCTTTCACCTGGAGCGAGTTCCCGGCTTTGGTAAACGTTTACCCGGACGGCTCCGGTAATATTCGCGCCGGGGGACGTCATTCGAATGTAGGTCATCTTAAATTTACTGTTTCCGCGGCTACCACCAAGCAGTAGAGAGCCAGACTTGGTTCCCTGGTTGTTCAGAAAACTGAATCCGCGGCCGGTTTTTCGTTTGCGAACCAGAATCTTCAGGCGCTGTGCATTGGGATTCGTACTGATAACGCCCAGTCCGATTTTCTGAGAACCGTTTTTCCCGATCGTAAGATCGGGGGAAGAGAATGTGGTGCTGGCGGGTGCATTTTGCAGAGACGCTAAAGAAGACCCCGCGCCAAAATCACTTTCGATCCAGTAGTAGTATTCCCCGGTACCAACTCCGATGTCGACGAAAGATAAATCGGAAGTGGTTTGGAGAAGCGAAGCACTCGCAAAGTCCGGAGAAGTTCCGCGGTAGACTCTGTAACCCGTTGCTCCCGCCACGGCTCCCCAAGACACTTCAATGTTGTCCGCGGTGACGAGGGTAGCGGTCACATTGGAAGCGATTCCATAAGCGCCGTCGGTTTCATAATCCCCGCTGTTGGCAGGATTGGAAGAGTCGAAATCTCCACCCAGATCGGTCGTGAGTTGGGAAATTCGGAAGACTCCGTAATTGTCAGGAGCAAGCAGCCCGATGGTTCCACCACTGGCGCCGGCAGAGTCCTCGCGAAAGCAGTGCCACACTTCGCCGGCGGCTACGACCTGGCCCGGATTTTTTCCAGGCAGCCAGTAAAATTTCAAAGGAGTACCTTCTGTCAGGCCGAGGTCCTCAAGATCAGTTGCCGGGAGAATTCCACTGAACCCGACTCCACCGTCCCAGTGCGAACCGGATTCCGCTGCGAAGACACCGACAATTAAATCATCGGTAGGCCCTACAGAATTTCCAGCGGCAATGAGGACGCCTTCCTGTGGGGATTGAAAACCGTTTCGGGCAATGTCGGCGACGAGAATCCCGGCGTTGCCGGAACTGATATCAGGTAGCGAGCCAATTGCGATTTCGACGGTCACCGTTGCATGAGCATTGGTGACAAACCCGAGGAGGCAGGCGATCAGGGTGTAGGAGAAAAATTTCATGGGAACAAGAAGGGAGGGGAGAATTCAGTTCAGTAACGCGCAGTGTTCAGCCAGATCATGGACGACCCACTGCCATCCGGAGCTTTGCGGATAACCATGGCCGCTCCGGCTGAAATTTCATCAGTGTTAGCGTTGGGGTAGGTGTTGTTGTCGTCCAAAACCCAGCTGCCGCTCGTCCGGAAATAGGTGGTCGTTGGGAGAGTATTGATTGCGCCACTCGTTGTAGAGAAAACGAGCAACTCATCTTTCCGGTCACCGGGATTGCTGGTCGCGCTTTCTTCAAAAACTGAATCCAGATCCAGATTTTCTAAAGTTACAGGAACGGGTCGTGCCAGCGACACGGTTCGGTCCATGGTCACCAGTGCGTCCGCTTCGAGGCTGAGGGCGAAGTCGCTTTGCAAGACGTGAGAATAGGCGTGGAACTCGGTGCTTGCTGCGCCTGCAGGATGTCGAACTATCATTGCTGAGCCTGGAGGGATCACGACATCATTGGCTGAAGGGTATCCTTTTTCCACCTGCTTCCAACCGGTGGAAGTGACGAAATAAACGCTATCTGCAGAAAGCTCAATCCCCTTGCTGGAGACATCGAAAAAATGCAATTCCGTTTGGCGCTGACTTGGAAGAGCCCCGGTGCTTTCGTGCAGTGCTGTCTGAGTCGCCTGAGGGAACAGGGTGTTCAGAGTCCAATGAGGAATCACCATCAGCGAATCGCCGGCGGCGAGGCCTGCCAGAGTGGCGCTGCCCGTATCGATCACCACTTCTGTAGTAGAGTTGGAACTCACGTTGAAAAACTGCCCTCTCGCAGTCCCACTGGTGACGATGGCGTAATGGGGAACTCCGGTAAAACTATCGGCCAGAAAACCTGCGTCTTGAATCGCAAGGGTGGTCTCACCGGCAATCGCTGACACATTGGATGCTCGCCCGATCAGGGAAGGGGGACGATGGAACTGCACTGATATGACTGTGTCCTGACTTTCCACGCCTCCAAGGCAATCAAAACGAACATATCCGACGATGGGCCGCTCTGCGTAAGACCCTGAAAGACAGACCAGGGAAAGGACAGAAATCAAAAGGGCGATGCGAACGCATCGGGAAATCGAAAATAAACAGGACATGATGAGGGAGAAAGCTACGGGGCCTGTCTCTTATACACATCTGACGCTGCCGACGAAGAGGATAGTGTAGA
>CAJXQE010000051.1 GCA_913058215.1 uncultured Verrucomicrobiales bacterium
ATGAAACCAGGAGCCGACAGAGCAGAGACGCTACGGGCCCAATCTTCAAAATTAAAATATAGAATCTGAAATCATGAAAAAACTACTTATCGCCGCCCTGATCGCCGGAACCGCAATGTTCGTCGGAGTCGCCCCTGCTGAAGCGGGAAACCACTGCCGCCCTGTCGTTTACAAGAGCAACAACTATTGCCCACCAAAAGTTTACAAAGTCAGCACCTGCGAAATCAATCGCCACTGTGTCCGCAAAGTGCGCTATGACCACTGCGGCAAAGCCTTCTACTACCACGTAACCGTAGTGACTTACAAAGACACTTACTCCAACGGAACCTGGCGCACCTGGACAAGAAGCATTTCTTAATCCACCATTTTTACACCACCAATTGCAAGGAACCACAAGGCCGGCGGAACGAAAGTTCCTCGGCCTTTTCCTTTGTCCAAGTCACTTTCCGCTGACGTCGTAGCAAATCATCCGCGATTCCATTTCATTCTGATTGATGAATAGCTTTCCGTCACTGATTGCCGGTGGAGCCCAGGTTTCCGGAGCGTAAAAAAGGCGGGCTTTTGCCAGGATTTCAAAACCGCCCTGACCCAACTTCATCCTTAATAAGGAGCCGTTTTCACTGATACAAAGAAATGCGCCGTCGACATGAACGAGGTGAGCGTGCCCGAGACTAATCGGAATGTCGCGCCCTTTCCAGGGAATCGTCGTCTTGTAAAAAGCCTCGTTCCACATCATCCGGCCGGTATTCACGTCAAAGCCAACCATCAATCCACCATTGCCACCGAAACCGTAAAGCATTCCCTCGTGATAAATCGGAGTCTGAAACTGACAACCGAACTCAGCCGACTGCCAGACAACTCGCATTTTAAAATCGGAATCCAGTTGGATCATCGCTCCGCCAAGTCCGTAGTCCTCCGTAATAAATACCCGGTTCGGCCCACAAGGCACAGGACAGGCACCCAGCACGCTCGCAAAATTAGTCGATCGCCAGGCAAATGAATCGTCAATTTTACCATCTGCAGGATTCAAGCAAAGCAATCCGCCGTGCGGAGGTTTCACCATTCCACCTGCCATGACATAAACGCGATCTTCGCCATTCACTTGACCGATCACTGGTGAAGCGTAGCTGCCGTTCCACTCGTGAGCCGTCTTCCATTTTACCACGCCGGAATTTTTGTCAAAAGCTACCACACAAGCTCCTTCGGCTCCCACATTGACGATGACCTTGTCTTTGTATACCAGAGGGCAGCCGCCATATCCAAAGAACAAAGGCGAGGGCCCAAACTCTTTCGGAAGCTTCAACTGCCATTTAATTTTGCCGGACGCCAAATCAAAGGCAATCAGGTCACCGTCATTCCCCAGAGTAAAAACCTGTTTCGTCTCCAGATCGATCACCGGACTCGACCGGGGCGTATCAGAAATCCCGTAGCTCTGGGCGACATCCACCGCATAGTCGTGCTTCCAGATCGTTGTTCCGTCTTCCGCTTTGACACAGCGAACTTCCTCCTTGCTGTCGAGCTGATGAATAAATACCACCTTCCCATCAGAGATCACAGGCCCGGCATGCCCTTTTCCTTTTTCAATTTCCCAGAGAATTTTTGGACCTGTTTCGGGGAAATTTAGATCCACCCCTGTCTCGGCGCTGTGAAGATCCTGCTTTGGCCCCAGAAAATGCGGCCAGTCCTCAGCGCGACCCGACATCGAAACGGTGAGTGCGAGAAAGAAAATACCTAGCTTGAATGGAAAAGATTTCACAAGTTAGCTTACGGCCCGCCTCCTCTTCTTCAAAAAACTTTTTTATGAATCCTTCCACCTCCCTCAAAGGAAAACGCGCCCTTGTTACCGGAGCTTCCAGCGGAATCGGGAGAGCCATTGCCCGGGCCCTCGATGCTCAGGGATGTGCAGTCGCCCTCTGCGCCCGACGGGAAGACCGGCTTCGCGAAGTCGCGGACGAATTAAAAAACGCCACCGTTTGCGCAGCCGATCTCTCCGACGAAGACCAACTCATCGCCGCAGTGAAAAAAGCGAACTACGAAATGGGTGGCCTCGACATTCTCATCAACTCTGCCGGAATTGCCCGACAGGCGAGCCTGATTAACGGAGCGACTTCCGACTGGACGGATATGTTGCAGGTCAATGTTTTGGCACTTGCTCAGATCACTCGCGAAGCGCTGCAATACTTTCCAGAGTCCGGCGGGCACATCATTCATCTGAGCAGCATGTCAGGACACCGTGTTCCCGGTCGCGGCGGGTTCTATTCCGCCACTAAATTTGCGGTCCGCGCCATGACTGAAGGCTTGAGACAGGAATTGCGATTAGAAGGAAATATGACTCGGGTAGGATGTATCTCGCCTGGCTTTGTGGATACGGAATTACTCGACGAGTATTTTCAATCGAGCGACAACGCGCAGGCAAAATACGAATCGATCGGATATCAAATTCTGCAGCCCGAAGAGATTGCTGATCTCGTCTTGCATCAACTCACGATGCCTGCGACAGCGGAAGTGACAGACATTCTCGTGAGACCGACCGCACAAGCCACGTGATCACTCTTTCGCCGGGAGCCCCCCAGAAACCTCGGCGGGTGAGCTTCCCACCTCACGCCAATAGCTTTTGCACCACTTTCCCGTGGACATCAGTCAGTCGGAAATCGCGACCTTGAAACCGATAGGTCAGCTCCTCGTGATCGAATCCAAACAAGTGTAAAATCGTTGCATGGAGATCGTGCACATGCACCGGATCCTCCTCAACACCCCAGCCAATATCATCCGTCGTTCCCAGTGTTTGGCCACCTTTGATCCCGCCGCCGGCCATCCACATGCTAAAGGAATACGGATGATGATCCCTGCCGGTCACAGTCTTAAATCCTGATCGGTTCTCCCCGAGCGGAGTCCGTCCAAACTCTCCGCCCCAAACAACCAGGGTCTCGTCGAGCAATCCGCGATCCTTTAAATCCTGCAAAAGTGCTGCCACCGGCTGATCTGAAATTTTCGTGTTCGTCGCCAGTTCCGAATCCAGCTTGCTGTGCTGATCCCAGGTCGAAAGAAACAAAGTCACAAACCGCGTTCCCCTTTCAACAAGTCGTCTCGCCAGTAAACAGTTCCGCGCATAGGACGCCTGAAATCCGGTCTTGTCCACCCGATCCAATCCGTAGGCTTCTTTAGTGGCAGCCGACTCGTCAGAAAGATCGATCAGCTCCGGCGCAGCCGACTGCATCCGGTAGGCCAGTTCGTAGTTTTTGATCCGACTCGCAATCTCAGGATTCGCCACTTCACCGTAGCGCTGACGATTCAACTCATTGACGGCATCGATGGTCCGCTTCTGCATTTCCGGAGATATCTCATCCGGATTGGCCAAATTTAAAACCGGGCTTCCCTCGTTTCGAAACAAGGCCCCTGAATAATTCGAAGGCAAAAACCCACTCGACCAACTCGCCGCTCCCCCGGGTAATCCTCGACCTAGCGTTGTCATCGCGACATATCCCGGCAAATCACGCGAGGTGCTCCCGAGTCCGTAATTCAACCAGGAACCGAGAGTCGGCCATCCGCGAAACGGCGTTCCCGTAAGCATTAACAACTGCCCCGGCAAATGATTGAATTGATCGCAATACATCGAACGCACCAGGGCAATATCGTCGGCATGATTCGACAAATGCGGGAGCAAATCGGACATGTCCATTCCGCACTGACCGTATTTCTGAAAGGTTCGCGGACTTCCCAGAAGACGTGCGCTTTCCTTTTGGGTAAAAGCAAATTTCACTCCTTCCAAAAGCGATTCCGGCATGGGCTGACCGTCGAGCTCATTGAGCTTCGGCTTCGGATCGAACAGATCCATCTGACTCGGCCCGCCCTCCATGAAGAGATAAATGCAACGCTTTGCTTTCGGCGCAAAATGCGGAGCCTGAAACGAAGAATCCTCCGCAAGCAGACCATCTTCCCGCAGCATCGACGCAAGCGCCAGCGAACCGATCCCTGAAGAGAGGAATCGACGACGCGAACTCATTTCGTAAAACTGTGCGGGATCAATCACGGGTAATAAATTCGTCGAGATTCATGACGACTCGCGCAGTTGCGATCATCGCCAGCTCCGGGTCTTTCGCCGATTGCAAAAGATCGTGGTGCGCCGAACTCAGCGTCGCCACTTCCCCGGGAAACGGCTCGCGATTGAGACATCTCTGAAAAACATCCTCAATCGCCGCTTCAACATTATCCTGATGGGTCGCATGCAATTCACGCCCCAGCGTTTCGGCACATTCAAAAAACACAGGATCGTTCAGTAAAGTCAAAGCCTGCATCGGAGTGTTCGTCATTTCCCTTCGGCTGCACGAAACGCTCGTATCCGGCGCATCAAAAGTCGTCAGCATCGGGTACATCACGGTTCGCTTCAGAAAAATATATAGCCCCCGCCGGTAGCGATTTGGCCCCTTGCTCTCCGGCCACTTCACGCTGCGCCCCACCGCTGTCACAAACTCCGGAAGCGGAGGATACACTGACGGGCCGCCCACCGTCGGCGTGAACAACCCACTCGCGACAAGGTGAATATCCCGCACTGCCTCCGCATTCACCCGAAAACTGTTCTGACGCCACAAGAGTTCATTAGGGCGATCCGGATGACGATTCACCGACGACTGTTGATAAGTCGAGGACATCACAATCTGACGAATCAGCTTCTTGCGGGACCAGCCGGAATTCCGAAAGTCTGTCGCCAACCAATCCAACAACTCAGGGTGACTCGGCGGATTTCCGTGCGTCCCAAAATCATCCGGAGTTGAGACGATTCCCGATCCTAAAAGCTGCTGCCAGATCTGATTCACCACCACCCGGGAAGTCAGCGGGTTTTCTTCTGAAAAAAGCCAATTTGCGAACGACAAGCGGTCTCGCTTCCCTTCCGGGAACTCATGAAGAACAGCTGGCGTCGCTGAAGACACCTCTTCTCCCGGCCGCGAGTAATCCCCGCGAATATGAATATGAGTTTTTCGAAACTCTTTCTCACTGAGACTCACCAGCGTTTGCGCCTTGGGAACGACAGGCTCATCTTTTTTCTTGTCGTCTTTCTTTTTCGCCGGCTTCGGAAGCGGCCAGTCCTTGGCCAGCTTGATGGATATATCCGAGTCCTTCGTATTGTTGAAAAACGCATAAAGCTCAAAGAACTCGCGCTGCGAAATCGGATCATGCTTGTGGTCATGACATTCTGCGCAGGCCACCGTCAGGCCGAGCCAGGCGTTCCCCGTTGTCGCAACACGATCCACCACCTGTTTCGTCCGGGCCAGTTCCTTGTCGAGACCTGCCTCGGTATTCTTCAGGTTATTCCGGTGAAACCCGGTCGCTATCTTCTGACTTTGTGAGGGATTCGGCAAAAGATCACCGGCCAGCTGTTCAATCGAAAATTGATCGTATGGTTGATCCTGATTCACTGAGTCGATCACCCAGTCGCGATACACCCAGGCCCAGAGACGCAGGGTGTCGCCAAGATACCCGTCGCTGTCCCCGTAGCGGGCAATGTCGAGCCAGTGCCGGGCCCATTGCTCTCCGAAATGAGGAGAGGCCAGAAGTTCATCCACCTTTGCCGTATACGTTTTCTTCGGATCGGCTTTCCAGCCATTTTCGAAAGCATGGATATCTTCCGAAGTGGGCAACAATCCAGTGAGGTCCAGATGCAGCCTTCGAAGCAAGAGCTGAGGAGCAGCCGAATCTGAAAGGTTCCATCCGGCGGCTTCCAGTTTTGCCAAAACAAATGCGTCGATAGGACTCGCTACCCGCCCCACACTTTTCACCACTGGAACCGGCGGATTCCCGATCGGCCGAAATGCCCAATGATCCGAATCCGATGCCACCAGAGGCAGTATCGAAAAACAGAAAATGAGAGATGAAACAAATCGAAGCATTGGCTACCTGCCCACAGTCAGGCATCCCGAATGAAAATCTATTAAACAGCCTTGCGAGTTCGCGCCATGCTCTGCGGGTTCAACAGGGTGCAATCGAACTCTCAAGAGAGTCGAATCGAAACTTTTAGCGTCGAATACCCGAACCCAATAGAAAGGTGACTACTTTAAAGCCTTTCGCAGCGCAATCGCTCTGTCACCGTCGATCACCAGCGTATTCGCGAGCGCGTTTCCGAAATTTTTAAAGTCGGTGAAGGTCCAGACGACTTCTTTGTCCTTTGTAATCTCGAAAAGCTGGGGATTCTCCGGCCCGGCGTGGCAGTTGCCGACAATGAGATTCCCGTTATCCAACTGATGCACATTGGTGACCCAGGCAAGAGTGATGTCTTTCAGATCACTCTGCTGCAAATGCCAGACGATCTCTTTTTCCGGAGTCACTTCGATGACACTGTGCCCGTTTCCCGTCGTGATCAGGTAGTTCCCTTCTTTCGTTTTTGACGCAGAAAAACAACGTCCTCCCCATGCTTCGGGGCCGTGACCTCCGGCGGGCTTTTTTCCGAAAAGCGGAACCGGATAATGCCAGACAACTTTCCCGGAAGCATCGTATTCTTTCACCGACTGCATATCTTCGTGAGCGGCAAGGTAATGACCGTTCTCCAATTTCCGGACGAGGCGAGTGTCGGAATGCGGACTGGGCTTGTCGACTTCGAGGGAAATTTCCTTGAGAAGCTTGCCCTCGGCGTCCACTTCAATAATACGGCTGGTACCAGACTCCACAATCATGGTCGAGCCATCTGCAAGCCGCTGGAAGGCATGGATTTCAATCCTCTTGGAATCTGCCGGCGAACGATTCTGCTTCGATGCGTCGTATTTCCAGGCGACTTTTTTATCGAGACCGATCTCTTCGATTTTCAGCCAGCCACCATTCTGAGTGATGAAGTGATTGCTATCGAGCAGGTGCAAATCATGAACCGGACCGTTTCGATCATAGCTCCACAGGACTTTATTCCCATCAGCGGGATCGACGATGGCGAGAGCTTTATTCCCCTCGGCTCCAATCACGAGTCGGTTTTCGTCGGCCTTGATAAAGGGACAAAATGCAAAGAGCAGGAGAATAACAGCCAACAAAGATTTCATGTCCGATAGCCTGCGACGAGTTGTCGAACCGGTAAAGAAAAAACGGCTCGCTACTTGCTCACGACGGGATGATCAAAATCGCCGCCGAGCGCCAGATACAAATCCACCCGATTTTGAAGGAGCATAAGCTTCACTCCGATCAGTGAACTTCGCGCATCGAACTCCCTGCGCTGACTTTCTAAGAAAGTAATTATTTCTATGAGCCCCCTCTCATATTGGCTCTGGCTGAGATCAGACGCCAAACCTGCCTCCCGGGAGGCTTCCTCCAAAGCAGCCACTTGCTGCACAAAATACCACTCGGCAGCGAGGGCGGTTTCCACTTCGCGGAATGCTGTTAGGGCGGTATCCCCATAGGCGCTGGCGATCTCATCGAGTTCCGCCTGACTCAGCCGGACATCTGCTTTAAGCCGTCCTCCCTGGTAGAGCGGACGCGCCAGGTTCTGTCCAATATTCCAGACCATGTTCTGAATATCAAACAGATCACCAAACTCGTCTGTGGTGCTGGTTCCGGATCCGCCGGTAATTCGAATGGTGGGAAGCAATGCCTTACGACTGGCCGACAGTTCTTTCAGTCGGGAATCGACCCTATACTCGGCTTCGATCAGATCGGGACGACGGAGCAGCAGCTCTGAAGGAAGCCCCACCGGAATCTTGCGCGTGATACCCGGAAGCCTTTTCAGCTCTTCTACTTTTCCTTTCGGATATCGACCGAGAAAAGCCTCCAATGTCCGTCCTGAGGCGTCGGCCTGACGTTGCTCCACGAGAATATTCGACTTTGCCCGGGCGATGTCTGCGCGACTCAAACTGATGTCTAGAGCGGTGCGGTCATCGGCATCGCCGGCTTCCAGCTTGTTATCGAGAATATCGAGAGTCTTCTCAAGGCTCACAAGATTCTCCCGGGAAAGGGCCACCTGCTCGCGGGATTCAACGATTTCCAGGGAAGTCTTTACGACATTTGCGACGAGGGAAAGGCGCGCCCAGTGGTAGGCGTTCGTTTCCGCAGTGAGAAGGTCCAGTTGCGAGTCGCGCAAATCCTTGACCCTCCCCCACAGATCCGGTTGCCATGAGACATCGAGGTTAAAATTAAAGTTGTTAGCGCGGACCGTTTGAAACGCAGCTCCGCGTAAATTTTGAGACCGGGAAGTGTTGACGCTGGAATCGACCGTGGGCAACCGGTCAGCACCCGCGATCCCCGCTCTTTCGGCAGCCTGGGCAATCCGAGACCGGGTTGCTGCGAGATTGTAATTCCTGCTGACAGCTTCTTCTGCGAGCTCTTTCAGCAAGGGACTGTTGAAATCCGAAAGCCATCCGGAAACGCTGTTCCCATCCAAATGAAAACGTCCGCCCACCCAGTGCCCGGGAACTCCGTCGACCATTGCGCCGGAATCGGATTTCTTTACCTGATTCAAAACACAACCACTTTGTGAGATGAGCAGGCACAGCATTGCGAAACGGATAAGCGCGCGGGCTCCCCGCCATCTGCTGATGGTTCTATGTTGTGTCCGTGTCAAGACGGTCCCATTCAGCAGCTGATTTCCACTTTTGTCGAATGCGAAAATCTAAAAAATTTCGCTACCGACGAGGAACAATCCGTATCCTGCCAGTACAGCAACCAGAGCAGGAACCACAATCTTCCGGTATCCCTCGTAGCGGCTGAGTATTAGCAAAAGGGCTGCAGCAACCACTGCGACAAGCAACTGAGCGACTTCGACTCCGAGATGAAAACCGATCAAATGCCCGACCTGCATCATTTCGCCTTCCCCGAAAAGGCGACGAAACGGAAGTAACTGGGTCAGGAAGACTCCCTGGAATCCACCGACAATGAGAATCAGAGCAATTCGAACAGCGTTCAGATTCTTCGAAATCATGGCACTCAATGCGAGAACCGTTAGTCCACCTCCAATCACAAGTATCAACCAATCCGGGGATGGTATGAATCCGAAAGCGGCCAGCGAAACGCCAAGACTCTGACTGATTACCAGAGCGGTCAGTCGGGAGCTCACAGGTTTCAGGGAAAGCGACATCAAAAGGATCGCCAAAACGATTCCGATATTGATTAAACCTTTTTCAAAAAACGTCGTCCACCCGGCACGGAATGCACCGGCTTCTGGGCCATCGGACGCTGGAAGAATGGAATCGGGGGCATCACCTTTGGACTTTTCTCCCTTTTCGCTGCCAGCCTGCTTGAAGGGATCCCCGTCAACGACTGGTTCGACATTGACCGGACGACTGAACTCCCCGGCGAGCACAACCTGCATGCGACGGGCCGGCTTTTTATCCTTGATGATCACCATCACCACCGCCATGGGGCAGTTGGGATCGAGATACATCAGAAATTCCTTCGCATCCTCCGGAATTGGTCCGGAGAGGGTCGTCATGATCTGCTGCCGCTGCAATTCCTCGGGAGTGTTTTCGTCACTTGCGACGAGCATATCAATTTTCAACTTTGGATCTTGATCCACTTTGTCGAATTGAATGATCAGATAATCCTCGGCAAAAGTGCGCGCCGCCTCTTCAGGACTGATCGCATCGTTGAGCGCTTCATCCTCGCTCCGCTCAACATCCATCGCCGCGTTCACTTCGTAAGTCTGCGTCTTCGTGTCAATATTCACGATCGCAGAAACTGACGAAACCTTGTGGGCAAAAGCATTTCCGCCCAATCCGGCAAGGATTACTCCGAACAAAACAACCCTTACAGATTTTTGAAAAGTTTTTGTGATGCAGTTCATGATCCTGATTCCCCCTTTTGCAATCCAATCGATTACAAGCACTCTTTCACTTCCTTCACTGTCTGCGCAAGCCTGATTGCGTAAAGGAATTCACCTTGCTATGATTTGACGTTTCTGGTTCGTTTTCCAGTTCCACAATCTTTTGCAATTTTTACGATCATGAAGAAAAAGCCCAACAAAAAGAACGAATTTGACCGCCGGAATTTTATGAGGACTGCTGCGGGTGCGACTGCCGCAGCTACCGCGTTCGCCGGCGCAGCCAAAGGTGCGGGTGTTGATCCCAACAAAAAGCTGAAAATTGGTTTCGTCGGAACAGGTGGGCGAGGAACCGGTGCAGCAGCCCAGGCTCTCTCCGCTGATGACAATGTCGAGCTCTACGCAGTAGCAGATGTGTTTCAGGATCGCATCGACAAGTCTCTGACAACCCTGAACAAGAACAAGAAACTTGAAGGGAAATTCAATGTTCCCCCCGAAAGACAATTCGTGGGACTGGACGCCTACAAGCGTGTTCTGGATTCTGATGTGGATGTCATTCTTCTGACCACAACCCCGGGATTTCGTCCGCTCCACTTGCGAGCCGCTGTGGAAGCCGGTAAACACGTTTTTGCCGAAAAGCCGATGGCCGTTGATGCCGCCGGAGTCCGCCACGTATACGAAACACTCGACATGGCAGAAGGGAAGCCGATCTCCATCGTTGCCGGGTTTTGCTGGCGCTATCATCCCAGCCGTCGCGTCGCATACAGAAAAATCATGGAAGAAGACGTCATCGGTGATGTGACCAGCGTCTACGCCACCTACTATTCCAACCACTCAAAACCACACCTCGATCCTTCCCTTCGCACCGATGGAATGAGCGATATTGAATGGCAAATCCGTAACTGGTACAATTACACCTGGCTCGGCGGAGGTGGCCTCGTCGAACAAGCGGTCCACAGCATCGACAAGATCGGCTGGGTCATGGGTGATCAAAACCCCATTCGCTGCCGCGCCACTGGAGGTTTGGGAGCTCCCCAGGTTGGAGATGGAAACATTTTTGACCATTACCACATCGCTTACGAGTATCCGAACAACACGTGGTGCCATCTTGCTTCAAGGAAAGCGCCAGGCTGTTTCAATGAAAACGCCGACTATATCCGCGGTACTAAGGGGACCTGTATCCTCAAAAAAGATCCTTTGATCGTCGACAACAACAACGAGACGGTCTGGTCCCACCGCCCGCCTCGTTCTGGTGAAGCAAACATGTATCAGGTCGAGCACGATGAGTTCTTCGCCTCGATTCGTTCCGGCGAACATATCAACGACGGCCCCCGCATGATCCACAGCTCAATGATGGCCATCATGGGACGGATGTCAGCTCACACCGGCCGCGAGATCACCTGGGAAGATGCGATGAAAGCCGAAGAGGATTTCTTTCCAAACGAGAAAGCCATGAACTGGACTCAAAAATATGAGCCGGCTCCTGTCTCTGTCCCGGGTGTGTCCCAGATTCCCGGTATCGGTGGTGTTGAAACAGCAAAAGAAAAAGCCGCAGCAGCAGCTGAAAAAGAGAAAGCGGAAGCTAAGAAGTAATTTTTCTAAGCGCTGAACTCGTCACAATCAGATCGACAGTGAATCGTGAAATTCACTGTCGATTTAGATGGCAAAACGCTTGAGCCCTTGATGCAGCTGACAAGTGCCTCCAGGAAGGGGCCTGTTGTTGCGCGTGCCGCAACCAAAGTATCTCAAGATTTAGACCGTATCCTCTCTATTCATGGTCATTACCGATCCAAGTGAGCGGATCGAGTTTTTCAAGAGCGTGCATGCGATCGGCCAACAGGCTTGATTCGTTCAGCCAGTGGCAACTCCTATCACTGCGTCAAACGCACGATCACCTGATTCTCTTCGCGGATATATTTCGCGGCGACCGTTTGGATCTCCTCCAAAGTCAGCGATTTCATTTCATCGGGGGCTTTCCGGTAATTGTCCCATCCGAGACCGACCAGTTCGTCAATTGTGGCGACGTTGGCTAGTTCGCGGGCGCCCTGCAGATGAATCGCTTCGCGACCAAGCCATGACGACTGGGCGCGTTTGAATTCCTGCTCCTCCAAACCTTCCGAAGGAATTTTGTAAATTTCATCGAGTAGATTCGACTGCACAAGGTCCAGTTTTTCCGGAGCCGTCGAAACGTAGAAGAGCAAACTACCGGGTTCCAGCCCCTGGATTCTTGAGGCGCCAACCGAGTAGGCCAGCCCGAGTTCCTCACGAATCCGAATAAACATCCGTGACGCCATGTCACTACAGGCTTCGTCAATCATCTCCAAAGCAGGATTGTCTGGATGAGTCAGGTCGACCGTTCGAAATCCGACCAGCAGAATGGCCTGCTCCTTCTCGTGTTTGAGTTCAACCGTTTGCCCGTATTTTTCCGGTAGCGAAAAATTTCGGGCGCCGGTGAATTCACGTTCACCTGATTGCATGTCTCCCTCAAATTTGGCGCGAACCAACTCCTCCGTTCTGTCGATATCAAGATCGCCGAAAACTCCGAGAACTCCGTTACCTCCTTTGACGAGGCGATCACGGAAGCCAACCAGATCTTCACGAGTGATATTGCCGACCGTCTCCTCCGTACCACTTCCTTCGAGGCCGTAGGGATGATCTCCGTAAATTTCCCGGCGCAGCTGCTTGATGGCTACAGAAAAAGGTCGGTCCTTCTCCGCTTTGATGCCGGCCATTTGAAATCCTTTTTCTTTTTCCACCACCTCTTCCAGAAAAGATGGACGGATCAAGGCATCACCCAGCAGGTCCACAACAAGATCGAGATCGGTCCGCATCGCTCCCGACGAAACGCCGAATGAATTGTTGCCAAAGCTGCCGGAAATCCCCCCACCGACTGACTCGATTGCATCGGCAACTTCCTCGGATGTTCTATTGGCAGTATCCTTGGTCAGCAAACGCCCCATGAGGCGCGTGATTCCGTTTTTCTCCGGCGACTCGGCCAGCAGCCCTCCCCGGAAAACACCGTTCGCCTGTACAAATGGAACACGATGATCAGCAAGCAAGAGAACGGTCATTCCGTTTTCCAGCTCTACTCTCCGAAAATCCTCAGACCGTTTCCCGGTTCCTCCCGATTGAACTTTTTTCTCTTGCCCCGCCGGAGCCAGACTCACCCGGGTAAAGGTATCCGCCGAAAGATACTTTTGAGCAACAGCCTGTATATCGCTGCAGCTTACGCTTTGAATATCCCGAACGTAGTCGCGAGTCAGATCCAGATTCCGCGTTGTGAGCCAATTCGATCCCAGATCGGAAGCCTGACCTCTTACATCGGTAAGTGTAGAAAACTGCGAACTGAGTGCCTGCCGCTTTACTTTCTCCAGCTCGGCTTCGCTGACTCCATCGAGCTTCACTTTCTCCAGTTCTTCAAAAATAGCGATTTCAGCTTCTCCTGTTCGTTCGGAATCCGTATCGCAACTGACCATGAACAATCCTGAAAATGCAGGAGTATAGGAATAGGAGGAAATGGAGTGAGCAAGCTGACGGTTCTCCTTAACCTCCTGAATCAAACGCGAACTCCGTCCACCGCCAAGAATTGTTCCCAGCAAATCGAGAGCAGGAACATCTTCGTGGGTGGTATCGACAGTCGGCCACGCCAGTCGAAGACGATGCAAGTCAGTGGGGAATTCGCGCTCATCCTTGCGGATTCCAATCTGCCTTCGCTCGTCGGGCAAGACAGGACTTCCCCCGCGTCGACGCTCAAGGCCACCAAGATATTCTTCGACCTGTTCGCGAATTTTCTCTCCATCAACGTCACCGGCTACAACAATAAACAGATTATCCGGCGAATATTTCTCGCGGTAGTAATTGTACAAATCATCGCGGCTCAGTTGATTGAACAACTCAAGGTGGCCGATCACAGGGAAGCGGACCGGATGATCTGCATACGCCGTCCGGAACAGCATCTTACTGAGAACCTGATCCGGATTGTCCTCCCCCATCGAGATCTCGCGCCGAATGACATCCCTCTCTTTTTCAAATTCATCCTCCGGAATTTGAGCATCTCCAACAACGTCACAAAGAATTTCGAGACAGGTCTCCGCTCCGGAAGTTGGCGCGTCAATCCAGTAGACGGTGCGATCAAAGGAAGTGTAGGCATTGATGTAGCCACCCTGCTCCTGAACCGCCTGAGCGACTTCACAGGCGTCGCGTTTTCCCGTCCCCTTGAAAAGCATGTGCTCCAGGTAGTGAGACATGCCTGCCCCCAGCCAGGGACCTTCGTGAATACTTCCGGCACGACACCATGCCTGCAAACTGACCACGGGAGCCGAGTGGTCTTCTTTAACGATCAGCTCCAGCCCATTGGAGAGAGTCCAAACCCGGGCGTCGCTGCGTGGAAACTCCAGCGCGTCGATTGAATCACTCAAATTTCGCTGGATTTGGCTGGTTGATTGCCTCTCGCAGGAGGTTCGTTTTCATTGCCATTGTCTTTGGCCAAAACCTTGCGACTCGGGCGATACGGCGCAAGCAGTTCCGCCTGCAAATCGAGAACATCCCTGAAATCCGCTGGTGAGTCCTCCTCCGAGCGCCCAAAGGCACCGGCATTGATCAGATTGAAAACCATTTCACCAATGTCATCTCCAGCGGTAATACCCCAGGTCTGCAGGACGGAGACCGACATCGAGCCGAATTCTTTTAAGGCATATTCCACCACTCCCTGAAGCAATTCAGGCCCGCTCACATGGCGGTGCTCTTCCAACTCCTCACCCCGGAGGTTCTTCACCGTGTGATCAAGCGCATCTCTCAGGAAGCGATAGCCATCCAGAGAATAGCGATCGTCTTCCTTACGAATCAATTTGGCTGCTTCCTCGAATCGGATCTTTTGCATGGGTGGGAGAATTATTAGTCCTGAAAAATGGAGCCGGACCGCCTCCAAATTCAGCAAATCCCCTGCTACCGTCAAGGTGAATCGAATTTAAATTGAAAGGCACCCCCTTTTTAGGGTGTAATGTTGTGTAGCTGAACAGCAAATGCCATGAAAACAAAAATTGTTATCCTCATCCCAATCATCGTCGCCATCGTCTCGGCCTATTGTTTCTGGAACATTTCCCCGGAATATCCGGAAGCGACAGCAGGCCGTGAACTCGCTCAACCTGTGGTCACTTTGAGAAATGCAGATCGCGACATTCAAATCCTGGTATGGGAAAAAAATCAATTTTTCACGGTAAGCAACGATGCCGGGGAAACTCTGGCTGAGCGAGTCACCCTGAAAGAGCTAAGAGCTCAACTGCCGGAGACTGCCGACAAGGTCCAAACCGGACTCGCCAGTATCCTGGCCGAAAACAGTTCAGGCCAAAAGCCTGTCAAAGCTTCACCCGTAAGCGAGAGCATCATGATCGACGAAGACACCCGGATCGATAAAAGAAGCCCCGCTGCCTCGCTGCTCAATCGCATATCTGAAATCGAAGTAAAACCTGTCGACTCCACCGGTGTTCCATCAGAGTAAGCAGACCTGATGAGAAAGAGAATGCGATTCCAGACCAAACTAATGCTCGCGATGTCTTTGACTATCGTGGTGGTGATGGTGGCATTACTCTTCGTTACCGAAAGGCGGGTTCGCTCGACTTATGTCAGCCACTTTGCTGACGATTTTCAAAAACAAGTCGACCAACTTAAATCTTCAAGGGATGAGAGAACCCGGGGGTACCTGGAGCTTTGTTCGATACTGGCAAAAGATCCGCTTCCTGTTCAAATGCTGAAGGGGAAAAGAGAAAAGGCAGACCTAACTGCATTCTGGGAAAATTATAAAGAAGCACACAAGGAGTTCGCAGCCATCGGAATTGAAGGACGACAAGGGCCGCGACAAGCCGCTCAGGGAACCGGTCGGGATCGAAAAAGGCCTGGACCGGCGGGTCCCGAACTTGCTCAAAAAATTGGATTCGTTGGCGTTCTGGACATGGAAGGTGTGGTCACTCCGATAGTGAACCCTCTTGCATCGGCCAATCGGCGCTTTGCCAAACAGAAACTGAATCAGACAGGAACAGAAATCCGGGATAAACTCGCCAGCCTTTCTCATCCAGACCAGCAACACATTGGATACTTTCCTACCGAGACTCCCGATGGCGTCATGGGTGTTCAGGAAATCATCGCCACGCCGGTAATTGACCCTGAAGGCGGAAAGTTACTGGGCCTCTTTCTCCGCGGAAATTCGTCGGAAACTGCCAGCGAAAAATTCCTGGAACGTTACAACCAGGAGTTTGGCGATGGAAGCGGGCTCCGCAGCGGAATTTATCTGGGCGGGACCTTTTACAGCAAAGATCTCGATGAAGAGTTTTCAAAAAACGTAAGCGCTTCAATTCAGGACGAGTTGATAAATAGCGATGGCGAAAATGGAGTCATCGATGTGAAAATCGGAGGCAAGCCTTTTCACATTCAGTTCGAGGCGCTCAACACCGAGTCCTCAATGCCGATAGCCTATCAGGCGATCATCTTCCCTCTTTCCCAGTTGCATGCAGACCTCAACGATCTGCGTATCCGGGGCAGCGGGATCGGGGCCTTCGCGATTTTACTTGGCCTGTTGATTTCCGCCTTCCTGTCCAGAAGCCTGGCCGTGCCTATTCGCGAATTGTCGGAGGGAACACAAGCCGTCCGTGATGGGGATCTCGACAAGAGGGTCCGGGTCCGGTCCCGGGACGAAATCGGAGAACTCGCAGAGTCATTCAATTCGATGGCGGAAGAGCTGAAACAGAAGGCTATGTATCGGGAACTTCTCGGGAAAGTCAGTGATGAAACTGTCGCTCAGGCCATGATCAGCGGCACTCTTGATCTGGAACTCGGTGGAGAACTCAAAGAAGTATCGGTGCTCTTTTGCGACATTCGGAAGTTCACGGACCTCACCGAAAAAATGAATCCATCAGATGTCATTGATCTTCTCAATGATCACATGACAGCGATGACACGAATTGTAAGGGAACACTTCGGGGTGGTCGATAAGTTCATCGGCGATGAGATCATGGCTGTATTCGGAGCGCTGAAAAGTTATGACAATGACGCCGAAAATGCAGCCAACTGCGCCCTGGAAATGATTGCTGAAAGGGAAAGGCTCAACAACAAGCTGGAGACTCCCTTTGAAATCGGCGTTGGCATCGCCACAGGTGAAATTGTTGCCGGCTGCATGGGATCTGTTGATCGCCTCAACTACACCGTTCTTGGAGCAAAGGTGAATCTGGCTTCGCGACTCTGCGGAATCGCCCGGGGGATGGAAGCAGTCATCGACGATACGACACGTGGAAGAATCAGTGAGTCCGTTGCCACCGAGGCGATGGAATCCTTTTCGCTAAAAGGGTTCTCCACCAAAATTCATCCCTGGGAGCTCAAGCGCACAGCTTCAAAAGCCAATGTCTCTCAGGTGAAAGTCAGCCATCCAAGTTAGCCATCCGGAACTGGAAGCCTTTACGCTTTCTTGCGCACGTATCGCAAGGAGTAAATGTGGGCACCGCAATCCGACAACTTGACGATTTTCCGGCTCTTCTCCGCAGGATCTTTGACCAGATACTCATTCCCTTCCTTCCCAACGACAACCACCCAGTGAGGTATCGGCCCGGGAAGAAATATTTTCACGATGGGAAACTCGCCACGTTGAATACATTCATCGATCCGGCGATGTGTCGGCTCATTGCAATACACCACCTCAGCAAAGCTATCCGTCGCCGGAGCAACGGCACCCCAAATCATCCAGCCGCGCTCTGTGTAGCCGCTACCTTCGATGAGTTTTTGATTCAACACCGGCGGTTCAATCTCCATCCCCAGATCACTCACTGCCATCGCCACGCTGCACAAAGTGCATCCGACCCGTCCGATTGACTCGCCGCTGCCTCCGATTGTTTCAGCAGCCCATCTCGAGTCTCCCTGCAAATAGTAGGGATCGACATCGGCATTGAGAATCAACAGCTCACTTCCTCCGCGAGAGGAAATCGTGGATGGAGGAACGGGGCTTTGTCTCTCTTTCCAAACCGCCACTCCAAGGATGGCCAAAACCAAGAGGAGGACAAAAACGCACAGGATTTTCTTAATCATAGGTGACCATTACGCACCTCTCTCGGAAGTTCTTTCAACCCGTTTCAAATCCAGGCGTTTCCATCACTGCGGAAATCACTATACCTTCCTGAGCTTGGTGATCCGTCCGGTGTCGACCCACTCTGCTACGAAAATATTTCCTTCCCCGTCGAAGCAGGCGTCATGCGGGTGGACGAATTTTCCGTCGACCCACCCGGCAGGATTTTTTCGCATCGCCATTTTGTCTTTTTTGACCTCCTTGCGCCACTCCGGATCTTCTCCCAGATGAATCAGCTTGTTGTCTTTGTCGACGAGAGTGATCCGTGCACTGAGGTCAGGAACGAGCAAAGTATCCTCAAAAAGATCAATATTAGCCGGCATGTGAGAATCCTCTTCTGTCCGGATATGCTCACCCTCCAGAGTCAGCCATTGAATTCGTGAATTGCTGCGATCCGCCACTACCAGAGTCGGGTTCGCTGCGTCCCGATCATCGATCCAAATGCCATGCGGCAAATTGAACTGACCATCCGCTTTTCCGCTTTCGCCCATTTTTGAAACCCAGTTCCCTTCCGCATCATAACGGTGGATCGTGTGCGACCCATACCCATCGGCGAGAAAGAAACCGCCATCGGGTAGGAAGGCAAAGTTCGTCGGCATGAAACGATCCCTCCCCCAGAGTTTCTCCGGGTTCTCCGCTTCTCCTTCGGCGTAAACACCTGACTCCATTGGAGCGCGTTTTTCCCAGATCACCTTGCCATCGAGCGTCAACTTCTGAAACATTTTCAGATGCTGGTAGCCGGTCACGTAGAGAAATTCTTCGCCGCCTTCATTGCGAACTTCCAGTCCGTGCCCTCCACCCTGAAACTGCTCACCAAATGCCGCCGTGCATTCGCCTTTTGGATTGAATACAAAAATTGCAGGATGATCTTTTTGATCCGCCCGCCCTTCGTGAATCACGTACACATTCTGTTTACTGTCGACTGCAACATTGTGAGTCGTCTGCCAGGTGTAGGCGTCCGGAAGTTTAGCCCAGTTGTGAAACACTTCGTAGCGATGCTCACCTTCGCCAACAAAAATTCCGCTGGAGGGTTCCGGTTCGGAAGCCGACTTGCTGCAGCTGATAATATTCAATCCACTGAAGGCAGCGATGGAAGATCCAGCCAGAAAACGACGGCGGTTGAGAGGACGCGATTCATTGCTCATAGGTGCTCAGTGTAAATAGCACCGCCAAAGAATGTAAAGCCTTCGGTAGATTATTGACTAGCCGCCAACGTGAGTCAAAACTTTGGCAACGACTTCGTCGGCCGACAAATGAGAACTGTCGATGACTACGGCATCGTCTGCGACCGTCAGCGGGGAAGCCTTGCGGCTGGAATCTTTCTTATCCCGCTCCGCTATTTTATCGACAATTCCCTGAGCCCGCCGTCGCTGCTCACGAACTTCGGGTGAAGCATCAATGTAAAATTTGTGAGGCGTGTCCGGAAAAACCACCGTCCCGATATCGCGACCTTCCATGACCACTCCGGAGACTTCAGCATACTTCCGCTGCTCCGAGACAAGACGTTCCCTGACCTCCGGAATCGCCGCGATTGCAGAGACATTTTGATTCACCGTTTCCGCGTGAAATTCGTCATTCCCCATCGGCCGGCCATCGATTGTTAGAGTTCCCACCCGGTTCTCTTCGCCACAGGTAAAAATCGTTTTTTCCAACAACTCCACCACCAGCAATGAGTTTACAGGATCAATTTCATTTTCCAGAACCCACCAGGTAAATCCCCGATACATCGCCCCGGAATTCACAAACACGATTCCCAGTTCAGCCGCCACTTTTCGCGCCACCGTACTTTTCCCGGAGGCAGCCGGTCCATCAATGGCAATTACGAGTTTGGAAGTATCCGTCATATTTACTCAACAATCGTGCCTGTAGACGGTTCTTTCTGCAACGTAAGATTGATTTTTCCTTGCTACCCACTGCCTCCCTACCTAAGGGTGAATTCACATGATTCTGGCAGATTCCGAGATTCTCGAAGCAATGAAGCGCGGCGCAATTGTGGTCGATCCCTACGATCCCGAATGCCTCGGCACGAATAGCTATGATGTTCACCTCAGCAAACATCTCGCGACGTATAGTAACCGGGTCCTCGATGCGAAAAAGCACAACGAGATCGAGCATTTTGAGATTCCTGAGGAAGGCTATGTCCTTGAGCCGCAAATCAATTATCTCGGATCGACGATGGAATATACCGAGAGCCATGAAGCAGTTCCATTTCTCGAGGGGAAATCGAGCGTCGGCCGATTGGGGATCGACATCCATGCGACTGCGGGAAAAGGCGATGTCGGATTCTGCAATCACTGGACTCTCGAAATTTCAGTAAAGCAGCCGGTCCGGGTTTACGAAGGAATGCCGGTCGGACAGCTGATTTATTTTCTGGTGGATGGTAAGATTCTCACGCCTTACAACAAGAAAAAGTCTGCCAAGTACAACGACAAAACCCCGTTGCCGGTCGAGTCGATGATGTGGCGGAACGATTTCTGAGAGGCAAAGTTGTCATTCTTTCGCCGAAAGATGACCATCCACGGCGTATCTTCGAAGCGCCTTGCTTCAGCCCACTCGGCGAATGAGGTCTCCGTTCCTTGATCGCATTTCACCTTAGCAGAGAAATTCATCGGCTTTACGGCTCGAAACCCGGTCGACGCTGAGGCAGTTCGAGTCTTTGATGAGCAATGCCATTCCCGAAGTTCCTCATCTGTTTTCTGTGTACCTTTGCGATTTCTGCTGCGTCGAAAGCGGAGGACAAACTGTCTGTGCTCATTGTCGACGGCAGAAACAACCACGACTGGGTGTCGACGACAGATGCGCTTCGGGCGACTTTGGAACATTCCGGTCGTTTCTCAGTATTCGTAGAGACCGCCCCCGAGCTTGCCATCCCCAAGGACCCGCGCAAGCCGAATACTGAAAACCCAGAGACGCTGGCCCGGTTTGAGTCCTACTCCGCTGCCTTTCCTGAAAAGATCGAGGCAATCAAAAAGGACTTTGAGGAAGAATGGCAGGACTGGCTTCCTGACTTCGCCGCTCACGATGTCGTGCTCCTGAATTACAACGGCCCCGACTGGCCGGAACCGATGCGGAAAACTTTCATCGAATACGTGAAAAACGGCGGCGGTGCTGTTCTTGTTCACGCGGCCAACAATCCTTTCCGAAACTGGGAGGAGTTCAACGAGCTCATCGGGATGGGATGGCGCCCTGCCCCCTCGGGGAAAGCGATCAAGATAGATCAGGAAACCGGAGAGCAGTACTGGGACAAAGAAGCGGGAAACTCTGGGCACGGGTCGAAGCATCCGTTTCAAGTTACGGTAAGAGATTCCGATCACCCCATTATGAAAGGACTACCCAAAGTTTGGATGCACGGACGGGATGAGTTGTATCATGACATGCGCGGACCGGCGGAGAACATGAGCATATTGTCTTCGGCTTTCTCGGATCCTGAACAGCGCGGCACCGGCAAACACGAACCGATCACTTGGGAAGTTGGACACGGAAAAGGGCGCGTCATTGTCACGACAATGGGACATCTCTGGCCCGGCGATACGGAGATGGACAGTCTGTATTGCGCGGGGTTTCAAACGGTGTTGACACGAGGTTGCGAATACGCAGCGACAGGTGACATCCAGCCAGACGATTTCATTGGCAACAATCCGGTAGTTTTTCCAACCGAAAACGAAAGCCTTGTCATCCCTCCCCTTCAAGCATCCCAAAGAGTTCAGTCTGCGATCAGGGAGGTCAGCACAAGTGGAGGAATAACGGTAAACGCGCAGGCCGATGATAGCGTGTTTGTGAAGAACGCCGTCACCTCAAAAAAGAAAGCAGATCCCTACGGCATGCTCACTCCGCAAGAAGAACTCTCAACCTTCCAACTCGCCCCAGGATATATTGCCGAACTCGTCGCGGCCGAACCCGATGTCCAGGAACCCGTCCTCACTGTCTGGGACGCGAACGGCGCCATGTATGTCGCGGAAATGCGGAGCTACATGCAGGATGAAAAAGGAACTGGCACCAAGGAATTGAAGAACAGCCGAATCAAACGCCTCGAAGACACCACCGGCGATGGCATCTACGACAGAATCACGACCTTCGCAGACAATCTCAACCTTCCCCGCGCAATCCTCCCTCTCGATGATCGAATCGCGGTCCGCGAAAGCGACACATTGGACGTGATCTGTTTCCGAGACACCGATGGAGATGGAGTTGCTGATGAAAAAACACTTCTTTATGAGCGCGGAACTGACGGACGAAACAATCCGGAAAAATCAGTCGAACATCAGGACTCCGGGCTCGTCTGGAATATCGACAATCACATTTACATTACCTACAACACCGAGCGCTATCGTTTCACCGACGGAACCTGGACTCCGGAAAAAACCACCGGGCACTGGACTCAGTGGGGACTCACTCACAACGATGTCGGCGACCTTTACTGGATTCACAACAGCGATCCCGTCGCCGCCCCTTTTCTCCACCCAAAATACTGGGACACTGTCCACCGCCTCGCTGAAAATTCGATCCGCGGAATCCCCATCGATTTTGGCAAGCCTTACGATCCTGAATTCAATACCGTGAAGAGCCTTTGCCTTCTCGATGATCGTGGTGGAGCCGCAGCCGAAACGCGCGCTTTCACTTCCGCGTGTGGTCAATCCATCTATCGCGGGCACAAATTTCCACTTGCTGACCGTGGGGCATTCTTTGCGTGTGATCCAACCATCCACGTCGTCCGGAGGGCACATATCACGAAGAAAGACGGACTCGATTTTTTCACGAAAGCGGAACCCGACGATCAGGAATTTTTACGCTCCAGCGACATCAACAGTCGATTTATCAACACAGCTACCGGACCTGATGGCTGCCTTTACGTAACCGACATGTATCGTGGCATCATCCAGGATGCCGGTTGGCTGAGTCCCGGGCCTCGCGAAAACATTGTTAAAAACGGGCTTCACGACAACAACCAGCACGGCAGGATCTGGCGAATTCGTCATGCCGATCATCACCCGGGCGCAATGCCAAACATGCTGGAGGAATCAAGCGTCCAATTGCTTCGTCACCTTGAGCATTCCAACGGTTGGTGGCGTGATACCGCGCAAAAGTTGATCATTCTCCGGGAGGATCGCGACACCCTTGTGCCATTATTAAAAGGCATGGCTGAGTTTTCTCAAAATGCCCTGACTCGCCTCCATGCACTCTGGACACTTGAAGGCGTCGGCGCGCTCGAACTGGATTTTATCGCCGCCCGCTACCTCGACCGCGACCCAAGGATCCGACGGGCCGCAGTTCAAATCTCAGAACGCTATCTCACCGGCGATAATTCTGATCAGGCCTTGAACACAATTGCCATTCTCTCAAAAGACCCTGATCCCGAAGTTGCCAAACAACTGGCTCATTCGCTTGGACTGATCAAGGACAATGAACTCTCTCTTGAGCTCATCCAGGAAGTTGCGAAAAAGCATCCCGACAGCAAAGGAGTGATGCTCGCAACGGGAATTTCGCTTTGGGGGGAAAACGACCTTCCACTGGTCAAAGCAATCAACGACGGCACTGCCTTCAATGGAGATGCCGGAAAAATTGCGCTTTGGAAAAATGTGATCGGGAACTGGAAGCGAGGCATCAAGTTTCCTGAAGATTATCCTGCCGACGATAAGCGTCTCATCAGTGAGGGGGAAGCGATCTATTTCAAATCATGCTACACCTGTCACGGCAGTGACGGGAAAGGACTTGGCATCCCGGGAACAGATATGAAACTCGCTCCTTCTCTCGTCGACTCGAGTCGCGTTCATGGAGATCCTGAGAATCTTGTCCCTGTTCTATTTCATGGCCTGGCTGGCCCTATTGATGGAAAAACCTACCAGGCCGGATTCATGGCTCCGGGCAAAGCACTTGGCGTTTACCGTGACGATCATATCGCACAGGTGCTCAGTTACCTTCGCTATGCCTGGGGAAAAGAGGGTGAACCCATTTCGAAAGAACAGGTGGAAGAGATCCACAAAAAGCACTCGGCTCGAACCGCTCCCTGGACGGATGATGAGCTGAAGTAATTGCGAGGACCGCTAGCGCCCCCGCTCACCCATTCCTTTGAGATCAGTCCCGTCGGACGATTCGGTTCACAGTTGCTGTTTCGAGATGCACCAGAGACCTTCCCAAGTCCGGATGAAGATTTCGCCATCCGAAACCGCCAGGGAAGAATTGGTGTGTTCGCCGATATCACTCTGAGCCAACACCTCAAACTTTTCCGGAGCCGCTTTGAAAACAACAGAGTCACCGGCCTGACTCAGCGTATAAATTCGCTCACCTGACAAAACAAAAGAACCCCAGCTTTTTCCTGCTCCGGGCAAACGAGCCTTCCATTTCTCTTCACCGGTCGCGACATCGAGACAGCTCGTAATCCCTCCAGTGTCCTGGTAGTAATAGTAACCACCCTTCGTCACTCCCGTTCCAATCCCTCCATTGTGCCGCACTTTCTGCCAGAGTCGATTCGAGCTGGTCACATCACCATCTCCACCGGCTTTCACACTGATTGAATTCCCGGAATACCCTCCTAATACCAACACGTTTTCACCATCCACAACCGGCGAGGTGTAGATGAGCGGATTCAATCCTTTCGCGGTCCAGAGAACCTTTCCGCTTGCCGGATCAAAAGATTTCATCTCCATCGGAAAACTCATCACTAACTCTTTGCGATCCCCCGCTTCTACAAGAATTGGTGTGCTGAAAGATCCGACAACCCCGTCACCGTCCTGATCGCGAAAGCCATCCGTCCGACCTTTGACATCCCATTTCGGTTCATCAAACTTCCAAACCGTTTCTCCCGTACTCAGTTTCAGGGCCATCATCACAGCCCCGGGTCCGGGCCCATGATAGAAAAAAACCAGATCACCACTGATCACCGGCGAAGTGGAATTCCCCCACACATGATCGATGGGACCAAAGTCCTTCTTCCATTTTTCGTTTCCATCAAGATCCCAGGCCATTGCTCCCGCGGATCCAAAGTAAGCAACCACGGTCTTTCCATCGGTGGCAGCGGAAGCGGAAGCATAGGGATTGGCACCGTGCGTTCGCTCCTTCTTGTTGAAGGTAAGACCTTTCTTCCAGAGCTGTTTTCCGTCTTTACGATCAAAACAGTAGAGACCCCGGAATTTCTCCGTATCGACTGCCTGAGTGACGAACACTTTGTCCCCAAAGATCACAGGAGTGGAGTTTCCCCGATCAGGCAAATCGATTCTCCACTTTACGTTTTTGTCTTTGCCCCACTCTAAAGGCAAATCCGATTCCCCGGTGCGTCCCGAACCTGCTGCATCACCACGCCAGGCAGGCCAGTTGTCGGCAGAAGAAAATTGGCAGTAAAAGATCGAAAGGAACAATAGTGCAGTCAGTCTCATAGTATTTAAATTACGTAAACAAGAGGATTCGCCAACTCACTTTTTCCCGTTCGCTTTTCCCTTCTTATTTTTTGGTTTCCGCTTGGTAGTCACATTGGTAAAAGGCGGTTTTTCATAAGGGACATCATCTTTTTGCACAACCCGGGGATCGTTGGCAGATTTCAATTCCTTCATCAACTGACGAAAAAGGTCGCCTTCAATTTTGGCGTATTCCTTTTTCCCGGCGAGATTATTGACCTGATCCGGATCGGTGTTCACGTCATACAGCTCCCGGGCAGGACGTTTCCCGAAGCCGAGTTCGTATTGCTTTCTATATTCGCTATCGCCGCGGTGCTCAATCATCCACGCTTTCGTCGGGCTGGCATCAAGGTCCCCGAAACAGGCGAAGGTATTGTTAGCGAGAATGTCGTAGGACGGCACTTCGCCGTCGGCGACCGGTCCCGGAATTCCCATAGGCCAGCGGTCCGGCTTGAAGTTGTTAATGAAGAGATAGTCTTTCGTGCGGATCGCGCGCTGCGGGTATGGCAAATTCCCGGTCCGGGCAGAGGCGACGTGACGTTCACGACCGATCACCACCCAGGAACGGGTCTCGTCAACGAGGCCGGATTTATCGGATTTTAGAACCGGCAGAATACTGCGACCTGTCATAACCGCAGGCACTTCAGCGCCTGCCGCTTCCAGAAAAGTGGGCGCGAGATCCATCAAATTTACAAAATCATCGACGACCCGGCCACCAGCGACATCTCCCCCACCCCACATTGCGGCGAGGGACACATTGGTTCCGAAATCGTAGAGATTGCATTTCCCGCGGGGAAATCCGGGGGCACCATGATCGCCACTCACTACCACCAGGGTATTCTCCAATTGCCCGCTCTTTTCGAGCCGGTCCAGCAAAACGCCAAGTCCGGCATCGAAGGCCATCGCTTCTCCGAGATAATCGGCAAAATCTTCGCGAATCAGTGGAACATCCGGCAAAAAGGTCGGGAGCTTTCCTTCCAGATCATCCGGATTTAATCCCCACAGTTTTTTACCGGATCCCTGCGTCCATTTCCGATGAGGATTTGTCGGGCCGAACCAGAACATGAAAGGCTTGTCTTTCGGCTGAGCCTCGAGGAACCCATCAAACTCATTGCCTACATGATCGAGCATCGCTGTTTTTGCTTCCTCCACAGTCTTCCCCTGATCCACCATCTTTGTGACTGACTGCGAGAAGCTGTTGAAATTCGATCCGGGCTTTTCAAAACCGAATTTCTGCTCTCCGAATGGAGCATCTCGAGGTGTTCCCGGGCTCCAGACTTTGTAAACTTTTCCAATGTGATACCCATTGTCTTTCAGCAATAAAGGAAAGGAGGGAATCGCAGGATCCCACTCTGCCCCCTGCAAAATGGCAGCCTGACCGGTCCTGAAGAAATACTGCCCGGAAAGGAGAGAGCTTCGACATGGAGTGCACGAGGGAGCGGTGACAAACGCATGTTTAAACAAAACGCCTTCTTTGGCGATCCTGTCAAAATGAGGGGTCGAAATGATATCGTTCGGAGTTCCCTCACCGTCGACGACCGCATAAGCACTGGCGTATTTCCCCCAGTCATCGGCAAACGCGAATAGAATATTTGGACGTTCCTCTGCGGAATGAAGCGAAACAGAAGCAAAAACAAGGCTTCCCAGCAATGATAGTCTCAGAAAAGGAATCATGGCCAGCAGCTTGGCAGAGATCCTTGAATCCGACAAACTGAAAGATAGACAGGGATGAATGCTTTGCCGCTCGCCTTGATCAATGTTAGGAATGGGCTACTTTTACGCCCCCTATGCCTGACACACACAGAATTGAGAGAATTGTGCTGAGCAATTTTCAGCAGTTTCCCCATTGCTTGATCGACCTCCGGAATCCCGATACGGGCATGCCACTTGAGGAGGTCTGTTTTATCGGAGTCAACGGTACTGGGAAATCCTCTGTTCTCGAACAAATCCATCGCACCGTCCTTTCCGGAAGCGTCTCAGAATCCAACGGCGGAGAAGCGCGAATCCTGACCACCCATCGAATCGACGACGAGTCGTTTTGTCGGGTTCGCTCGAATGAAATCGATGAATGGTATTGTGTTCCCTCCGACGAACTCAATAAGTTCTTCGGTCCGGACAAAAAGAAGAAGAACAAAGTCAGCGACTTCTGTGAACGATTTGCTGAGTTTACCGTAGCAAGCCCCGGCTTACCTTCCGCCCCGGTTGCGTTTTTCTCACACTCACAATCTCTAATTGGGCCGGAAACAGCCGGAGAATTTGAATCTTTTCTGGACGCCAGACTCAAAGAGAGATCCGTTGCCTATCGCGATTTCCTGAAGTTGCCGGAAAACCGCTCAAAGACGGTCGAAGAAGTTGATCTCGAATTCTCTAAATCCTTTCCCGGGGAACTCGATTCGCTTAAGGAAATCTGGGATAGAGTCCTTCAACAGGCCTCGCTTCAATTTGATCCCGACGGAAAAGGCTCACTGATCTCCTCAGTAACGGGAAATGAGATTTCGTTTTCCCAACTGAGTCCCGGAATGCAAAATTTCCTCCTTAGACTGGGGCACGTGTTCTGCCAGTATTTCAGCAAAGAGGAACAGGCGACCGGGTTTTTGTTCCTGGATGAGCCGGAGAGCGGACTCCATCCCGAGCTGCAACTCAATCTCGTGAATCTCTATCGATCTATTCTTTCTTCGCACCAGGCACAGCTCTTCATTGCAACCCACAGCCCGCTGATCGCAACCCAGTTTGATCCGGCTTCCCGGGTCGTGTTAAAGTTCAACAAGCAAGGGCATATTGTCGCTTCGAGGGGATCTGAGCAGAAAGGAGCAGAGTCCACAAAGCTTCTTCAGAAAGATTTCGGCGTAGAACCCCTTCAATCCCGGAAAAAGAAAAAGAAGAAGAAAAAAAGCGAAACACCTGCAAAGGTTTCGCAGTTGAAAGAAGCCATCCAGGATACGGATGATCAAACGGAGCTCGCCGAATTGATTGATGAAGTCATGAGCATTCGCCGCTTGTAGACTGCCTCCATGAAAATTCTCATCGCCAGCGACAAATTCAAAGGATCGCTGACGGCTGCTGAGGCCTGTTCGGCGATTGAGAAAGGACTGGCCGCTCCCGGGCGAACAATAAACATTGTCCCTGTTGCGGATGGTGGTGATGGAATGGCCACGTCACTCACTGCAGCACTTCAAGGTGAGTGGAAAACAGAGACCGTCCGGGGTCCACTCGGCAGTTTCGTCGAGGCGGGTTATGGAATCGTGAACAATGGCTCCACCGCCGTCATCGAAATGGCCGAAGCTTCAGGGCTGGCTCTGCTGGGCGGAGAAATTCGAAAAGACCCATGGCGTGCCACGACATTTGGAACAGGTGAACTCATGGCTGCTGCGAATCGTCGCGGCGTCGATCAAATTATCCTCGGTATAGGTGGCAGCGCAAGCAACGACGGCGGAACCGGAATGGCAGAGGCTCTGGGGTTTCGTTTCCTCGACAGCCGGGGTGAGCAGGTAAATTCGATTCCCGCCAATTTGGAAAGAGTGAAAGAGATCCGGGAACCGGATGGCCTGGATCGTTTTCCGCGAGTTACTGTCGCCTGCGATGTCGTGAACCTGCTTCGTGGCGAGAATGGATGCACCAGAATCTACGGCCCTCAAAAAGGAATTGAGTCAGACGACTTCTCGAAACATGAGTCACGGCTCGATCACCTGGTATCTCTTCTCGGGGATCCCGGAAATTCGGCGGCTTTGATACCTGTCTCTTATACACATCTGACGCTGCCGACGAAGAGGATAGTGTAG
>CAJXQE010000052.1 GCA_913058215.1 uncultured Verrucomicrobiales bacterium
TCTACACTATCCTCTTCGTCGGCAGCGTCAGATGTGTATAAGAGACAGGCATTTACGTTCTAATCTTCCAAATTAAGGGCAAAACGACCGAATTCCTCTACGGTTTGGGAACGCTTGCTCTCGGCGTGGTTCTTTATCTGGTGGTGAAAAACATCGGGAAAAAAGCCCCGGGTTCCTCAGATTAGCGGGAAAACGGCAAAAAAGTGCAATTTTGAGACGCAGGCGCAAACAATTGCCTTGCGCTTTTTAGTTAACTTTCCTTAGATAAATATGTTATACGTGTTTTTCTTTAAGACCGCACAACCTTGGCTACCACTCAACAGCCCGGAGATTCCACAGAAAATGGTGGAGGGAGTTCTGTAGCACCCTCGTCCAACGTCTTCACTGCGCCTGCTTCAAAAGCTGAAGGCGCTTCCGGAAAGGGAACAGAGTCTCATCATTCGGCGCCCGGAGCGGCTTCAGGACTTGATATCGGGAGCCTCGTCGACAAACTCGATTTTGGCATTGTTGTGCTGAACGGTCGCCAGGAGGTGATCTTTGAAAACAAGACCTATCGAGATATGCTTGGTTTTGGAATTCGGGAGTGCGGCGGGATTGACGCCTGGTTCAAAGCGCTTTGCCCGGACCCCACTCATGAGAAGAAGGTGATCGCATCGTGGCAGAATCACGTTTGGCGGAATCAACTCACCCGGACTTTCACTTTAAAGGGAGAGGATCAGAAAGTTCGCGAAGTGGAGTTTCGCGCGCAAATGGGCGAGGACGACGGAATCGTTCTGACGCTGCAGGATGTGACTCAGACGAGCAGAACGGAAGAGGCGCTGCGTCACGCCAAGATGAAGTTTCGCGCGCTTTTCACCAACACTTCGACTGGTTCTGTGCTGGTCGACAAAACGGGCCGCATCATCGATGCGAATCCGGCCTTCACGGAGTTTACGGGGATTCAATTGACTGAACTCCGGCTTTCCCCTTTTGCAGAACTGGTTCATCCCCGGGATGCTGAGGGTCTGGAGGAGCAAATTGAAGAATTGCGCAGCCGACCCCGACTTCGGGCGGATGACAATTTTTCCCGCCAGATTTGGCTGAGAACCCGCGAAAAAGAGAGGAAGACGAATGTTACTTTTTGCCCGGTGATTGGTCAGGATAGCGAATTCT
Source organism: uncultured Verrucomicrobiales bacterium (assembly GCA_913058215.1). Lineage (GTDB taxonomy): Bacteria > Verrucomicrobiota > Verrucomicrobiia > Verrucomicrobiales > DEV007 > Arctic95D-9. The sequence continues at coordinate 1,153 of CAJXQE010000052.1, forward strand.
CGATGGGGGTTTATCTTTTCAACGGACTGATAAGCCGGGGAGTCAGCAGTGCCGCAACCCGGAAGTTGGAGGCTCTCGCTGATCGTGCCAAAGCGCTTTTAACTTCCGTCCCTGATTTGATTCTTTTGATCGGGAAAGACGGGAAAGTGATTGATTACTCGCCACCGGCAAAAGCGTGGCCGGAGTTGGCGATTTCCGAATCCTGGAAAGGAGCCCAGCTGGAATCGATCTGGCCAGCCTTCGGAGAACTGATTGACCGGACTCATTCCCGCATTTTTGACGAAGGGAAAATTGCACACGCCGATTTGCAGTCAGCTGGAAAAAGAGGGGGCAGTTTTTCCGTAACCCTGTCCCCGTTCGGTGGAGATCAGGCGATGGCAGTCGTTTGTAATGTCACGGCGAAGCATCGTCTCGAAGAGGCAGTAGCCTGGTATCGGGCTTTGTTTGTTCAGACTGGAGACGGTGTCCTTCTGACGGATCTCAAAGGCTGGGTAATGGAATCGAATCCGGCGGCAGAGGAACTTCTCGCTCGCAAAAACCTTGCTGTTATCGGGAAGAGAATCTCCAGCTTTTACGCGTCTTCCCCCAAAGACGGCGAAACATTTAACGAGAAGCTTTCGAGCGAACTCAATACGAAAGGAAGTTGGTCGGAAAGGTGCACCATTCATCGGCCGGATGGAAATGCGGAGTTGGTGGATTCACTGGTGGTGCCGGTAGAACATCAGGGGACACCATTTGCCTTACTGAACATCATCCGGGCATTGCCCCAAGCGGCAGAGGGCGGGGGAGCAGAGGAATCGCAGCATCAGTTCAGGAATCAGCTGCAGATGATTACCAGCCTTTTCGCTCTGGAGCCGCAAAACAAAGAATCAAAGGAAGCATTTTTGAAATGGCAGGTTCGTCTGCGATCTCTTGCCCAGGCCTGCCCTGAAAGTTCAAGGGTGAAAATTCGTATCGGCAGCCTGATTCGCGAAGTTGCGGATGAAGTTGCGTCGCTTGCCCGCAAGGGGCCGGGGAGAAAGGAAGTGGTCGTAACGGCGGCAGAGGAGTTGACGATTGCTCACGAATTGGCGGCACCCTTCAGTCTTTTTGTCGGGGAAGTCATTCGAATGGTAATTTGCGGCCCATATGATGGCCCCGGTCCGGAAATGTATGTCGACGTATTGAAAGGGCAGGATGATCAGATTCGAATGATTATTCGTCCCGGAATCGACCGGCGATTATTCAGTCCTGATCAGGAGGACGAAGCCGAAACTCTGGATCTACTGGCTCAGCAGATTCGTGGTACTTTGAAGGCGGGAATGGATGAGCGGAAGGTTGGGACGCTGCAATTATTGTTCCGTGGGAAACTAGATTGATTGATTGCTGTCAGATTCGGTTGTCACACGCATAATAAATGTTGTAGCTTTTAGCTGTTCTACATCAGATGGATGAATCACCTGCCAGGCGGTCGCGCGTTCTGATTGTCGAAGACGATCACATTACTTTGCGCGACTTGGAAACGACATTGAAGCGTCGTGGCTTTCTGGTGTCTTCTGCCAATTCAGCCGGTGAAGTAGCTCGTGAGATGGTGGAAGAGAACAAGCCGGGTGCGGTTCTACTGGATATCAAACTCAGTGGAGAGTCCGACGGGATTGAGTTGGCTCGATTTTTGCGGAATGAGAAGGGGATCCCGGTCATTTTTATTACCGGTTATTCTGAAGACGCCGTTTTTGAAAGAGCCCGGGAACTGAAACCAGCCGGGTTTGTTCGTAAACCGTTCAGTGATGCGGAGTTAGTTGCCTGCCTCGAAGCTGTTCTCGAAAGATACGCGACACTTGAGCGGCTGGAAACGAGGCTTCCAGGTCTACAGGCTGCTGCCGCGCAATTGGATCAGGTGGTTATTGCGAGTGATCTCGACGGGAATGTAGTTTTTTTGAACGATGCCGCCGTCAGTGTGACCGGTTGGTCGAGAGACGAAGCGCTTCGATCGAAATTCAGCGAGGTGGCCTGCATTGAGAACAGTCAGGTTTTTGTTGAAGACGAAAACGGCGTTGCGCCTCGTGGGTCGAAGATTGTCGAACTCGTATCGCGAGACGGGGCGCGAACCCGGGTGGAAGAGAGGTCGGCTCCGATCAAATCCAATGATGGGGAGGCAATCGGGCTGGTCAGTATTTTTCAACTGGAGGGGCTCGGAGCAGGTGAGGATGCAGACGGAGGCGCTCCAAGGCCCGGGGGTGAGATCAACCCGGTTCGAAGTGCCGCTCTTGCCAAGGTGGCTGCTCTGGCAAAAGATCCTTCATTTCGGGATTTGTTAGGCAACAGAGGGAAGGTTCCTCCGCCGAAACTTCCGAAGTTTGAGGAGAATACTCCTGACACTTTTCTACAAAGTGTATCTCCCCTGATTGAAGATCTCGGAGATCCACTGATGCAAATTTCGGGGGAAGGAGAGATTACTTTTGGCAATGGGGAGGCCTGCCTTTGTTTTGGCGAGGGTAAAATGCTGGGCGGTGTAAAACTCTGGGATTGCTTTTCAGCGGCTGAGTATGAGAGATACGATCAGGATTTTAATCGTCCTCTGGTGGATGGTCGTCGGCATAAGTTTGATTTTCACGACACGGTTCGGGCAAAATGGTTTGAGGTTCGTCTCTATCAATCGCAGGGCGGTGTGATGGCTCTGTTTCATGACATCACTTCTGCAAAAATTGAAGCGGCCGAGACAATCCGCCATCAAAGACTTGAAGGCCTTGGCTTGCTGGCGCGAGGTTTTGCTCATGACTTTAACAATCACCTCACGACTTTAACGGGGAATCTCAGTATGGCCCGCGAGCGGCAAAAGGAGGATGGAGAGTTGCAGGAAATGCTGGGCGAAGCTCAAGGGGCGGCGACGAGGGCTACCAATCTCGTTCAGCAATTGATGACTTTCGCCAGAGGTGGAAAACCAATTCGTGAACCAATCCGGGTGGCCGATCTCATTCGGCGGGTCCTTGGAGAGCATCGTGATAAACATCCCGGGATTCGATATCAGTTTCAAGGTGCGGAATCAGAACTGCGGGCGAATCTGGATCCGGCCCAGATCACCCGGATGGTGGAAAATCTGGTTACTAATTCTGAGTTGGCGATGCCGAATGGTGGTGTTCTGATTGTGCGTTGCGGGAGGGTCTCGCCCATAGAAGTGAAGAGGATTCGCGGGAACCATAACCCGGCAGACGAAGATCATTTACTGATTGAAGTGATTGATACCGGTATCGGAATCAGTGAAAAGGTAATGGGCCGGATTTTTGAGCCCTACTTTACTACCCGGAAGAGTGACAATGCCACTGGGATCGGGTTGACGGTTTGTGAGTCGATTGCCAAAGCCCACGATGGATTTGTGCACCTGCAATCAAAGGAGGAAAAGGGGACAATTGCTACCTTCTGTGCACCTTTCGGGAATTTAGTTGAAGAGGAGGCGGCTGCCGACCCGGTGGTGTCTGTCAGCGCAGTGCCGACTCAAGGTTCAACTTCTGTTCCTGCTGAAATCGGCAGGTCATCACCCGGGGGCCGGATTTTGATTCTCGAAGATGATGCACCCATTCGTCGACTGATGAGCGCAACTCTCCGCCGCAGTGGGCATCAGGTTATCGAGACGAAAGATGGTCACGAAACGATCACCGAGTATCGCGAGGCGATGCAGCAGGGAAATTGTTTCGATTTGTTCATTAGTGATCTCACCATCGAAAACGGACTGGGCGGTGTGGAAACGATGAAGATTATCCGGGAGATGGATCCCGAGGTGTTGGCTATCGTTTCGAGCGGGTATTCTGATGCCGCAGCAATGTCGAACCCGGCAGCGTTCGGGTTCAGCGGAGTGTTGCCGAAGCCATATGCACCTTCTCAGCTCAGTGAGATCGTGACTCAAGTATTGTCGACAAGACAGGCGAAGGGATGAAGAGGGCCAATCCTGCGGACTGACATCAGCCGTTCGATTTTGTTTCCACCAAACCGGCCACAGGTTCGGTAGCCGGAGAATCAGCCGAATGATCGGGTCGATCATAGTGGGCTTCGTTTTCGATTTCCAGTTTGTTGTGGTCAGAGGATCCACTGATTGAATGCGAAGGTAAGGCAATCTTTTCTTCTTCCGGGGTCAGTGCATTCTCAAAAGCTTTAAGCGCAGAACGGGAGTCGGCCGGGCGTCTTGCCCGCCGGTTTTTGATCATGTTCATCAACCATGCTGCCACCGCTTCCGGTAAATCGGGACGAAGATCACGGATGTCCGTGACGAGATTTCCCTTCAGATTGATGATCGTCGAACTAAGGCTTCCGCCGGCAAACGGAGGGCGCTGCGTTAGTGCAAAATAGAGAACGCAACCGAGAGAGTACAAGTCCACTCTCTGGTCTAGTTCCTTCTGTTCCAGTTGTTCCGGTGCGAGGTAGTCGACGGATCCAAGAAAGTGCCCTTTGCAGTCCACTGTTTGTTTTTGCGGACATAAGCTGAACTTGGAGAGACCGAAGTCGAGGATCTTAAACTGAGTTCTACCGCTGGGGAGCCAGCGGACCATAATGTTGGAAGGTTTAATATCCCGATGAAGAACCTTGAGATCCTGTGCTGCGACAAGGGCATCCAGAAGTTGAAATGCTATTTCTTCAAAGTCTTCCACCGCTACGGCTCCTTCTTCGATAACTGATTGAAGGCAGGCTCCTTCAATCATTTCCATCACTACATAGGGACCTTCTTCGTCTTCTTCGAATGAATGAATGGTTACGATGTTAGGATGCTGAAATTTCGCCAATGCAGATGCTTCCTGAACAAGTGAAGCCGGTGCCTTTTCGTTAAGACGGGTTTCACGGAGGGGAAGTAAGCGTTTGATGGCTACTTCGCGCTTCATCCGGGTGTCGAAAACGCGATAGACCACGCCCATGCCTCCACGGGATAATGGTTCGATCACTTGGTAGTGATTGGCAAACATAAACAAAGTATTGAGGGGAATCCTGACAGCAAAATAGGCGCAAAAGCGATTAAATTGGAATCATTGATAGTATAGTAAACTAAATTGAAACTCTGTAAAATATTTTCTGATCTTGAAAATATAGAAACACATTGTTTCTATATTGAAGACTCAGCCAGGGGACGAATGAGCCTGGGCTCAGTATTTGCTCTGAAGGGCGACGGGATACTGCTTAACCGGCTTTCGAACGATGGTATTCTGACGCCGCAGCAATGTCGAGCCCGGCAGCGTTCGGGTTGAGTGGACTGTAGCCGAATCCGTGTGCACCCTCTCAGCTCAGTGAGGTCGTGATTCAGCTTCTAGCGGCCCGTCACGCCCGCGATTGAGGAGGGAACGTTCCCTGAATTTTCTTTTCGAGGCGTGTCGGTATTCGTAGCATTCCTAAATGCGTAAGTGCCTTCTATTGATCGCCTCACAGCTTTTTGTTTTTTGCCTGTCTTCGGTGTTATCTGCGGACGAAGAAGATTCGGTGAGAAATGCGCGCCGTCCTTCCTCTGAAACGGAACTCAAAAAGTGGCTGACGAATATGGTGACGTTTCACGGATTCACTTCTGCAGAAGTCAAAGCCGCCACCGGAATGGAGCTATCGGAAATTGAAGCGGTAAGGAAAAGGCTCGGATTGAGTGAGGTCAAAATTCCGGAGCCGACGATTGATTCTCCTCTTTTGGTCTTGCCTTATCCCGGTGGTCGACATCCCCGAATTGGATTTCTGGAGGGAGCTGTCGAACCTCAACGCGAAACGAAGCTGAGCATTTTTGCTCCGTGGAAAGGGAATAGTTCAATTCGCAGCTACGTGGTTGCCGACATTCCCGAGGCGATCTGGTGGGAGCGGGACGCACCGGAAACGGCGGAGAAAAAAGGACGCGAGCTTCTCTATCTTGCCCACTCCCATATCGATACATTTTGGACACAGCAGAAAGTGAAGTTGGAAAAACAGGAATGGCTGGAAACCAAGCCCGGTGTGTTTGAAATGACCCGGAAGCTGCCGAATGGAATTACATTCGGGACCCGGGTTCAATCGCATCCTGATCATGTCGACATGGAGCAGTGGATTTCGAACGGAACGGAGAAAACTCTTACCGGATTGCGCGTGCAAAACTGTATCATGCTGAAAGGTGCTCCGGAGTTTTCCGGACTCCACAATGACAACAAAGTGTTCAGGGAGCCTTATGCAGCCTGCCGGGATGATTCAGGGAAACGCTGGATCATTTCAGCGTGGGATCCGTGCATCAGTGCCTGGGGAAATGCAAAATGTCCCTGTCTCCATTCCGATCCCAAATTTCCCGATTGCAAACCGGGGGCGACGGTGCTGCTCCGGGGATGGCTTTCCTTTTTCGAAGGTAGCGATATCGATGCGGAACTGGACCGGATCCAAGGAACAGGCTGGCGGAAGTGAATAAGAACCCCGACGGCTCCATTTGGATGAATGTCTGCGCCCGGAACAAAACGCATCCTCGAACAGGGTTGTAAAATATACATTTACAATAATTGTTATAAAATAACTCAAATTGTCGTAGGGTAAGCTTGTTGAATGAGACGAAGAACAGCGTTGGAACCTTGTTTGCTTGTGTGGTCTTAGTTTTTGCTTTGCAAAACTGTGTCGGTTTGTCGGCGGAAGTGACATCAGAAGCAGCAGGGAAGTATGGGTTCTCCATTGTGAGCGGTCCGAACCGGGAGCTGATTTGGGAAGTTGTATTTCCGGATGGAAAGAAGAGAGCGCTGGATGAGACGGATAAAAAGGAGCTGCTTGAACGAACGATTTTCCCGCAGGTCTTAGCCGACTCGAAAGCTGGAATAGAGCCGGAAGTCTGGAAAATCGGCTTCTTTTACCTGGATGGATTGGGCACGGCCCGAAATTTGCAAAAAGCTGAGGCGGCTTTCAGGAAAGGAATAGAACTAGGGAAACCGGAGGGCCTGCTATTTCTAGGTGATTATTTTCACGAACGAGGAATCCGGGGCGAAGGCCCAAGCGAGAATCGGAAAAAGGATCTCCTCCAGGCGGAGAGAATTTATCGCGAAATCCTCAAAGCCGGGCATGAGGAGGCAGCCAGTTTTGCCATCTCTTTATCTACGGCACATCTGTTTGGCTGGTATGGGCTTAAGGCCGATCCGGAGAGATCAGACTCACTTTTGCATGCGGTCGAGGAAGCGGCACCTGACAATCCCTTTCTTTTTCTCTGGAAAGCCAAATCTCTGGTCCATCAGAAACAATATTTAGAGGCCTTCGACTTTGCTGAGAAAGCCCAAAACCGATTCTTCTATTTGTCGAATGGATCGAAAGATGCCGAAGAGCAATGGAAGCTGGCAAGGGCAATTAAGATTACCGCTGCCATTCTTGGAGGGGAGATATCAAGAATTGATCCTGAAGAGTTTATGGAAACCAGCAAGGAATCGCTCGGACTGACCGGTAGGTCGGCCTGGTTTGTTCCGGGATTCCTCGCTCTAATTCTAGGGTTTCTGTTGTGGAGGAGCAGTCTATCCTGGCAGAACGAAGAAAAGAAGGGACCTGGTATTCGGCTCAGTCTGCTTTGGATTTCTGCGGCTACGCTTGCCGCAGGAATCGGATTCAACATCCGCTTGCCGGGGCTGGACAATCATGTCGGGCATTGGATTGGAGCAATTTTTGTCGTAGTTGCAGCTGTGATCGCTGTCTCCACCCCTGGAATTTCCCGTTATTTCGGAGAAGGGACCTGGATTTGCGGACCCAAACCGATTTTCAAAGCAATTCTAATTATCGTAGCGGGGATTGCTGGACTGCAAGCCATCGCGATAGGCTACGCCACGCTGTTTGAGTTCTTCTTTGACCGAAAAATGGATCAACAACTGGTCAGTCTATTTCTCAAGAACGAAAGTCTCCCCCAAATGCTGGGAACCCTGTTGATCGTCGGGGTAGCCATTCCCTTCTACGAAGAATTGTTCTTTCGAGGATTCTTATTCGATGCTCTGGACCGTCGCTGGGGGGGGAGAACAGCCTTGACAGTGACATCCGTTTTCTTTGCTCTCATCCATGGATTTACTTTCGCGATTCCTCTTCTATTTCTCTCATTCGTTCTCGCATGGCTAAGGCTTCGGAGCGGGAATCTGCGAATGTGTGTTCTTCTGCATGCAGCAAACAATTCTTTCGCTGTATTGATCGCCGGGTTTTCGTCGGGGTCGAGCTAGAGAGCAACAGGCGCGCATTTTCAGGGGGAGTTCAGCCACCAATTTGTCGATTACGACAACCTCCCTTTTTGCGAGCCACTTGCGTTAAGCGTCGCATCTTGTCTGTCCGGAAAATGATTAGTGTTCTCGCAATATCAAGAGGCAGCAATATTATAATTATTATATTATGGAAACTATGTTTTATTATGGAAATTATTGTATAATATAAAGCTGAAAAGGAACTGAACATGAACGCAATATCCACCCGCATCGTTTCCGGCATAGCAGCCTTCGTAGCTATCTTAGGAGGCACCAGTGAGTCATCTGCCCAGCTCCTTTTGGGTGCTCCAGGGGTTGGATTGAGCTATCGGCAGGAGACTGAGGTTCCTTTTTCCCATAACTCTGACTTGGGACGTTACTACAAGTTCATTTTCGCCGGAGCTGAGGCTCAGGCAGATACAGATGGGGTTCCCGGGACATATGCCTATGACGGCTTCATGTGGAACAAGAAGAAGAAAAATAACAACGGGCACGGAAATAACGTGGATGGAGTGGATTCCGGAAATCCAGGAAAAAGCAAGTTGGATCAGGATACGGACCCCGACGTCGATGATGAGAAAAAAGACAATGGATCCACAGGTTCCGACAGCGGTGAGACAAGCAACAGCAGCAGTGCGGAAAAAATCAACGGTTGGTGGAAATTTCTCGCAGGCGTGAATGGGTTCGAAATTACCGGAATGGAATATAGCTCGCCTGCATTGCACCAGTTGAGCGATGTGATGCGGATCTATTTTGACGCTCCCATTGTAATACGGGAGCAAAATATCACGCTTACCTGGAGTGGCAATGGCAACTCGAAAGACCCGGACGGCCACCTTTACATCCTAGGATCTGCCATCAAAGAGCCTCCAGTTCCCTGGGGAAAACTGAACCTGGGACAGACTCTTTACACCGCCGGATCAAAGCCAGTATTTGAATGGAACATCGTTCGCGAATGATCAGCCGGAAAACCAAGGATAAACAATAACAGGATACTCGAAACCACTTCTCACCCATGGATCTAGCCAACACTTTCACCAAACAAGTCAGCACAGCCCTTTTCGTGTTGTTGGTGACCGTGCAGTTTGGATTCAGCCAGAGCAAACCGGCCCCTTTCAGTCCGCAAAGAAGTGGTGGTATTTCGCTACAGGATGTCATCAAGCTGACGAGTCAATCACCCTTGCGTGATAGCACTACCAATGAAGACCTGGGAAAAATTAAGACCAACAACGTAGTTAATTATGGTCGCGAATTCACGAGGCCGGAAAAAACTCAACTGCCTCCACGTACTGATCTATACGCAAGTTCGAAAATACTTAACCTCAACGGGAAGCACACCGTTGTTCCCCGGCATTCGGTTCTTCATGTGCCGCCTAATTTGAAAAGGCACCTCTCAAAGACGCCCGAGGGTCCACTTGTCTTCTGGCCGCAATTTGTAAGCGAGAATCAGAAACTGCTGACGCTTCAGGAGGTCTCACTGAAAAACGCCAGTGGCGAGACTCCCATCCCTGAGGAGATCAGCCGGAATGTCGAAAGAGCGATTAAGATCGTGGTAGCAGTCTATAAAGGTTACCCAATCTCGGTCCTCGCTGAACTGAATGTGAAATCGAAAGGTAAAGAAGAGGGCGTAGGGGTTCGATCCGAAACGAAGAACAGAAAGTTTAAGTCTCTAAGGTAGCCATGAAGATACTCACAATAGCAGTATGCGGCGCACTAGTGGGACTCTTTCCTTCTGATGCCCGCTCAGAAAATATTGTTCGTCAGACTCAATTGAGTAGTGGAGTCCAATACGACTTCATTACGGGAAATGATCAGGGAACAGCACAATCTTCTCTGCCTATTGAAGAAGGTGGTGCCTCTTACGAATTGTTTGCTCGAGGATCTGCCTGGGATACTAATCTCTATTTCCTTGATCGAAAGATAGTGGGTTTCTATCTTCCCAAGTCCGAAATAATCTTGGAGACAGAGGATCAAACCCATGAATGGGCAGGTGCCAACGGAGTTCGGCGAACACGTGCGGATCGACCATTCTCGGTCGCAATCCGGGTATGGGGCCTGACTCCAAATGATCCTGAGGCTCCTGATGCAGCAAAAAAAACTCTCTATACGCATACCGCTCAGAATTACGACGATACCTACACGCCCAACGGAAACGCGGAATATACTCTCGCATCCTATTACATGGGGAACTCCAACCCGGAAATAACACCTGTATACACTCAACTCACACCAGCTTCTCCTACCAAGGCGATGGGAATTGAGCGGTTCACCGTATCCACTTTGAAAGACGAAACGGTAAGACAAACTTCCATTGTTGATGAGAAAATGTTGATTGTCTGGCCAATCAGCGAAGCATTCATCGAGGGGATGGAGCCCGGAGCAAAGATCCGGGATAATCTGCCGAAAATCATTGTCCGATACAAAGACTTATATCCTGCATCACTAAGTTACATGCAAATTTATAAGGGGCCTGAGAATCTTGGAACGGTGGGAACACTCATACCGTCAACTCAGCGCTGGCATAATACCACTGTGCCCCAGAATGAAGTGATCTCCCTTGAGAACTGGGAGAACCTGATTCCGGAAGATGGTACATACACATTGGAGATTCTCAGTTGCACTCCTTTTGATAACTGGCAACCCGAACGACTATCAAGCGTCACTTTTTCAGTGAATCGAAAAATTAAACTCAACGGGCAGGTTACCACCTCAGAAAAATGACTTCAGAAGGATCAGTTCGAAAGCTTTCCTTTCAAAAGGGTGTTGCCTTGCTTGAGGTAACATTAGCACTCGCCGCTTTGGTGATTCTTGCTCTGGTTGTACTCAAAGCATCTCTGAACGTGGTAGAGGCTCAGCGTTGGACCGTCACTCAGTCAATGACGGATGCCTACATGACTCGTGAAGTTGCGTTCGCCGGAAGAATTCCGTTCTCGGATCTACACAAGCCCGATGCCACATCCTGGCCAACGTATCCTGAATCTGCTCAGGAGAGAGTCGAAGTAGGGAAGTTGCCTGGAGCGGTTCCGGTTTTTGCAAATATTATAAGGACGAAATACGCCGCAAAAATGAATCTGAATTCCAAAGGTGGAACGAACTATACCTCTGGAAACCCTACACGTATGGAGACCTGGCTTCTAAAGTCATTTCTCACATATGATTTTTCAGGAAGAGACTATGTAAAATCGAGAACGACAATCCGGGTCCGGTAGTTCTTGAGGATCACTCGCAGCATGAACCGTAACAAAGCCAATTCAACTCCAACTACAAACAGGGGATTTTCCCTGTTGGAGATGGCTGCTGCCTTGTCGCTTTCGATGGGGGTTGCGGGAGCGTCTCTCGCGATTATCACTCAGCACACGTATTTTATGAGGCAGATCAATGCCTTCAGCTTCATTCGTGAAGAAGCCCCGCAAATCAACCGTATTCTGACATCTCTCCTTTCCTCCGCGTCCGACTATGCGATCTACGACGAGAAATCGGGAGCATTCTCGAATGGAACTGTTTCAAATAGCGGAACCGCCCTTTTGCTATTTTATCGGAGTCCTTCCGGGATTCCAGACCGCACTGCGATCATTTTTGAAACTACCGGCGACTCAAAGAGTTTGAACCTGTATAATTATCGAAACGGTTGGTCGTCTGAGCCAGGCTGGACGATTACCTCTATAGCGGACGATGTCTTATTCGCAGATCATTCAGGGATGCTGACAATTGAACTGTCTGGTCAAAGAGGAGAAGAGATAACTTATATGGGAGGTACGCGGTAATGAAAGCGGAACTCACATACGCATGTTGCCGAAAAAGCAGAAGGAATTTCGCCGGGTACCGACGTGAAGCAGGATTCGCATCGCTTGCAATGGTAGCGGGGATCGCGGGGATCGTTATTATGGGTTTGGTTCTTGCTTTCAGGGGTGCTTCAAACGCCCACGATTCGCAGAATGAAACACAAACACGAGTTGACCTCGCGCAGGCGGAGGACTCGTTTTTGCGCAGTCTTATCGCTGTTGTGCCTAATAAGGCGGTCGGAACGATGCGCCTTGACGAACCTGGCAGGTGGTCCGAGCTGAGCTGGGATCAAATTTTCAAAGATGCCCTTGATCTTTCTTTTGGAGGATCAGTTTCGGAAGATTCAATCGTGGCCACCTTGATTGACGACAATGTGATCTCTGCAAATCGGGCCGGCAACTATCTGGTCTTCGATGAGGACCTGTTTCGACCGGTGATGAGTGGAGGATCTTACCTGGTCAATTCGGGAACGATGACCAGTCGCTCTCTGGTTGATGGCTCGGAGTACGGCGGAAGACTGCCACCGCCTCTGGAGGCGCCCTCTCTAACGATGGAGCGGGATGGAGTCTATCCCTTAATATCCTGGAGAAAAAAATATTCAGCCTCTTATCAGGCTTCTCCAATGCTCTCCACTGAAAAATACCCTCATTACAACCTTATTCGCTATCCGGATATTCATTTTGGATTTGCTCGACCGGGCCAGCCATTTGTAGCGAAAAGGAACTGGTGGGCGTTTACCGTGAACTACGGAAAGAATACAAAATACCCTCTCACAAAAAGTTATGTATTTTCAATCTACGAAGTTCCCAGCCAGGCACCTATCTCCGCATCGGCTTTTATGTTGGTAGGAAGGCATTCCGACGGAACTGATTGGACGAGGACAACGGTCGACGGCAGCGTCTCCTCCGGGAGTATAGCAACCACTTCAGGGTTCCGGGTTACGAATGGAGGTATAGCTGTCCGGAATGCGGCTTCAATCGCAGAGGGGACAAAACTCGATGGCAGAAGTTTTGATTCTTCTTTTGACGACCTCGGAGTACGGGAAACGCGTCGTATCCAGCTCGGATCCGATGCAAACCTGCTCTCTTTGTCGGGCAACTCCGGTCGCGTTGCATTTATTCCAATCAACCCCGGATTGGCATTCTACCGTATTCCAGAGGCGCTCGATACAGGCACTGTTTCAGATACTACATGGGCCGAATACAGCTGCGGTGCAGCCCAGTGTACAATGACCCTGAAGATCATTGATGTTGCTTCAGAACAGGAGCAACTTCCTACGGCAATTGAGTTCCGATACCTGGTCGACAATAGCTCGCATCAGTCACTGGTTCTTTCCAGGGATTCAAACTGGCCCCGGAATGATGAAGAAGGAGGAAGGGAAATCCCTTTCCAAACTGAACACCTCGAAACCGGAAGGGACGCTCTCATCTTCTATCCGGAGCGACTCCCTGCCTATCTCGATTCATTGGGGGGAGCTCCCACGACGGAAAATCACAGTCTTGCGATCAACCCGGATCCATCACGTTCTGCGAAGATCAAAAATCCCGAATTCCCTACGGCCGGTACTGACATTGCCGTGGTACTTCGGGAATGCGCAGATTTTTCTCAGTATAACGACGGTTTCGGTCTGGTAACGAACCTTAGAATTTACATCGCTGATGATTTTAATCAGGTTTCGGTCCCGGCTCCTTCTGGTTCAGGAATCCCCCAGGGAGAGGCGTTCTATCCACCAGTCGGCCTGTTCGCACCCGAAAAGCGGTTTGGAACTACACTAAAGGTGCGTCCCATTGAATATCGCGGACAAGTTGGGAATCTCGCTCAGGGCGACGCCTTCGCCTCCCATCCGCTAGATTTTAAAGCAGGTACGCACGAATCAATCACCGCGGATCTGATCGAAGCTGACCTTAAGCCAATTGTGAGCCCCGCTCAACTTCCACCGATCTATACTATGAACTGGCTGATAACCATTGAAGAGCTTCGACCGAACTCTCTCTAACCCGGGATTAATAATCGCAGAATGAAAATCAAACCTTTGCCCCAAGCTTTCACCCCAACGGTATCTGTTCAGGCCGGAACAGAAATTGGATACTCGTCGTCATGGACTAGAGGAATGGGAAAAAACTTAGTTCTCGCCAGCTCTGAAGAGAAGATCGATCTAGCACCCGGATACCATCTCCTGTTAGCTCGAAACGGTCGGGGAAAAACCACCTTCCTCAAGACTTTGGCAGGTTGCATCACTCCTCTTTCAGGAGGGGTCAAGGTGAGTGGTGGAATTCAGTATATTTCAGAAGAACTGAGGTTCGATCCTGAACTGACAGCGCGTGCCATTTTCAGATCTCTGTTTACGAGGCAGGCTCGAGGAATCGCCTCGGACCTTTCTGCTCAGCTGGAGCTTCCGATCACAACTATCTACGGAAATCTTTCGAAAGGGAATAAACAGAAACTTGCCATCATCATCGCTGAAACCAAGGCATCTGTAGAGGGTGCGCAAGTGATCCTCCTCGATGAGCCTTTCTCAGGTATCGACTTTCATACGCGTGAAAAAATTGCGAAAATGTGGGTGGACTCCGATCACGAGCACGTAAGAATTATCTGTATCCATCCGGATGAGCAGACGCTGCAAGCTGATAGTGCGTTGACTATCAATAATGGAAAACTTGAATGGTCCTCAACAGAAGCGGGCGTGATTGACTGGGGTCAGCTCAAAACAGAACTCCACTAATTCTACCTCTAATAAGGCAATGCAATTATACTTACTTAGTCTCAATACCATTTTCTCGAAGAAGTCGATCTTTGTATACGCGGCTATGATGCTGGTACTCCCGCTGTTACTCCCGCATCTTACCCCTTGGGAAGAGAAGCCAAGCCTTCTTCAGCCGGATCGCGCTCAAACAGCATGGGCCTTCCTCTGGTTCAGCGGACTCGTCTGGCTACTCCTGCAAGGTGCGAGCCTTGGTAACGCGCATCATCGGAACGGAATCCTACAGTATTTTAAAACAACAGGCTTGGGTCGACTGAAGCAGATGTTTCAGATTGCGGCAGGTTGCCTGACGGCTTTTGCCATTGTGGCGATCATTGCCTTGTCCATTAGCGTTTTCGGAGCAATGCCGGGCGATGCTTATGAAGCAAAGCACTGGGTTATTCTGAATTTCCAGTATCTCGTACTCTTCACACTGGTGACAGTTCCCCTTCTTCTTCTCTCAGTCAGTTTGGGAACGCGATTCAACTCGATAATCGCATATCTCATTCCCTTCTCCATCGGGGTTTATGGAATTGTCGGAATTACGTATTTAGATTTCTTCCTGGCAGATAGCAACATTCCGGCAGTTGACTTCATCTACAGCATTTCGCCTCACTATCATCTGGCGGACCTTACAGAACGCCTCGTATTTAAGATGGGATCCCTCTCTTTCCCTTCATTTTCAAGCATCTCGATCTACCTCATTGGTATAGCGCTGGTACTTAGTTCTACTTCCGTCCTTCTTTACCGTGAAAATAAATGAAGTTTTCTTCCTCAACAATTACCGCTTTTGCCTTCCTTCTGTTCGGGTTGATACTATCCGGCGGTACTGTGCAGGAAATACGAGATCCGGCGAGTAAACGCAATCCTTTTGGTCTTCGTAGCAGCGGATACGGGATGACGCTGGCCCGTCTTTCACAGGACACGATCAATAGGGTTTGGCACAATGGGGTCGAACAGGGGCATCATCATGACGAGGAAAACTGTAAGGAGTGCAAATCAGGTGGAAAGCTGAGTAGTAAACTCTCGCGGGAGGACCATCACCATGGTCACAGCCACTCTGATCACGATTGCGCAGATTGCGAAAACTCTTCTTTCTGGAAATCGCCATCTGCTATCCTGGAAGACGCTCACACCTATCTCAATGGATTGAACCGATTAAAAACTACACGGACAAACAAGTACGGTATCTCAAAAAGGCACAAGTTGGCCATGTCTAAGAAGATCGAGAGGTCACTTCGCAACAGTCATTTGATGGATCCGACCAACTACGGTGTCTACAATTCCTATTACTTGTTTCTGACTGCACATGAGCTTGGTGCTACAGAGGAAGGTATACAAAGGGGGCGGGAAATTTCGCAAGACACTATTGCGATGGCTTTTGAGGAGAAGGAGAACCCTGAAGCATTCCTCACAGCCGCTTCTGCAGCTTTGAACGTTTTCTTCGCGGAACAGGGAGAGATGCGCAAAACGGGTAGAACTCTTTCCAGAGATCGCATTGCGAGTCACGGAAAGACGGTCAACGACTGTCTTGTAGGATACAATAAGCTCCGGGAGAAAAGGGAGAAAGACGGAACTTGGGTCATGATACCCGAGCAACGGCGCCTTGAAATCCAGGAACGGGCCAGGTTTGCCAACAGAACCAGTGAGCAGTTCCAGGTAATGCTCGCAAGGATCAGTTCCACCGAGCCTGCACCCCACTCGCTAGCCAGGACCGAAGATGAATCCGAACATGGGGAAAATCATGAATAGCCGTGGTCTCCAGATTTTTCAGTATCTCTTTCGGGAGAAAGATCCCGCAGACGTATCGGACATTCAGTTCCGCTGTGGAAAACCGGTATATCTACATACTAAGGCCGGGATTCAAGCCGACGCCTCGCTTCCTCCTTTAGATGCAGCATCGGTCTGCGATGTAGCATCTCTTCTCTTTGATTTGCAGGAGAAAAGTGAAGGTTTCGCCAACGATGACTATGGTGACGATGTTACGGCAGCGTTACGGGCGCATCATACGCTCGACTTCAGTAGTGACGGGGTACCGCTGGCGAACGGAACTGTTACTGGACGGATGAGAGTTCAATGTCACCTCAGTATGACCGGCCCTGGAATTACTTGCCGGATTCTCTCTGATGAGATACCAGCCATTGAAGGCTTAGGGCTCTCCAAGGACACCGTTTACGCGATGCAGGAGTTCGTTAAACGTCGTCAGGGCTTCGCCCTTGTGACCGGGCAGACAGGGTCGGGAAAATCTACCACTCTGGCTTCGCTCCTGAACTGGTTACGTTTGAACCAGCCTCGTCACATTGTTACTATCGAGGACCCGATTGAATATCGATATGATACCGCCGATCCCCAAGGTGAAACACCCATGGGTTTAATGACGCAACAGGAGGTCGGAAAGCATCTTTCGAGTTACAGGAAAGGATTGATCGATGCGCTGAGAAAAGCGCCCCACGTCGTGTTAATTGGTGAGATACGGGACAGGGAGACAATGGAAACAGCGATTGAGGCTGCCCAAACCGGACATATCGTCCTATCGACTCTCCATACGAACGGAGCAGTAAAAACGCTTAGTAGAATCCTTGAGTTCTTCCCCCAGGAACAGCACCGGTCAATTCTCGGAAGGCTGTCTGAGATCATGATGTTTATCCTCTCACAGGGATTGATTCCGACCGAAGCAGGGCGGGTTTTGAATTACGAGTTCCTGCAGAATAACAGCTCGGCAGTTCGGTCCGGGATCGCCTCTTATGACGGAGGGGAAAAGTCTCTTGAAGATGCAATTCTTCATAGTGGAAACATAGCATGGGACAAGAACCTGGGGCGCCTTCTTCAGGACGATAAAATCAATTTTGAACAATTTCAGAACAACCGGATGAACGATGAGGACACTGACAACCTGCTCCAACTCGCTTCCGTCTGAATCCCGCTGCGAGATATCCATTCTCGACGCAAAAAACAACAGAAAAAGCAATGAAACAAAATAACATAACAAAAAGAAACACCGCCGGAATGACTTTGATCGAGATTACTCTCGTGATTGCCGTTCTGCTCGGACTCATCTCGGTCCTTTTCATTGGTGTAAAAGCCTATAAAAAAGGATCGGACCGTGGAAAGTGCATTCTCAATGTATCGACCGTCCAAAAAGCTGTTCGCTCTCATCAGAACCTGTACGAACTCGACGAAGGGGATGATCTGGCACAAGGCGCAATCGCAGGTACCGGAAAGATGCTCGAAGTTGTTCCTGGATGCCCCACGAAAGACAACACCTACACGTACCTTAGTGTAGTTCCAGATACCGGAGCTCAGTATGTCACGTGCAACAACGAGCAGGCTACTGACCACAATCCAGCCAATACTAACGGTTGGTAAGTCAGCGAATACTCTCAAAAAGTTAATCGAGTTCATTTTTGCGCAGGCCTCTCCCCCTTTCCGGGGGGAGCCTGTCGAAATGAGCAGGTCCCGTTCCTCTGTGTGAGAGAACGGATCCTGCCCGTGAATTTGTGGGCATATAGCATGAGTCAAGCCTTGAACAGTCCATTGTCACTCTTTCGTACCTACCGGAACGCAATTCTGGAGTCGAAGAAGACAAGTCGGTCGAGCAATTCCAATTGGTTTCGCTCAGCTGCCGAGCTTCCGGTGCAATGGCACCTTTCGATTGATGGTGATACAATCATCAGTGCAGTATGGCGTAAGAAGGAGGGGAAATGGGTGGGTGGACCTCCCCTGACTCTCGAGCAACTGGTTTCTCCGAAGGATGGGTTCATTGGAGAGACGATTAAAGCCATTTTGGGAGAAACTATTGGCAGTGGAAAAGAAGCACTGGGCGTAATTCTTCATCTTCACAATCACTTCCAAATAGCTGAGATTCGAAGTGAGTTCTCCAATGAAGATGAAAGCTCAGAGATTCTTGATCAACTTGTTCGGCTTTCACCGGAAACGTCGATTGCCGGGAACCATATAGACAGTCAAGATTTCAGCTACTCTTTATTGCCATACTGGGGCTCCTGTCCGGCTGGGCGAACAGCTGTCGCGATAAAGACAAGCAATGTTTTTACGGCAATAACAGATCAGCTAACCATATGGGGTGAGAATCATAATACTCCAGTTAAGGTATTGGTAACATCGGCCCCACTTCAGATACTATCCAATTTTCTTTCAACAACGTTGAAAGATACAGAGAATTCTCCGAACGATGGACGAATTCTTGTTCTCCGTAGTCTTTCGACGACTTTTATTGTCGTTTTGAATGAGGAAGGGGAGCTTTGTTCGACCCGCCTGGTCATAAATCCGGCCAAAGCGGCGCTCCCCCAGAATCTCAATCAATTGATCGTTAATTGCGGCGCTGCCGTGAATATTCAGAACGCTGAGATCAGTCTAATTGACCTTGCAAGCCAAGCCCCTCTTTCACGGGAGGCTCTCGATGGTCTGGATTTCAAGTTGAGGGCTCTTCCAGTAAAAGCGGGTATACCTCTCGAGTTTCTGAACGAATCCAATATATTCTCGGAACATCCGGAATTTCGTGCCGACATCCCGGCCGAGAACAGGACATTCAGTGAACTCAGAGCCTCATGGGCGGATAGGAATCTCTATACATTGGCTTGTCAGGACCCGACTCAACATCCATCGCAGAGAGCGCTTCAGCTACTCAACTTCTCGCAACTCATCCGTAAGGTTCTTACGATGGTAATTCCCGCCGCAATTGGATGGTGCTCTATGGCGGCAATTGAATACTCGCAAGAGGATTACTCGAAGATTTCGAAAGGCACAGTGGATTCCACTTCGAATAAGGTAAAGGCCCTGTCTCTCGAAAAGAAAGAGATTATATACTGGGAGAGCCTGACTGATTCACGTTCTGAGGGATGGATTGCCTTATCCGCTTTGCTAGATCTATTTCCCGAAGATCAAGGAGTAGTTTTGACCGGGTTTTCGGTCAGTTATTATGGCTTGGCACCCGAAAAAAGGGCCAAGCGCCTACCGATGGAGCAGAAGTGGAGGGCAAAGGGGCACGCGACCCTCAAAGGGATCCAATACCTCGTCGGCCTGAGTTCCAAATCAACTCTTTCCAGGAGTTTCGAACGGATCTCAGATTGGAGCGACTCTCCGCTGTATAGCGTGAGTGAGGGCTCGAGAGATCTTCGCGTTACATTAGATCAACGACAGGATGTAATGAGTTCGAACTCAATTGTTTCAGGTGCGGTTGCAAGGCACTTTCTGAAGGGCTTCGAGATTGAAATTGATCGGTCCTTCTCAGATGTAGATCAAATAGCACTGGTCATATCTCCCCCGAAAATGAAACCAGAGGAGGACCCGAAATGAGTCGACACCTTCAATCTATCATAGTGTTCGGTTATTTGCCATCGTTTCTCATTACAGTGGCTCTGGTGATCGGGGTACAGATGTTCAGAAGCGGGATCGATAAGCAACGTACAATAAAACAGGCCGACTATAGGATTTATGGTGAAAGCCTCAAAGCAATTGCAAACCTTGAGGGTTACCTGGGGCAAAATGATAGAAGAGCAAAAATGACGCTGTGGAATGCTCACCTCGATGTCGATTTTCTACAGTCCATCAGCACAAACTTGGCGGAGATTCTGGGGGAGTTCAGTGAAAGTGAGATTCAGAACACGGCAATTGGGAACCCGGGTGGCGCCAGTCAGATTGCGGCGAATACCGAAAATAACCACTCTCGCGTGAATCTAACCTTGGAAGGCCACTACTCCGCAATTCAGAAGACAGTAACGGAACTGGAGTTCCGTATGCCGATGATTAGTTTGGAATCAATGACAATGAGGCCCATTGAGGGGAAAAACAGCAAAGGAAGCCGACCTCACATCCGGGTTGAACTTAATTACCTATGTTGGCACCGACCGCAAACCACATGATGACGATTGAAACATACAGGCGTGAATTGTTAATGCAGTTTCTTGTCGTCTCATCAATGAGCTTACTATGGGTTCAGGCTTCGTTGGCAGAGCCAGGGAAAGAGGAGGGAAATACTGAGGGGCAGGAAAATGTAAATGAAGCATTGGAGGCCATCAGGGCGGCTGAGCATTTGAAAGTAATGGCAAGGATCGAGGGCCAGGGGCGCTTGTTCGACCCATTTGGCCTTCCAATGACCGCTGAAGGCACGGCAATGAAAGACATCTCCCATAGCAGTGAAGAAGAAGCTCCGTCCCCGGAATCCGGGGATGTGCTCCAGGAAGCGTTGGATAAGATCACGGTGAATGGAGTGATGCTAGGGTCGAAATCGATTATGCTTGGCGGTAGATTTATCAGGCCTGGAAAAATCGTAAATGTTAGTCATCAGGGAATTAGATTTCGGGTCCGATTCGATAACGTTCTCAGGGACCAACTAAGATTCACTGATATGGAGACAGGCCAACAGGTATCAAGATCACTTAATGTACTTCCCTCGATTGAGAGAAGGCTTTCCAATTACAAACCACCAATGACAGTTCTGCCGTCGGGTTCCTCACCTATGCAGGGAACTATTTCGGTCGAGTAGCCAACAAAAAAATTAACTATGAAATATTTTTTCGTCACTTTATATATCTTATTACTAACAGGAGTTTCTTTCTCACAGAATCCTGGTAGTGGTAATTTCCCTTTTGAGGGTTCATTGAACCCAAAGAAAAATGGACCTCCGGCTGGGGATTCAAGACCGGTGATTCCCGGGTTCCAGGTAAAGGAAGTTCCCTCTCTTCCTCCTCCGCAGACATCCGGTACGCTTCCGGAGTCTCCAGAGACGTACGAGGAGTCAGAGGACGGGCTTTGGTTGAAGGATGCGCCTTTGAATGAGGTCTTTCAGTTCCTCGCCCATGAAGCAGAGTTACAGTTCTTTCACAATATGACATTGAATACTCCTGAGTATCTTGTAACCGGTCAGTTGAATAGTCGTTTTGATCCCATGGAACAAATGGAAGAGTTGGCGCTGATGTATGGAGTTAGTATACATAAGAAGGGCAACACGGTCTTTTCCTTAACAATTGCTCAGGAGAGTATTCTCCCAGGGAAGCCGGTTCACTACAAATTAAAGTATCTTCGTCCTACCGACTTCGAGCAGATTAAAAATATTCTGACACCATTTCTGACTCCGGTTACAGGAATTGCCGAGTATGAATCGAAAACAAACACGATTGTGATGTTTGATAGTGAGAAGAAAGTGGAGCAGCTTCTTGAGCTACTTTGTGAGTTGGACCAGCCTAAGCAACAAGTGGCCATCGAGACCAGAATTCTGCGAGTCAAAAGTAATTCCAGAAATCGTGTCGGAATCGATTGGGGCTCTGTTTTGGGTGACGGTATTAGTGTCGAAGCCGCGGGAAATCTGAACAGTCTCTTCAATCTGCCTGATGTAAGCACTATTCAAAAGGTCGTTTCGGTGAACAATGGATTCACCTCGAGTCAGGAGACGTTTAGTGAGAGTTCAAGTGGAAGCAATCTGATTCTCTCGCCAACGCAAATGAACGCAGTGGTGCGTGCTCTTAATGCTGGTGGCCTGGCGCAACAGGAGTCGAGCCCTACCTTGGTGATTGAAGATAACGAGGAAGGTTTGATATCAATTATCGACAGAGTCCCGATTATTGTAAATACAATCAGCGAAACCGAGGTCGGGCAGAATATCTCTGAGGAAGTACGCTATAAGATCGATGCCGGAGATGCTGACGGAGATCCAGAAACGACAAGGGAGATTGGTGTCTCCGTGCTGGTTTCTCCTACGGTGCTTCCAGATGATACGATCCGAATGAAATTGCGGCCCAGGTCTGCGCAGATTGTGGAGTTCATTGAATCAAAATCAGGGAATCTTTTTCCCCGCGTCAATGAATCCACTGTTTCTACGATGGCCAGAATCCCAAATGGACATTCTCTGTTCATTGGTGGCTTCTACGAAGAAATCGAGTCTGACAACGGAAACAAAGTTCCCGTTCTTGGAGATATCCCCGGATTGAATCTCCTATTTAAGTCATCCGACAATTCAAAAGAACACACAAGTTTGGTATTTATCGTCACGCCAAAGCTCTACCGGCCCAGCAGCATAATGGAGAACGACTCGCTCTCAAGGGATCTGGGTGGGCGGCATGTGCTTCCCGATAATCACGATTATCCTGACAGAGAGAAGCCGGGATTCAATCATCGGACTGATATGAGAAATACTATCTCCGGGATCTTTAGATCCAGAAAGGCAGAACCTCCATCCAGTCCTTTGGTCCCATATCAACCCCGAGAGAAAGTAGAGACAAAAAGCTATAGTTACGTCGATCCTTCTTACCCTGAAGTGGAACCTCAAACAATTGCTCGACCGATTCCTGCGCACGACTATCCACCATCCCATCAGGCTGCGCCCCGGAAAGGGAATTTTCTACAGAAGCTGTTTGGCCCGAATCGCTAAATCCATCCCAGATGAACTCACCCCAAGCAGTACTTACAAGGCCTCCAGTCGGTGTTGGCCATTTCGTCGAGAAGGCGAAGCCAGACGATCTACCCCACTCAAGAAGGGAGATTAGAGCGTATGTTCATGGTCGTGCCAATGAGATTGCCGCAGAGACCGCTCTTGCGGTAAAAGGTCTTCCCAATCACGAAGCCATCAGTGCGCTTCCCGAGAACTATTCTACCTATACCAGCCGTGCTAATGCCGGTGTGAAGTTTGAAGACTACATTGAGCATCTTGCGGGAAGGGATGATGGAGCAGATCTGAGAAGCGACCAATCGGAATTTATTGATTGGGTCTCTTCATCGCTTGTTAACCTTGTCCCCTTCAGGGTTCATACTTGTTCTTTTGCAAACCAAACAGATTCGAAAAGGGATCTCTATTCTCAATATCCAGAGATTTCCGATGTTTGCAGTATTCTTAAGTGCCCAGTGATAGACGCCAGTTCGACGGATTTTCTCATCATTGCCTCAATAAATCCCTTCTCGGGAAAACTTGCTGCAGAAATTATTGGGAAATTGCTAATCCGGGCAACTGAGATTGTCCCGTTTATCTTTGTGACGATCTGCCCCGTCCGAACCCGGGATTACCTCTGTGCTAAACATTTTGTTCATGAATCTTAATATTGGACTGGATCTGAACCCCACGATTACTCAGGCGATTACAAACCGTCTCGCTGAGTATGATCCTTCTTTGCGGGGGAGGCCTCCTGAAGATGTTGTTAGGAAGTGCTCCGCAAACAGGATTCTGGGTGCGATTGCACACATCAACTCGATCCCTGTCTTTACTAAGATCAAAGGAATGGTGGACCACAGTTTGATTGAGGACTGCGATCCAGAGTTACTCAACCGGGGTATGTTTGTCCCATTGCAATTGACGCCGACCGAAATTTCTGTCGCGATCGCGAACCCCTGGGATACGGTAGCCCTGGATACATACACACAACAATTTCCAGGCCGGGAAGTAAAAATGTATCTCGCCTCGGTTTCGGAGATTTCCCAGGTGATTGAAACCATTGTGGGGACGGTTGGTCCGAGTCGCTCGGAACTGGAAGCCATCGAAGTCGAGGAAAGTGGTGATTCGATCAAGGACTTTGATGTTACAGGAGAGTTTTCCGAGCCTATTGCTAAACTGGTTGCCCGAATGTTGTCCGAAGGAATTCGGCAAAGGGCGTCAGATGTCCATATCAAATGCGATAAGGAAGCAGTAAACTATAGTTACCGAATTGACGGTGATATGGGTACGAAGTTTGAAATCCCTTTGAAACTCAAGGATCGGATAGATGCTTTCCTCTTGAACCTAATGGGGATACCTCCTGAAGAGCGTGCACAACGAGCCGGGATTTCGGGGAGACTTTCAGTCAGCTATCTTCGGCGGACAATTGATCTTCGTTTTGAAAGGCATCGCACCTATAGAGGATACCACATCACGATGCGTATTCTGGACAAAAGCCATTTTGAAGCAAAACTGGGTATGGGAGGTCTGGCCTTCGATCCGGGGACTCTATTTGAGTTGGAGAAGGTTATGGCGGTTCCCTGTGGGATTATCGTAATGTCCGGTCCGACCGGTTCCGGAAAATCAACTACTTTGAATGCTGTTCTGAGGGAGCTGAAGAGCCCGGAGGATAATATACTTACTCTTGAGAACCCGGTTGAAGATGAGATTCAGGGTGTGATTCACTGTGATTTGAAAGGTGATGACTTCAAGCCGATGATCGCCAGCTTTATGCGTAGTGATCCCGATATTATTCTAATGGGTGAGGTTCGTGATCTTCAATCGGCGGAACTTGCAATCGAAGCTGCAATCACGGGCCACAAAGTCCTTACGACGATACATACTCCGAGAGCCTCTCAGATCATTGAGAGATTCGAGCAGTTAGGGATCGAGAGGTGGAAAATTGCTCAGACCTTAAAGGCGGCATGTGCGCAGCGACTGGTAAAGGAGCTGTGTCCCTACTGCAAGATTCCGAGGAGGGGATTGTCCGAGCGTGATATTAAAAAGTTTAATCTGGAAGATGAATGGATGGATCTGCCGATTTTTGTCCGGAATCACAAAGGTTGTGGCGAGTGCACGGGAAAGGGTTACTACGGAAGAACCGCAATCCTTGAGATTATTCCAATCACAGCGGAGAGGTCCGATGCTCTTTCCCGGGGGATCCTGAGTCCTTTCGAGATGGAGCGCGAAGTTCGGAAAGATGGGAACCTGCCTTCGATACGGGAATCTGGATTGCAACTTGTCCGAAAAGGAAAAACGGATTTTGAAGCATTGAGAAAAGTCGTCGACATGACAACGGACTGACCCATTCAAGGGTCAAAAGAGAATAGATATCCATGAGTAACAGTACTATAACTTCTCCTGCTGAAGCTGCGTTGGAAGCTGCCCGTAGTGGAAAACAATCCCAAGCTGGTAGAGAAGTCCCGAAAAAATCTTCATTCAGTATTGGATCTTCAGGGAAATTCCCTGCCAAGGAACTCGTAAAATTTTGCCGAGGAATGGGTTCAATGTTGAAAGCGAAGATCAACACATCGGATGCTTTGGCTTATTATGCTGATGGACATCCAAATGCCATGATTCGAAGTACTTTGCTCGGCGTGCGGAAGGAGATTAACACAGGCGTCCCGGCTTTCATTGCCTTTCAAAATTCGAAGAAGTTCGACGAGAAATTTATCAGTTTGATTCGTGCGGGATCGGATTCCGGCCGGCTTCAAAGCGCATTTGAATCAATTAGTAAACGTTTGAAGAAGGAGATGGAGTTCAAGGCAAAAATGAGAAAGGCTACTTTGCTCCCCTGTGTTATTATTTTTGTGTTGATTCTTCTTTTCATCATAGCACAGCTCAAGATCGTTCCTGAGGTAGAGGGGCTATTGAATGATGTGAACCAGCAGCCTGACCCGCTCTCTGCAGTGCTGTTTAAAATCAGTCATGTGACCCAGAATATTTGGGTGTTCGTTGTTGGGGGAATAATTGGATTCGTTCTTCTTTTGATCACTTCCAGTAAGGCTCGTAACACAATCGTTTCGATACTGATGTCGAAGTGGCGTATCCTTAGACAGCTGGTGATGGGAATGCGTCAGATGTTGTTTCTGGGAACCCTGAACATGCTCCACTCAAGTGGAATTAATCTGGCAAAGGCAGTGGATATTTCATCCGAAGGGCTCAAGAAAACTCCAATGTATGATGAGCTTCGAGAAGCTGGTAGTAAATACGTAGGTACCGGCCTGCCGTTTTCGGAAGCAATTCGAAAATATACATCGTGCGATCCGCAAGTCTCGCACATGATCTCTATCGGGGAACGATCTTCTTCCATGTCCGAGCAGATAGGGCTGTTAACAGAGATGTATGAAGAGGAAGTGGACCAAATCGTGACTGATTTTAGTCAGATTGTAAACCTTCTGGCTTTGATAGTAGCCTGCATTTTGATTTCACTCGTCTTCATTGGAGCCTTTTTGCCTATCTTTTTGATGGGGCCAAAAATGATGAGTGGATCGGGAATTTAAAAGATAGAAGAGCCCTGAAGTATGCAGCAGACGAAATTTGATCGGTGGCTACGCGAAAAATACGCATACATAACGCATGTGTACAGTAATACGAAGCCGGAGGTGATACCTGGTGGAGTCCATCTGGTGGAAGTGAACAGGAGGGACGGGGCGCCCTATCGGTATATTTATTCGTCCAGGAATAAAGGAGTCATCGAGCGGTTGGTTCATCGTTTGGAGAGGGAGAATATTACGTTTACTTCAAGGGTTGAAGACCTTGATGTCTGGTACGGGAGTCTCATTAACAATCCGAAGAAGAGCTTTTCTTACCGTTTGTTTTGGATTGCCTGCCTGGTTGGGATTGGTGTGTTTGCACTTTCACCGGCACCACTCAGGATTTGGGAGGTAATTAGCGCTGATGGTGATGCGGTCTTTTCGACGTCGAAATTAACTGTTACAGACTAGTCCCTGAATGAATTCCTTAGATGATGAGAGACATGAATACACATAGTAAGCAAAAAAATATCAAGGCAATGACAGTGATTGAATTGACCCTGACCCTTTCTCTTCTTCTCTCACTTTCAGCAGTGATTCTCTTCTCAGTGAAAGGGATTTTCAACTGGAAGCTTGCTCGTTTCGCCGGTGAGGAGATACGAGCGGTGTATATTGCGCAGAAGAATTATTTGGCGGATCACCATGCGGTGATCGTTTCGGAGCTTGAGGAATCTGAGCTCCTTCCCTATCTGCCCGGTGGGAGAGAAGCAATCCCTGAAGTCGAATCACTGGATGGGGATTTCCTGATAATTGATTTTCGAGTAATCCCGCCTGTTGTGATGAACGGTGCTTCCGTGTATGACCCCTCGGGTAAATCGTCGGACTCACTTTGGGATGCTGGAGTTCGGTGAGAAGGAGTCCTTCATTGATTCTAAATACAGATCCAGGACCGACGCCGGAACGGGGTAGTTTTAGAAATTCTGTTCTGAAGTTGACTTGTATGATCGAAGAGTAGCCGTTTTCGATATCTGTTTCAGGCGGGTTGGCCTAAAGGGATAAGGTTTCGTTCCCACAGCCATTCCTTTCTTGAGGAATGCGAGCGGGGAGATGAAAACGAGCTAGTTCTCTGAGTTCTCTTTGTCGTTTTTTGGATCTTCAGATGGGGCGGTATCCGTAGCGGAAGGCTCAGGCTCAGGCTCAGGCTCAGGCCCAGGCTCAGGCTCAGGCTCAGGC
>CAJXQE010000053.1 GCA_913058215.1 uncultured Verrucomicrobiales bacterium
TACACTATCCTCTTCGTCGGCAGCGTCAGATGTGTATAAGAGACAGGTATACCGTCATGTGCTCACGATTCGCCTTGAGCGGCTTCAACAGGGTAGTTTCCTCGTAGGCCTTTCCTTCGGTTTCGGGGAAAAGTTGATTCTGTTGAAAGCCCAGCAAATTACCCACGGCCACGAAACGTTTCGCCCCGACTCCTGCTCCTTTAGTAGAAAGGATGGCTGGATTTTTCTTCGCAGTTTCCGCCATAAGAGACGGAAGCCCGGGTAGAGCAAGGGAAGCTCCCACGGATTTGAGCACAAAACGGCGACGGTTAATGGAATTAGCCATGCACTAAAATCATTGCATCCTGCCAATTTACAAGAAATCTGATGGTGCGTTTTAACGTGTTATCAGATCCTTACAGAGAACATTGTTTCGGCTGAGAATGCTTCCTTTCACCCAAAGATTGATCGATTGCGTCAAGGGGCTATCCACTGCTAAATTACAAACCGTGAATACTCACTTCCAGATGAAAATCGGTCGATTCGTCCCCACTTTACCTTTCCTGGCTTTCGCTTGCGCAGCGGTTTCGATTACCGTTCAGCTCGCTGCTCAGGACGCCATTAAAGTGAACGCGGAATTGACTACTGATCAATGGGCGGGGAAGACCGTCAGGAACGCTAGCCATGTTCAAAAGATGGTGGAATCCCGATTGATGAACGCTCCAAAAGTTGGGGAAAAAGCACCTGAGACTCTGGTCTTTGATGCGAAAACGGGCGGGAAGGTAAAACTCTCCGATTTTTATCAAACGAAGCCAGTCGTCACTTTTTTCGCGAGCTACTCGTGCATGTGTTCCCAAAAGACATCCGGCTTCATGTCGGCACTTTCAAAAAAGTACGGGGACCGGTTTCAATTTGTCCTGATCTATATTCGTGAAGCCCATCCGATTGGTGGAATGCAATCCGGCCCGGCTGGTTCTGAATTTATAATTCCCGACCCTCTGAACCTGGAACAACGAAGAGAGGCTGCGATCCAGTTCGCGGAGAAGCGAAAACTGGACTTCCCAATCCTGATTGACTCGATGGATGATACCCAGGCAGTTCAGTGGGGAGCCTGGCCGGCACGCCTCTTCCTCATCGATCAGAGAGGAACGGTTGTGTACTCCGGTCAACAGGGGCCATGGTTCGTAAAGCCGACGGAAGATTTTGATTTTGGAATGCATGGGGTTCCCGAGTTTATCCGGGATCTTCCAGGCTATAGCAAAGGAAGCCTTGAAGAGTCTTTGAAGAAGTTCGACGTGGAAAAATCGGAACGCTAAAGTCTGTCATAATCCACATAGCCCTCGATTTCCTCGTTCTATTCTGCTTCGATTCAATCAACTCCGACCTGTCGTATGTCCTCTACTCATTCTTTCTCCATCCACAGCACCCTTGCAGTCCTACTCATTGCCTCTATTCATTCCGGGGCATTAGCGGAGTCTGCGCCTGATGGTTTCGGACAGTTGGAAAACGCCCCTGAAAATATTCCGGGTGGAACCGACGAAGAAGGCCGGAAATATTCCTACTTTGGACAGAAAGAAACAGGAGGAAAAATCATCCTCACCGCCAGCAACGGATTTTTCACGAAGGGAACTTGTCAGGCAAAAGGTGATTCAAGCCTTCCCAAGATTGGGGATGAAGACCTGATCGTCCCGAACTTCGAGTATCTCGACTGGAAGTCCGCAGAAGGATCCCTCCGATGGCATCTTCTGATCAGTGAGCCCGGGATGGTACACTTTAATGTTCATCTCGATTCGGCAGACAGCGGAACCGGGATCGTAGTGGAATTCGCCGGACAGACGAAGAAAGTCAGCAGTTCAAAATCCGGAGCCGACAAGGCACAGCCCTGGGACCTTTCATTCGATATCAAGGAAGCCGGGGAATACCTGCTTGCTCTCAAGTCAGCTGATCCGGAAAGCAGTGGGAAAATCGGGCAACTACATCGTATTGACGCATTTGGCCCCGGAATCAGTGGCGGCCATCTCTTGCGGGTGCGTTGGCGGCCAGCCGCAGCACACGGTGGATACGATACATCGAAGGTGCCGGACTCGAAGCTTCTCGTTTTCACCACTCGAAGCACTGCGAGTATTTCCAGCTACTCCCCTATCACGACTCCTTTCGGATATTATGGCACATCCTTCGATGGCGACCGTCGAAGCAACGGGTCCTTTAACTTTTCAATGTGGGGAAAGGAAGATGCCGCATCTGACATTAAATTGATGCCGCACCTTCTCGGGATAGGATCTCCCGATGGTGAATTCAGCGGATTTGGACACGAAGGATCAGGAGTCAAGCCACGAGGATGGGATCCGATGCCGGACCGCCCCGAACTGGTCGTGCAGGCACTCCGCCTTGTGCCGGGAGATGAGTATGACAGCTACTTCGGATATTACTTCGACCACCCCACCAAGGCGTGGAAATTCTATGGTGGAGGAAAGAAATGGCACGGAGGAAGGTCTAACAGTCACTTAAAGCTTGGGTCCTTTTGCGAAGTGCCGGGACCTCCTCATGTCGAACGAACCGGGGATGTCATTCGCGAAGTGAGACGGAAAGGTTGGTCTTACGACAAAGGAAACTGGGTCTTTCTCGAAAAATACAATCCTGGAGGCGCTGGAAGTTCAGGTGACGTTCCGGTCAACAAGAGCTGGTACACGTCCAATGAAGGAGAATATGTAATGGGGTGCGGCGGCATCCGACTTTACCAACATTCGGACGCATTGATCAAAACCGGCGAATCAAAAGAGCTTCCCTATTTCCTGGCCAGTCCGAGTATCGCAAATGTTTTCACTATGCCGATCGCTTACGGAAAAATTCAGGCGACCGAAATTTCTTCCAATCGTGCATTGATCGAGGTCGATATTCCCGAAGGAGGTGAATTGAAAGATGGGACGGTTTATTTTGGAACAAAAGACGCCCTTACATTCGCCCCCCGGGAGTTGCATGGAACTGAGAAGAATTCCTCACTCAGCCAGACAATAAACAATATGTCATGGCAGAAGTCGGCGGGGCTCGAGAATCCGGCGCAGGGTGTAAATCAAATTGAGCTTTCCGATCTGGAACCGGAAACAACTTATTACTATCGAGTTATCTCAGTCAATGATGTCAGTCAGGTTTGGAATAATGAAACACTAAGTTTCAAAACACCGAAAGCGGGAGCTTCCGCCACCAAACTTCCTCCCCTTGTCGCAGCGAAAGGGAGCGTGAAACCCAAAGTGGCTCCGACTTCCACGAAGCAACTGGAGAATGAGCCTTTCCGGATCTGGAGCTACTCCGTAGGAAACAAGACCCAGAAGATCGAAGGGCGGCTCACCGGTATTGCCGGAGGAAAGGTTCAGATTGAGCGAAAGTCGGATGGTAAAAAAGGAACCATGGATCTGAGTCTGTTTTCGGAAGAGGATCGCGCTTATGTGAATGGCCTCCCCTGAACTATCATCCGATCACTTCCTTTTCGAATCGGCTTTCTCCGGAACAATAAATTTGATCCAGGTCGAAGACGAAGTTCCCCAAAGCGGCTGACCCGACCAATCCCTGTCGGCGTACTTCCGCATAAATTTATCACCTTCCTCCCATGGGCGCGCAATTACTACAGCTCGCGACTCGGTCCCTTCATCCCGGTAGCGGATAAATTCCCGCACCCGGGCCGGCTCATCGCAGACACTCCAGTCCTCCGATGCCGGGTCAGTTACAAAAATCAGGGTCCCGTTTTTTGAATGACCGGCAACTCCGAAATACTTCGATCCTTTGTGACGAAGACGGTTATTCGCAAGGTGAAAGACCAACCAGTCACCGGGCCTTACAGATACCGAAACCCTTTCAGCAGTAGCTCCAAAACGGTCCAGCAATAACTTTCTGTCCCGGTCAGGAATTCGAACTCCATTCTTGTAGACTTCAGTAACAAAGTCTTTCGCGACGATAGTCACACAATCCCTGAGCTTTGAGGAAGTGGAAGTCACCGACCCACTTTCGACATGCTTGAGCTTACCGGATGGTATTGCCGAAAGCTCTCGCTGCCCGGGAGGTCGCCAGCGCACCAGGGCACTTCCCCTGCTCTCGACGTAACCGACACTGACAATTTCTACCATTCCCTTTTTCAGGGGAACCGTCACCACCTTGCTTCCTCCGTCGGAGAATTCGCAAACCACTTCTCCGGAGATCATGAGAAGGTTCCGATCGTAAAAACTGTCCGTAGTGAAAGCGTAGTCCCCGTCTTTTTCAATGATCAGCAATCCGCGGGCAACAGCGTTCCTTTCAGAGTTCCACTCCCATGGTGAGAGAGATTCGATCACACGGCGTTTTCCGATAGATCTGCCGAATTGATCAGTCGCCAGGTAAACGCTCTTTTGATCCGACTGCTCAACATGTCGGGGATACTCCAGTACTTCCAGGCCTGCCCGAAGGGCTGCGGGCTCGGCAAGGGACTTGTGTGCCGAAAGGGAAATCAAGAGAATGAACAGTGACGCGTACGATATATTTTTCATTTCAGACACCCGGTAAAATCAATCCACGATACCTCATATCATGCAAGAGACCAACACTACACGGTCGGCACGATACGAATTTCACTGACCCCTCCAGGCCTTTTCTCAACCACAATTTGCGTCCCGATCCGTTCCTTCAGTAAATCCACGTGGGAAATGACACCTACGGTTTTGTGATCCTGCTGCAGGCTTTCCAAAGTTGAAATTGCGACTTCCAGAGTATCCGGATCGAGGCTACCGAATCCTTCATCAATGAACAGAGAGTCAATTCTCACTGTTCTACCCGCGAGATCGGAAAGCCCCAGGGCGAGTGCAAGGCTTGCAAGGAAACTCTCGCCTCCAGACAAACTTGCCATCGGTCTCGTGGCACCGGCTTGATGAAGGTCTTCGATTTCCAGATTCAGCTCGCCCCCGACATCTCTGCGAATTCGATAGCGATCACTGAGTTTCACGAGATGTCGGTTTGCGTGACGAGTCAGAATATCGAGTGAAATCGACTGGGCATGCTTTCGAAATTTCGCGCCGTCATGAGAACCAATCAATTCCTTGAGCCTCCGCCAAACGACAAAGCGTTTCTTCTCTTCCTTCAGAGACTTTTCGTTCTCTTTCTTTCGCTTCCGGTTCTCATCATCGGTAGCGACCGCATTCCGTCGGGTTGTCTGCTGCTCCAGCAACTGATCACGCTCCTCAGTCAGCTTGCCCTGCTTCTCAAGAAAAACGCTCGCCGCCTCACCTTCTAAAACTTTTTCGGCAATCAGCTGCTGCACTTCTTCAGAGACTTCTTTAAAAAGAGCGAGGCTTGCTGCTTTCCTCTCTTTCAACTGAAGCTCCTGAGCTTCGATTTTCTCCGCTGTTTCCGAAAGCAAATGGCGCTCCCGAAGCACAGTCACAGAATCGAATTCCGATTCCGAAACAGCCTCCTCCAACTCCTTCTTCGCATGGCTCAGTTTCCCGGCCTTCGATTTCTCATCCTTCGTGTCGCTCTCCAATTGAGACGCGGCTACCTTGAAAGACTGAACGGCATCCAGATACAACTCTTCCGCTTCCTCGAAATCAATGGAAGACAATGCTGCTTGCCCGCTGGTGACAATCTCTCCCAATTTCCCGAGCTTTACGGATAGTTTTCCACCCATCTCTTTTGCCGACTTCGCCAACTGAGCCGCATCAATCCTCTGCCTTGCTCCCTGCTCGACCTTTTTTTCCTGCTCGCGAAACTGGCTGACCCGCTTCTGGAGATCCTCCTGCAATCGGGCCTCATCTCCCGCATCCGGTAACACTAATTTTAAGGGCACGAGGACCTCTTCCAGTTTCGCCCTGCTTGCTCCCCCTTCACGAAGCTCCTTCAATAACTCCTCGCGGCCCGACTTCAATTGACCCAAAGAAGATTCGTCCGTCCGAAATTCTTCAATCGCTTTCTCGAGCGCGGCCTCCGCCTTTTCAACTTCACCCTCCAACTCGGCAAAGCCTGTTCCAGGACTGTCCCCTAGCACATAAGGATGCTCCGTGGCTCCGCAGAGTGGACAATCTTCTCCAGGCTTCAGATCATGGCGATGTTGCTCGAACTGAGCGACACGCCTTGATTTCTCCAAATGATCCTTTCTCAAATCCCGCTGCTTCCGCAACTCTTTCCCGGATTCCTTGAGCTTCGCCAAATGAGAATTGCCCTGCGCAATAATCTCCCTTGTCAGGGAATCCCCATCCGACCCGGAAATTTCGTCCGGTAACTTCGACGCAGCCTCCGATAACACTGACAAAGCCGCATTCTTCCAGCCCCGCCAGAGACGATGGGAATTATCGCGGAAGTTCTTAACCTCGCCGATGGCCGCAACAATGGCACCTAACTGATCTCCCAAAACGGCATCCGCCTCATGTTTCTTGAGCCAGGCTGCCGATTTCTCCTCAACAATTTTTGCCTCCTTCGCCCTCTTAGCGGACTCAAGCTCCCTGGCCTTTTCTTTGGAAATCGCATCATCCAGCGAAACTCGAAATACAGCATCGGATCGATCCAAATCTGACTTTTTGCGAAGGTGCCGACCTTCCGATTCTTTTTGTTTGGCAGAAGATTCTTTCCACGCGTTTTCAGCATGATCCAGAGAAGATAGTTTTGCCGCGAATGGCAAAGTGGCTCGATGCAACCTCAAGCGCTCCAACTGCGGGCTTGCTTCCTTTTCTTCTACTACCAGTTCGTCATGCCTCCGTTTTGCACCCGCCTCTTTTTCGCGGGCACTTTTCAGCCGGGAGATCTTCGCCAGCATCCCGGCTCCTTCGTCGATTTCCTTGACGATCGCATTCTTCTTCGCTTCACCTTTTTTCAGTTCTGATTCCAGTTCAGCACGGGCTTCCTTTTCCACAATTTGAATCTGACCTAATCCTGCCTCTTTCGCCTGGAGTTCGGATTCGCGCCGATTGGCTTCTTCATGAGCCAGTTTACCCAGACGGGAATAGATCGTTGTTCCGGTCAAACTTTCGAGAAGGCCGGCCCGTTCGTTGGCATCCGCTTTCAAGAAACGCGCAAAGTCTCCCTGCGCCAACAAGACGCTCCGCAAGAATCGGTCGTAGTTAAGACCTAACAAATCCTCAATCTTTTGCTCCGCCTCGCGAATCTGCTGAGCGAGAGGCTCCCCGGCCTCATCGTAAATGTATCGTTTCGGGGCCTGCAGTTTACCTCCCGGCTTCTTACCGGCACGATGCCTTTCCCAGGCCGCTCGATATTTTCCTGATGGAACTTCAAACTCCACCTCGGCCGAACATTCGCCACAATGGCGAGTCATGACGTCTTCCGGGTTGGGCTCCTTTCCATATCGGGCCACCTTCCCGTAGAGTGCCAGGGTGATCGCATCGAGAAGAGTCGTTTTCCCGGCTCCAGTCGGTCCAGTGATGGCAAAAAGCCCGGCACTTGCAAGCGGCTCCCCATCGAAACGGACAAGGTGTTCTCCTTTCAGGGAGTTCAAGTTGTGAAGACGAACGCTGAGAATTTTCATCAGGCTTCGAGCAGTTCGGGTTGAGCTTCCATTTCCATGAGGCGGGCAAACGCGAGCTTCAATTCTTCCACTTCTTTCTCTGAAAACTGCTCCTGTTGATCCAGCAGGTGCTCAAAAACATGAACTGGCTGATCCAACAAAGACTCGATCGCCTCGTCGTCCGACACGTTTTCCGCAGACATCCCGATAATGGATTCAGCCTTTCCACGAACCACTTTGAGAACGTCGAAATCCAGCCCCTCCACCAACCCAGCGACCCGCTCGGCGATGCTGTCTTCGAGCAAGGCATCTTCGACGATCAGCTCTGCCCAGGCTCGCAGCTTTCCCTTTCCGGCAGAGAATTCTTTGATCGACTTTTCAAGGTCCGCCGTACTCGTCCGAATCTGAGCGAGCGAACGGAATACCGGGATCAGCAAACTCCGATGCTCAATAGCCTTTTCGCCGACTTCCAAAATTCTCACTTCTTTCCGATCAGTCGATTCGCTGAAACTGAGAGCGATGGGTGATCCGGAATAACGCACTCTCCCGCCCGGATCCGATGACTGAGGTCGATGCAAATGCCCCAGAGCAACGTAATCAAAAGCCTCGGGAAAATGCCCGGGCGATACGGAACCCAGTCCACCAATGTGAATATCCCGTTCACTATCCGATGTTTCCGATCCCACAACGGTAAGGTGCCCTGTCGCCACAAGCGGACAACTTAGACCGGCATCCCCCATGGCTTTTGCCGTTTCGGCATAACACTCGCTGATTCCACTGGCGAGTTGTTCCCGTATTTCATCCGCTGTTTCGCCGGCTTTTCCAACGCGTAGATCCCGATCCCGAAGAAAAGGAATTAAGGCCATCGCCACTTTCGGATTCTCGCGATTCGGCAGACAGAGGATCCGATCATCCGGGTTTTCCGGTAAAAACCCAACCACATGGGTCTGCAAAGATTGAAGGGCTTCTTTCGGTGCCTCCAATTGCGCTGCCGAATCGTGGTTCCCGGCGATGAGGACGAGCTGGCAATCGCCCAGTTTAAAAAGTCGCGACACGAAATCGTAGTAACGGCGCAGCGCCGACTGAGGAGGATTCGCCGTATCGAACACATCACCAGCCACCAGAATCGCGTCAATTTTTTCCGCTGC
Organism: uncultured Verrucomicrobiales bacterium; assembly: GCA_913058215.1. Taxonomy (GTDB): domain Bacteria; phylum Verrucomicrobiota; class Verrucomicrobiia; order Verrucomicrobiales; family DEV007; genus Arctic95D-9. The sequence continues at coordinate 8,602 of CAJXQE010000053.1, forward strand.
CACCACCTCGAGAAGCCAATCCAGAAACAGAGCGTGTTCTTCGTCACGCGACTGATCATTCAGTAGCTTTCCCAAATGCCAATCGGCGGTATGCAGAATACGATAGGATTCGTTTTTCATCGATTCGAGCCTGGTCGGCCTTTCATACGCCGGATTTTTCCAAGGCACAAACACTAGCACGAAGGGTGGGACAATTGGAGGATCAGGAACGTTTTTTTTGAAGAACCACCACTTCGCGCCAAAGACTTTTCGACTCAATAGGGTAGGTTCTTCGATCCAACCCACTTGAGTTCATCGATGCGCCTATTTTTGCTTTTCTTTTCCGCCCTCCTTTTTGCCGCTCAACTGTCCGGCAAGGACAAACCCAATGTCCTCCTGATTTTGGCGGATGATCTGGGATATTCTGATCTCGGATGTTACGGAGGGGAAATCGAAACGCCGAATCTGGATTCGATAGCAAAGAACGGGCTGCAGTTCACCCAGTTTTACAACACGGCACGATGCTGGCCGACACGGGGAGCGCTGATGACCGGCTTTTACGCACAACAAATCCGGCGGGATAGTCTTCCGGGAATTCCAAGCGGGGGAGGAAACCGCGGAAAACGGCCCGATTGGGCGAAACTGCTTCCAGACATCCTGAATCCAGTGGGCTATCGCTCCTACCACACCGGCAAATGGCACATTGACGGAATGCCGGGCGAAAACGGATTCGATCATTCCTATTACCTGAAAGATCAGGGCCGGTTCTTCAATCCAACGAAACATTGGAAAGATGACAAACCCCTTCCCCCTGTCGAAAAAGGAACAGACTACTATGCGACGACCGCTCTGGCGGATCATGTCATCGAAGTGTTGTCCAAGCACGATGAGAAGTTTTCAGATCAACCCTTCTTTCATTACCTCGCCTTTGCCGCGCCTCATTTTCCTCTCCACGCCCTGCCGGAAGACATTGCCGTTTATGAAGAGCGATACAAGGCCGGCTGGGAAAAAATCCGGGCGCAACGTTGGGAAAGAGTGCAAAGCCTCGGTCTTCTCGAAGGGGAACTCTCCGCCGTAGAGACAGATTTGGGTCCGCCCTATCACTTTCAGGACGCCCTCGCCAAGTTGGGCGCCGGCGAAGTAAACCGACCGCTTCCCTGGGAGGAACTGAGCGATGAGCAAAAAGATTTCCAAGCCGATAAGATGGCGATCCATGCAGCAATGATCCATCGGATGGATATCGAAATCGGAAGGGTTTTCGATCAAATCAAAAAGATGGAAGAATGGGAGAACACACTGGTCATTTTTCTTTCTGACAACGGCGCCAGCGCTGAAATCATGGTGCGTGACGACGGACATGATCCCGAGGCCCCACGCGGGTCGGCGGCCACTTATCTTTGTCTCGGACCCGGTTGGTCAACGGCTTGCAACACCCCTTTTCGCCGCCATAAAACCTGGACGCACGAGGGAGGAACTTCCACTCCGCTTCTGATGGCCTGGCCGAATGGAATCTCCGCACGGGGAGAGTTGCGGCGTTCTCCCGGTCATGTGGTCGATATTGCACCAACTATTTTGGAACTCGCGAATCATTGTTTTGCTGAAGAAGCTCCGCGCTCCCCCGGGAAGAGCCTTGTTCCGCTCCTCAATGGCAAGGACGAGCTCAAGCGCGATTCTTTCTGGTGGTTTCACGACGGTCACAAAGCGATTCGTATGGGTAATTGGAAAGCCGTTTCTCCAGAGGACGAGCCCTGGGAACTCTATGACATCGCCAAAGATCGGGACGAGTCCAATAATCTTGCAGCCAAGAACCCTGACAAACTGAAATCCCTCGTCGATGACTGGGATCGGCAATTGAAAGAGTTTACGGTCCTGGCAACGAAAGGCCTCACAGAAGAAGAGCTGAAGCCAAGCACGCCGAACGTCGGTCAGAAGAAGATGAAGGCGGCGAAAGACGCCGCCAAAAAGCCGAAGGGAAAAGGGAAATCCAAAGCAAAACCGAAAAGAGAGAAAGTGCTGATCAATGGAGAGCAGTTTCAACTCAATGGTAAAGACGCGTTCCTGATGAAGCCGGACTCTCCCGCCCCGGGGAATCCCTGGATTTTTTACGGACCAACGCTCCCGGCCTATCCGGACAAAGCGGAAAGCTGGATGCATCAGAAATTTCTGAAAGCGGGAATTGCTGTCGCCGGAATTGACGTCGGGGAAGCCTACGGAAGCCCGAAAGCTTTCCCTCACTTTGAAGCGCTCCACAAGGAAATGCTGAAACGGGGACATGCGAAAAAGCCGGCCCTTTTGGGTCGCAGTCGTGGTGGACTTTGGGTAAGCAGCTGGGCGATCAAACATCCAGAGCGCGTCGCCGGGATTGGAGGGATTTATCCCGTATACGATCTCACTACTTATCCAGGCACGAATAAGGCTGCAGGAAGCTACGGTTTGAGCGAGGAAGAATTGGTGAAAAAACTCGATGAGTTGAATCCAATCCGCCGGGCTGATATTCTCGCCAAAGCAAACATCCCGGTTTTCATCATCCACGGAATCGACGACAAGGTGGTTCCCTTGAAAGAAAACTCGGCAACTCTTGCGTCTGTTTATAATCAGAATAAGGCCGGGAATTTAATCGAGATTATCAAAATTCCGGGACAGGGGCACAGTTTTTGGCCGGGATTTTTTCATTGTCAGGAGCTGGTGGACTTCCTCATAGAAAAAGCGACCTCTGCCGCGAAGCCGAAGTGATTTAAATTCAGCCCAAACAGGAAGATGAAAATTGTGGCTTTGATTGGGTTGAATCGTTGACGAGCACCGAATTGCTCGCCACTATTCGGGTTGATGCTTTCAATTAGTAAATACACCATCGGAGTCGGAGACCGTTTTGCCCATCAGGCGGGCGCACAACTGGACGCCTGCCGTAAATTGTCGTCAGATGGAATCGAGGTGGCTCCGGTCTGGAACAAATCGAACCGCGAACACCTTTTCATCGGCTCGGAACCTTCCTCGGTAAAGGAAGCTGCAGAGGCCGCGATCGCAGAATCTGATTGGTCGGGCCCCTGGCATGTGGACGCCGATCACATTGGTATTGAGACCGTAGATCGTTTTTTGGCACACTCGGATTTTTACACCATCGACGTTGCGGATTTCATTGGAGAATCCGCCGCACCTGAGGATATCAACGCATTTCTGGACATGCATCCTGAGTTGTGCGGTTCCGTAGAAATTGAAGGAATTACCGAGTCGCTCGAGATTTCACGGGACGAAGTGGAAAGAGTCGCGAGGCTGTTCCTTCTTTCTGTTCAGGAAGCCGGAAAGGTCTACCGATACATCTCCGAAGCAAAAGGAGGAGACAATTTCATCTCAGAAGTTTCTATGGATGAGACGGACTCGCCGCAAACTCCCCCGGAGTTGCTCATTATTCTGGCGATGATTGCCGACGAAGGAATCCCGGCTCAAACGATTGCTCCGAAATTCACCGGCCGATTCAATAAGGGCGTCGACTATGTCGGAGATCTTGAGCAGTTTGAAAAAGAATTTAATGATGACCTCTCGGTCATCGCCCATGCCATCAAGGCCTACGGTCTTCCGGAAACCTTGAAACTGAGTGTTCACAGCGGAAGCGACAAGTTCAGTCTCTATCCGATCATTCGGAGGGCCCTTACAAGAACCGGAGCGGGAGTTCATCTGAAAACTGCCGGCACAACCTGGCTGGAAGAGTTGATCGGATTGGCCGAAGCAGGGGGAGACGGCCTCACTTTAACCAAGGAAATTTACCGGAAAGCCCTCGAGAATGTAGACGAATACTGCGCGCCCTACGCCACCGTGATTGATATCGATCGAAGTCAGCTTCCTTCCGCTGATATCGTGGACTCATGGGACGGTCCAAAAATGGCCAACACCATTCGCCATATCCCGAACCATCCGGATTTTAATGCGAATGTCAGGCAACTGCTTCACATCGCCTTCAAACTCGCAGCGAAAGAAGGAGATCGCTACACCTCGCTCTTGAAAGCAAACAAAGAGATCGTGGCGAAGAACGTAAGCGACAATCTCTACGAACGTCATTTGAAGCCGCTTTTCCTCGGCTGATTTTGCCCACCTAGAATGCCACTTCAGGAAGCCATTCTCCAACTGCTAAGCCCGATGGGAATATTCCTCATCGTGCTGGGAACTTCTCTGGGGATTTTCGTCGGAGCCATCCCCGGTCTAACCGGGACGATGCTCATCGCTCTGACGCTACCGCTGACCTACAGCTTGAATTCGCAGTTTGCGATGGCGCTGCTCATTTCGATCTATGTAGGGGCGATTAGCGGCGGTATGATTTCCTCGACATTGTTGCGAATGCCGGGAACCCCCGCGTCTATCGTCACTACTTTGGACGGATATCCTCTTGCGAAAAAGGGCAAACCCGACCGTGCCCTCATGCTGGGAGTGATGGCTTCATTTGTCGGCGGCATGATTTCCTGGGGATTCCTTGTATTGTTATCCAAGCCGGTTGCAGAGCTTTCCACCAAATTCGGACCATTTGAATATTTCTCTCTGGTTGTCATGGCTCTGGTGCTGATCGCCAGCATTGGAGGAGATTCACTTTCGAAAGCACTGTTTTCCGGAGCGCTCGGCATTCTTGTCTCAATGCCTGGAATTCCCGCCGCAACCGGACAGCCCAGACTGACATTCGGATTGGTGGAAATGAACGATGGGTTTCAGCTTCTTCCTGTCTTGATTGGTTTGTTCGCCGTCAGTCAGATCCTCAGAGAAGTCACCGTCGTCTCTGTGATTCCCCACTCGATCCGGATCGAAAAGAAAGGTCTCTTCTTCCGTCTCGCCGACTTGAAACGACATGGATGGAATATGATCCGCTCTTCGTTTATCGGCACCTGGATTGGAATTCTACCCGGCATCGGAGCCAACATCGGGTCCGTCACCGCCTACAGTGTCGCTCGAAATACTTCAAAGACTCCCGAGAAATTTGGAACAGGACATGAACCCGGAATTGTAGCGGCAGAGTCAGCGAACAACGCGACAGTCGGTGGCGCGCTCATCCCACTGATCGCAATGGGCATTCCCGGCAGTGTTGTTGAAGCCGTGCTTTTAGGGGCCCTGGTGATTCACGGCCTTCAACCGGGCCCACGCCTCTTTACGGACAGCCCTGTAATCGTTTATACGATCATGGTGGCACTCTTCCTCGCTAACATTTTTATGGTCATCATCATGATTGGTTCGATGCGATTTCTCGCAAAACTGGCAACCGTCCCCAGAGCATTCCTCCTCCCGGTGATTCTGACCTTCTGTGTGATAGGCTCCTTTGCTCTCGCCAACCGGATGTTTGATGTCTGGGTCATGATGGGATTCGGGGTCCTTGGAGTTATCCTTGAGAAATGGCGAGTTCCCCTTGCTCCTTTTATCATCGGATTCGTTCTCTGGCCGATTGCCGAAGAAAACCTGTCTGCCGGCCTCATGTCGACCAACGGCGATTGGAGTCCCATCATCTCCCGTCCCATCTCGATAATTTTCCTCGCTGTCGCAGCGGTATTGCTTCTTATCCCCCCTGTTCGTTCGAGACTTTCAGGTAGAAAGGCGGCAATCGATTCATGAGTGTCTTTCGCCATATTCTCGCGGCAATCGCCATCATCGCTCTTCTTGTCTTGCGTTTTTCTTCAGATCACTCCGATACCGGCGAGTCAACGTCTTATCCGGAAAAGCCGATCCACATTGTCGTCCCTTATCCTCAGGGAGGAGGAACAGATAATTTCGCACGTTTGTTAGGAAGAAAGATCAGTGAGGAAAACTGGATTGGAGAGCCTCTTGTCTTTCTCAATCAACCGGGCGGTAGCGGAACAATCGGGAGCCGCTACGTCAAGGATGCGAGGCCCGACGGATACCGCATTTTGTGTCATCACGAATCGATCATCACCGCTCAGCTTTCAGGCGCTGCAAACTTTGGCCCTGACGATTTCAAACCTATCGCTCAAACCGGCAACATCGTGCTTCTCGTAGTTGTCCGAAAAGACTCTCCCCACAAATCCATCAAAGACTTACTGATCGCTGCTGCCGAATCCCCCAGATCGATTCGATTTGGCGCCAATATTGGATCTCCTGCTCACTTCACGGCGATGAAGCTGGAAGCCGCCAACAAAGGAGCCGCGTTTAACCTTGTCACGGCAGGTGGTGGTCAAACACGATACAACAGTCTGCTCGGAGGCCACCTCGATGCCGGCATTTTCTCACTCGCTGAGTTTATCAGTTTTCAGTCTCCTGAAGGCACTGCCCCCGACAAAGATATTCGAGCCCTCGCAGTCCTTTCAAAGGGTCGGCATCCTGATTATCCTGAGATTCCGACCTGCGTCGAGCAGGGGGTTAAGGTGACGTCGAACAATGCTTACTACTGGTGGGCTCCACGGAAGACACCGGAGCTGGTGGTCAGGAAACTGGCAGCGGTTTTGCACAAGGCAATGGATCATCCTGATGTGATCGCCCAACTGAAGGAATGGTCCATCGGCACAGAATTCACTCGAGGGGAAGCACTCGGGACAAAAGTGGAAGAAAGAATCGCAGCGATCAAACCTTTCAAAATCAAAGCAAGAACGAAATTGCCGAACTTTCCACGCTACGCAATCATCCTTACCGGTCTGTTTGGCTTCGTCGCTCTGATAAGAGCTCTTAAGAAAAATCCTACGCCAAGGAAAGCCGAAGAAGAAAAGTCCAGTAAGTCGATTGGCTTCCTCTGCTTTCTCGTGCTTTTTCTCTACGTTTACTACTTTGATAAAGAGCTGATGCCTTTCGCCCTTCTCACGACGGTGATGGTTTTTCTCATTGGAGTATTGATTTGCCGATTCAAGATTGGAAAGCTGTTACCAATTCTGGAAATCGCGGCCCTCACAGGTCTCGGTACCGAGTTCATTTTTACCGCCCTTTTTTCCGTCGCGCTCCCCTGACTAACTCATGAAAAAGCACATCGGAATTCTCACTTGCTTTGGAGACTGAAGGAGCGCTTACCCGTCTTCAAATTCATTGACCGGAGATCCACGTCTTCCGATGATAGGGAAATGAAATTTTCTATCGGAAGACTCCCGGTCTTTGCAGGCCTGTTTATTCTATCCTCCTATCTTGGGGCCGCTGATTCAGAGATCGGCCTCACTCTGCGAAGCCTTGAGAGGTCAGGCGACAGCTGGAACAGAGTCACTAAAAAGGAAAGCTGGAAGCCCTCGGAGACAGCGGTGGTGATTTGCGACATGTGGGATTCTCACCACTGTCGCAACGCCACTTTACGCGTGAGCGAAATTGCTCCCCGAATGAACTCGCTGGTTTCCCATTTGCGTGACCAGGGAGCTTTCGTTGTTCATGCTCCAAGCAGCTGTCTGGATTTTTACAAAGATCATCCCGCCCGAAAAAGAGCGGAGACTGCTCCCGAAGCCGCGAATCTACCAAAAGATATTACATCTTGGTGCAAGGTGATTCCCGGTGAAGAAATGAAACACTATCCGATCGATCAATCTGATGGAGGAGAAGACGATGATCCCGAACTCCACCAAAAATGGGCGGACCACCTAAGCTCCATGGGAAGGAATCCGAAGGCTCCGTGGAAAAGGCAAATCGACCTCATTAAAATCGACGGTGATCTCGACATCATTAGCGATCAGGGAGATGAAATTTGGAATGCGATGGAAGAGCGGAATATCCGAAACGTCCTCCTGGTTGGAGTTCACACGAATATGTGTGTCCTGGGTCGCCCTTTCGGGCTGCGGCAGATGGCGAAGAATGGAAAGAACCTTGCTCTTATCCGCGACATGACGGACACCATGTACAATCCGAAGATGCCCCCGTATGTGTCTCACTACCGAGGAACGGAACTAATCATTGAACACATTGAAAAATACATCGCCCCTACTCTGACCAGTGATCAGCTTATTGGAGGTGAAGAGTTTCAGTTCAAGTGGGATGCTCCGACAAAAGTGGTCGTCGCCATTGCAGAAAATGGTTACAACACGGCCCGTTCACTCCCCGCCCTTGCCAACAACATCTGGACAAAAAAGCGCGGATACCAGGTCACTACGATTCAAGGCGACCCCGAAAAACACAATCTCCCCGGTTTAGGAAAAGCCCTGAAAGACGCCGACGTTCTCGTTTTGAGTGTAAGGCGACAGGCTCTTCCAGCTAACCAACTCGATGCCATTCGCGCCCATATAGCGGCCGGAAAATCCGTTCTGGCAATACGCACCAGTAGCCACGGTTTTGATGCGAAAGGAAAAGGACCGGAGGGAAATGCTGAATGGGTGGAATTTGATTCTGAAATCCTCGGAGCCGACTACGAAACCCACAAAGGACACGATGCCACTGCTACCTTCACGGCAATAGAAAAGGCAGGAAGCCATCCCATTCTTCAGGGCGTTAAATTCCCTTTCTCCTCATCAGGCGGATTCTATTTTTCGAGCCCGCTCTCTGAGAGCGCCAGACCTCTCATCTCCGGCAATCTTAAGGGAGAAGCCCTCGAACCCGTCGCCTGGACCAATACCGTGGGGAAAAGCAGAATCTTCTACACCTGCCTGGGGCAGGAGGAAGAACTGCAACTCCCCTCAGTTCAAAGGCTGTTCAGGAATGCCATGGACTGGCTGACAATTCTCCCCAGCGATATTGCAGGCAGCGAAGGATACTGATTCTATTTTGCCGGCACAAAACTCAAGTTCCGAAAATAGGATCCCGAATTCCCCCAGGTGTAGAATCCAATTTTTCCGCGCCGGAGTTCGGAGTCCCGACTCCTGAAGTCCTCTTTTCCATCGAAGAACACCGCAACTTCATCGCCCATTACCTGAACCCTGACATCGTGCCATTTTGAAGGCGTAAACCCTTCTTTCACTCCGCCGATAACCCGGTAATCTTTTCCGCTCTGTTTCAGAGCCAGCGCACGATAGGGACGCTCGCTGCAAATTGACCACACATGGTAATTTTCAGGGTCCTGATATCCCATCACGAAACCGAGCGCATCATTATCTGTAGAGCGGATCTCGAAACTGAATACCCCGCTCCCAAATTCCTTTCCACTATCAAGGAGAAAAATACTTCCGGGCCGGTCAACCTCCGCAGTGTCTTTCAATGTTTCTTTCCCACCCACCATTATATTGGAAGTCTGAACGATAACCCCCTCTTCGATTCTCCAGTCACTCTCCGGCCTGGCCCGCGCCGCATCCACCGTTTCCCATTCGCCCTCCTTCAAAGATACGAAATAGGGATTAATCACCAGTTTCTGCTCCGCCACCGGCCCCGGTCTGTCCCGCTTCCCAAATGCACGAGTTTTTAAGGTGACGCTTTTCCTGATTTCAAAGGGCCCCTCGTAGACTGGAGACTGAAGAGTTGGAGATGTCCCGTCTGTGGTATAATGAGCATTCCCTTCTCCATCGGCAGAAATTTCCACCGTGATCGAATCAGGAGCCGAAGGAGAAGACGGCCGAATAATCGGAGCGCGAACCCCATCCGTTTGCAGGGCGATCCAGGACTGGTTCAAGTAACTGCAACTGCAACCGGCCGAGGCATCCGGTGCAAACACCAGCCCTCCCGCCGGAATAGCATTGATCCAACAACCGGGGCGAATGCCTCCAAAATCCTCAGTCTCACGATTCAAAGTAAGATCAAAATACCCCAGGGTCGCTGAACGATAAACCATCAGGTCTCTTGCGCCGGCAAGAATCCCACAACCGTAGGAACGCTTAAAATTGAAAGGCCGCTCGTCTCCGGTCAATACATCCCAGGCACCTCCCTGAGCGTATATCGTATCTTGATTGATGACCGGGCGGGACTTGTACTCCGACTTGGTTTCCCACTTCATCGATCCAGTGGAAAGATCGTAAACCGCGAGCCTTCCCCCCACTTCGCTCGCCAGTCGAAAGCTTGTCGGTTGGTAGCTCATCATCACGGCATGATGCTCTTTAGAAATCGCAGACACGGTTCCAAAAATATCCTTATCGTTCTTCCAGAGAACCGTCCCATCAAATGCATCCAGGGCGAGCAACTCTCCTGTGAGATGCTCCCCTTCTCCCGTTTTCGTTTCTTTTCTACGATCCGAGCTGGCCTGTGGACGATCAATTAGAACGACCGCTTTGTTACCGATGGCAATGGCATTGTGACGAAGAGAATGCTTCGCATCATATCGCCAAAGAAGTTCACCCGATTCTACGTCGAGAGCAAAGAAGGCCTTGGCCTCGGTCAATTGCTGACTCATGTCGCCTCCAGGACGATACCGATAGGTCGCAATGTGTTCCGTGTCGGAAATGGATCCGAAAAGAACCCCTTCTTCGTGTGCGATATATCCCCAGACAGGATCACCTTCTCCCTTTTTCTTCGGGGCGGAAAACGTTGCCAGAAGTTTCCCTGTTACCGCATCAATTTTCAAACACTCTCCTCCCCTCCTGACAAAAACACTATCGTCGGAAACACAATAGTTGCTGCCGGTGCCACTCGTCCCCATGAGGTGATCCCCATCGAATGCCTCGAGGATTCCAGGAAGGGAATACTCCCAAAGCTTATGGCCATTGTAGGCGTCCACCGCAATGAGGCTGTCGAGACCTTCGGAATAGAGAACGCCTTTATTAAAAAGCGGAGCTGGTCCACGTCCATGGCGTTGCGTCATCGGCTGTTCCAAATCACTGAACCACAACATTCCCAGCGGACCCCGTATCAATTCGTCACCCGAGTTGACCGAATTGGACGGGTCAGCATACTGATGCGTCCACTGACCGGCTCCTTCGAGAGCCCCCCGTTCTTCCACTTTCATCACTCCGCTCTTGCCAGTGATTACCATTCCTCCCCAGGGCCGACTCATCCGATAGGTTTCGGCCAGAACCGACCTCGGAAGATTTGCTGAAAGCGATCGCCCCGACACTACCAGATTAGCAAAATAATCGGGAAGCCCCGAATCTTCGATCTCCGCTTCAAACACCATCACCCGATCTCCATACACTCCGGCATCGGTCAAAAGTTTGCGGGCCCGTTTCACATTCTCAGGATCCGGGTCGACCGCATAAACGAACAGCTCGGTTCTCCTGGCAATCTCCAGAGCGAGCTGCCCATCCCCACATCCAAGATCCAGACAGTAGCCGGAATCAATTTTCAGACTGGAAACAATTTCCTCTGCCTCTTTCGAAATATCCACTCCGGTCAATTCGACCTTTTTCGGTGAATGCGTTTGAGAAGTCTGCTTGCCCTCTCCGAAACAATAGAGGATCCCTGCATCCGTGCTCACGAACAACTTACCGTCTGCCACTGCCAAATCATACACAGTGCCCTCAACGCTCCCAGTCCAGAGAGACTCGGATTCATCTTCTCTGATCACGCTGACTGAACCTTTCCTCCCGATAACAAAATCAAGCCCCGCAGCGATCATGCAGTTTCCGCTTTCCGCAAGATCACGAGTGTTCTCATCCGATAGAGCCCTAACACTTTGCTCTTTACCCTTTCGATCAATCTCCTTCTGACCAGTCCACTGCCAGGAGGTCAGTTCCTTCCCAATAGCTCCCGCAACCCCGTTCGGCATTCCAACCAAGGGACCTCTCCCGACCGCTTTTCCCAGGGCACCATCGGACTGATTAAAAAGATACCCGCTATTGATAAAGAATTGATCTGACAACAAGACCTCGGCCCCGCCACGTTTTGTATTTTCCTGGAGGGCCAGATACTGGAATTCCCCTGTTTGTCTATCGAACGCTGCGGGGACAGCCCGACCGGTTGCCATAAAAATTTGCGATCCTGTTGCAGACAGGTAGCCCTGCGCGGCAACGCCACTTTTTGCAAAGGCTCCCCCATGAGGTTGCCCCATATAAATTGATCCAGCAGTGTCATTTACCCAGAGAGTTTTTCCGTTGTCAGGATCGAGGGCGTAAAGGCTGACTCCATCCGATGGCCAGATTCCAGCAGCGAAATAGACAATCCCGTCCATTACCACGGCACCACCTCTGGCCGGCCAACGTGAAATCAACCGACCATTCCCGAGAATCATTTCGTCCCCGGGCCCTCCCCGCTTTTTCCAAACTAAAGAGCCATCCGCGGAATTAAGGCAATAGAGAAAACCGTCATCGCTGTTAGCATAGACCTTTCCTTCAAAGTAAGTAGGGGCGAAGCGAACAGGGCCCCTGCTCGAGAAGGTCCATTTGAGTTCGCCGGTCGCAGAATCCACCGCCCGAATTCTTCCTTCAACAGAATCCCCATAGAATACCATGCCCTCTGCTACGATGAAATGACTGGACCGATCAAACATCATTCTATCGGACCGGGGCCACGCTGGGCGTGGTAGATGTGCTGCTTTCCGACTCCACTGCAAATGAAGCTTCTTCGGTAATACTTCATCTGTGTAACCGCTGCGGGAAGCATCAGCCCTCCAGGTCGGCCAATCTTTACCAAGGCAAAGCACCCCGGTGAAAACAAAGATTACCGAGTATATAATCGAGAGACGGAAGCCGCATATCATGGGCGAAATGTCATTCCTCAGGCCCTACTCTCAATCAGTTATCGAAAAAGTATCGCGTGATCTCCTTCAGCCCTGATCAGGTTGTATCCCGATCTTGAACAATTGACGGAACACTGGATTCTTGAAGAATGTCCCGTTTCCAAATCCCCTTTACCCTTCGATTCCTGGCGGCAGCTCTGCTTTTTCAACATGCTTCATCGCAGGATTCCTCGAATCTGCGGGACCGCTTCCGTCCATTTGTCGATCGGTCCGAACTGGCCGGGGCGGTCATGTTGGTAGCAGACAGGAATAAGATCCTTGCTCACGAAACAGTCGGCTATTCAAATGTCGAAGCGAAGGCCCCGATGAGACCTGATACTTTGTTCTGGATCGCTTCTCAATCCAAGCCAATCACCGGTGCGGCATTCATGATGCTCGTCGATGAAGGGAAAGTGAATCTGGATGATCCCGTCGAAAAATATCTACCGGAGTTTTCTGAGCAGATGGTTGTCGGCGAGAAATCGGAGAAATCGCTAACACTCGTCCAACCTGAACGCCCGATTACGATACGGGGCATTCTCTCACATACCAGCGGACTACCTTTCAAATCTGCTTTGGAAACCCCCACGCTCGATCGCTACCCCCTTGAAGGGAGGGTGAGGAGCTACGCGATGACTCCCCTGGAATCCCAGCCGGGAGTCAAATTCCAGTACAGCAATGCAGGGATCAACACTGCCGCGCGAATCATCGAAGTTATCTCCGGGCAATCATTTGAAGATTTCCTGCAAGAGCGGATTTTTGATCCATTGCAAATGAATGACACAACGTTTTGGCCCTCCGAGACTCAAGCGAGCCGTATCGCTCTATCCTACAAACCCGGCCCTGAAAAGAAGGGATTGGAGCCTCTGGAAATTGATCAGCTCAAATATCCACTGTCGGATCGCATTCGCCGTTTTCCCGTCCCTGCAGGCGGTCTTTTCTCAAGCGCAGAAGATGTAGCCAAATTCTATCGGATGTTGCTTAACAATGGGAAACTTGATGGAAAGCGCCTCCTCTCGGAAAGCGCAGTCAGCGAACTCTCTAAAAAGCAAACTCCTGACTCCATCGACAAGGGCTACGGTCTTGGATTTTCTGTAAATGGCGGCAGCTTCGGACATGGAGGAGCCTATTCCACCAATACCACTATCGAGACGAAACCCGGGCTCATTTTAATCTGGCTGGTGCAGCACGCCGGTTTCCCGGGAAACGGAAAAGAATGCCAGGGGATTTTTCGCTCAGCTGCACTGGAAAAGTTTTCTCCCAGACAACCCTAGCATCCGTCACCGTTTTTCGGCCCGGACTCAGGGAGTTTTGCATCTACCGCCCAATAAATCGCATTGCGAAGCATCGTCCGAAAATCGGTGATATTGAAATCGTAAGGATGCCCCAGAGAGGTGTAGAACACTTTTCCACCACCGGGTCCTTCGTTTGTCCATGCAACAGGCTCACCTTCCTTGATTCCCTGCGCCGATCCTTGCATTAAAACGGTCGTGGACTCAGCGAGCGGCCGAACTTCATAGAGAGAGCCGAAGGTTTGAAAACGGCGGGCTCCCACTCCCTTCATCACCGGGTGATCCGCTGCACCTTTTGCCACTTCCGCGAAGGTAGTGATCTTACCACTGTGATGACCGTGATAGTTTCCACCAAGCACTGTTGCATCGAAGTTCCGCCATTCGTCGAGACCATCAGGCGCACCCTCTTTGTTCTGGTGAAACGAATGACTCGCCGTCCTGATTCCTATTAAAGGTTTACCCGCCGCCAAGTGATCGCGAAACAGGTCCAGCTGACCTTTTGATAGGTTCCTCCTCCTTACAGAAAGCAAAACGACATCGGCGTCACTCAAAACCTCCAGGCCCGGAAAGTGGTTTTTCTTTTCAAGATCCGCAAACACCAGACTGATTTTGAAATCCTTTCCCAACTCTTCGAGGGAAAACCCGGGAAGCGTATCCGCCGTCTTGTATTCCTTTTCCCCCATTACCACGACGATGTGCTTGCGATCATCTCCGGGGAATTGAAACGGCTCTTCCTCGTCCTTCAGAATCTGATCACTGGTGATGCTTGGGCACCAAAACTTTTCGATGTGTTCGAAGACAAGGTCATTGCCGGTGAAGTGATTCACGTAGGGCTCGTCGCGCGGATTGTACATCGTATCCGTCATATCCCGCACCAAGGCAACATTCTTGCCGGCTGCTACCATCTGACGAATCCCGAAAGGGCGCCCTAACACGCACATATTCGTATGCACTCCCATGATGACGACATTCACAATACCCCGCTGGGCCATCAGGTAATAAGCTTCGTTGGAATCCGTGATCGCATCACCCTCCTTAATCTCCAGCGCATCGATTTGCTTGTTATAGAAACGCACTCGATCGCGAAGCTCTCCCTCATCGTCACAAGGCTGATCCACTTTCACCGGCATATCGGCCTCCTCCGCAGGATCCAGGTAACACCAGGACTTCAAGGGTATCTTCGTCTCCACCTTCGGTGCACTCATTGCCAACTTTCGCTGGGGCGTGTCTTCGTAAACCTTCATACATCCACTCGGGCTGTGGATAATCAAAGCCCCTTGCTTGCGGGCAGCATTGATCACCTCATTCATCCGGGGGGCCATTTCACTGACACGGCGGGCAGCGTTCCGGCAATAGTGGTCATCCCACATGTCGCAGATAACGAAGGCTGTTTTCGCTGGATCCCATTTCCCGGGAGTCATGATTGAATGAAACTTTCCTGAGCCCTCTTCCGTTTCCTTTTGATTGCGAAACTCGAAATTGAAATCCTCAGCAAAAATTGAAGTCCCAAGCCCCAGTAGGAGAGCGATGAAATAAACGCGATAATGATTCATAAAATTTTCTGGTCATTTCCTTTCTACTCTCTTCGGTCGATTTGAGAAATACCCAAACAAGGCGCAATTCTGGTGCTGCGGTTTCGCGTTCGACCTTTTACCATTCAGATGACGATGAAACACTTCACTCTTCGAACGACCATTGCCGGCGCTATTCTACTCAGTTTCCTTCCAGCCCCGGCCGAGCCGTTGAACATTCTCACTCTTCCCGGTTCTGGAACCGATCCGGACAAAATCGACTTTGACAATCTTCCCGAACTGACCGGCCAACACGCAGTAATTAACCCCGCAAAGATGTCTCCCGGAGTGAAGGCGGGCGACAAACTCGAATTAAACCGATTGCGCCTGCAACTCCACAATTACCTCATCCGTCACGACGGAAAATTCTGGTGCATCTGGAGTGATGGCCCGAAGATAGAAGACTGGCCCACCCAGGAAATCAAGTATGCCACCAGCAAGGACGGCTTGAACTGGAGTCCTGCCAAATCCGTAACGGGAACACCGAAGGAACCCTACGCCTATATCGCCCGCGGATTGTGGATTCGCGATGGCGAGCTTCTCACCCTGGCCGCGCACTACAAAGACAAGGGAGCATTTGGAGCCGACAAGGAATTGCAGCTTCTGGCTTTTGCCTGGGACGACACGAACAAAGAATGGAAAAAGAAGGGGAAAGTTTACGACAACGCCATCAATAACTTCCCTCCGCAAAAGCTCCCCACTGGCGACTGGATTCTTACCCGCCGCGATGCCCGATTCAATGTCTCCATCCTAATCGGCGGTAAGGAAAAACTCGATCAGTGGGAGAACTATCCCGTCGTAAAAGTGTCGGAGGTAAAAGGCTTTCGGCCTGATGAACCGATCTTCTGGCTAATGCCCGACAAATCACTTAACGCCCTCTTCCGGGACAATGGCGGATCCCAACGTCTCTTCCACTCTACTTCCTATGACAACGGGAAGACCTGGGACACTCCCGTCCTGACAAACTTTCCCAATTCCACCAGTAAGATTTTCTCACTCGAGACGAGCCGGGGCTACCGGGTCATGATCTCCAATGCCAATCCGAAATGGGGAAGAAGGCAGTTGCACCTATCTATCAGTGAAGACGGGAAGAATTTCAATCGTATGGCCGAATTGATTCTCCCAACACCACCCGTCGCTGAGAACATTGACAGCCTCTGGAAAAAATTCAGTCAGGGAATCGGGAGTCTTCAATACCCTCACGTAATCGAACACGAAGATTATCTATGGATCGCCCTCTCTCGAAACAAACTACAGACTGAAATATTAAAAGTCTCCCTCGATGATATCGACAAGCTGCTTCAATAGAATCGATAGGAATACAAATCGCATTCCTTCATTTCGAATCGAACCCGAACTGTTTTACCGGCAAGGGATGACAGTTTCTTTTTCCCCTTCCAGGATACGTCCATATCGATGGCATCACCGTAAGCGATGACAGAGTCATAAAGTGAAAAACCGGGGATTGGAATTCCCTGATCGTCCTGTAATTCAACGCGGACGCCTCCAACTGCACTGGTACTCAAATTGATCTGTAGTTTCCCTCCGGAGAAGATAATCGGCTTCGTCATCAGTTCCCCGGTCTTCGAACCAGCATGTGCAGATATGAATCCGTCTGTTCGCAGAACAAACCGTTCCCCGTTCCGGTGATAGATTGACATCTCCCTTTTATTCAAGGGAACAAGATTGAGAGCGACATAGTTGGAACGGTTTCGCCAACTCTCCGGATCCATTCCCGGGCGAATGAAGGCCTCCGTAAAAAGGCGGTCGTATTTCTGCGATCCCGCTCTCGATGACATAAACAGAATGTCCGTCGCATTCACATCTTTCTTGTCGTATTCGGGAGCATCCCCCCTCCCCTTCACATACCGTGTCGGCAAGGCAATATAAATATGGGGTGCCCGAAAGTATGCCTGAGTTCCATTTGTATAGAGATGTTCTCCTGGAAGATTGGGTTTCATCGCCACCGGGTCACTCCAGGTCTCAAAGTCCTTCGAAGTGGATCGACTGATACTCCTCAGTCGGTCCGGCTCGGTCCAGGTTCGAAAATAACAGACATACAATTGCTCCGCCTCCGACCAAAGCGAGACATTCGGCGAATCAAAAGCATGGCGCCACTCTGATCTAAAAGGAATCGCTTCCTTCTTCTTCGTCCAATGAAGGCCGTCGGGGGAAACGAAGGCAAACAGCCCCCTACCCGGATCATTTGTTCCACGCTTGTCTCCGGCACCGGGATAACCTGCCAGAGTCTTAAATCTCTCTGCCGGATCGACTCCCGGCCTTCGATCGAGGAAGGGCATGAAATTCGTCAGGAACGGTGGCTGGTTTGCAAGAATCACATTGTTCTCTCGAGTGCCTCCAATTTCGTGGAGTCCCAGATTTGGCAACTCCCATTCGATTCCATCTATGCTCGTCGCGTAGTGGAGGGTCTCTCCGGCGTGCCCTGTATGTTTCTCTCCAGTGAAGGAGGGGTCTGTTCCCCGATAGTAAGCATGAAACATGTCACCGTCCGGAATCACCGTCTTCATGTGATGCACAGGCAGAGGCGATTTCGCCCGGGGAGATTTCACAGGATGGTGCAATCGCAGCTCCACTCCTTCCAACTTCTCGATCAGGTACTTGTCTACGAAAAGTTCCCGTCGTGATCCAATTTTCTCCGGAGAAGATGCGTCTTCCGCGTGAATGCTCGAGATAGAGATAAGCAGAGAGGCGAATACAAACGACTTCATTTGAAATAGATTTTCACATAGTCGGAGGTCTCCAGGGGAAGAGAGAAAGAAAAAGTTCCCGTCCCGTCCCTTGTAAATTGTATCTCACCCCGATGGACGGATTCAATTCGCGCGACCTCTTCCGGGCTCTTCACCGTGAAGTCCACATTATCGAGACCTTCAAGGGTATAATTCGCGAGAGGAATCACCAGCCCTGCATCCGATTTCAAAACCAAGGCATCGACCAATGGCACACTGCACGTCAAAGGTGGATCCAGTTTCGCATCACGAACAGGCTTGAGAATAAAATCCCTAACAGCCCCGGAAAACTCCCAGGGATTATACGATCGCTCGAGTCGTGTCGGAGCGGTTCCCCCCACCGGTGCCTGCCCGGTCAAATCCACCGGCGGCGCGGGATGATCATCTTGATCTTCCGCCAGTTTCTCATCCAGGTTTTTCTGCAAAGCCCTTCGCGCATCAACCGCTCCCTTGATATACGAAAGCGCAGGCAGGAAACTCATAGTATACGCCTTCCCCTTTCCCACTGAACCAACAACAATGGCCGGCTCTCCGTTTTCTCGTGTAGCGAGGATTTTCACAGGCCCTCCTTTTCTCAAAAACTGATCTTGAGAAACGGACAGGACTTCCAGCTCCACATCCCCCGCCAGAACAACTTCTGCAGGCTTCAGAATATGCACATACGAACCTGAATTCATAAACACCTGATGCTCTTTGACTTCGTTTCGCTCAACCGGCAGCATCCCAGTCAGGATATGTAGCGGCCGATTGTACTCATCCTTCATTGCAGCTCCCGCAGTGAGGACAAGGGTTCCTCCTGCTTCGACCCACTCTTTCAATTTTACAGCTGCCGCCCCGGTAAGATTCGGCCCTGAAAAATAGCACACCTTATAATCTTTCAGAAAGCCACGTTCGACCTGGGACTCTCCCACAAAGTCCACCGGAACCTGTGAGTGAGCCAGTGCCATCCAGGTATGCATCCGGTTGAATCCATAGGCATAATTCCGTTTCAATGTCCACGTATCCGAAGACGACGAATACAAGATCGCGACCTCTGCGGGATCGGCGACAGCATCGATCAACAAGTCTTCCGCGCCCCCGATCTCACGCACCACCTCCGCATTCGCCTTCCACGTCTCGGGATGATTGTACCAAGTGTGACTGCGCCACGCCGGACCACCTTCGTGACTCCCCCAACTCACTCCATAGGAAAAGTTTTTCCAAAGCCGAATGCCACGAGCCGTCTCGCTGGCTGCTTTCAATTTGATGTCCCACGGTTTTCGTCCAGCATGTGCCACTAGATAGTGCCCAAGAATCTGACCACGCTCACGAGCCGCCGCCCTCATCAGGTCAACGTTGTAGGCGCCGCACTGAAAGCTGGAAGAGCCATTGGCCCAGTCTTCACTCCAGATCGCATTTTGATCGTCGGCATCCAGGAGTTCAAAGTAGTCGACTCCCTGCGCGTAGAAATTTGCTGTGTAGGTGGCTCCATCACTAAAATTCACCAGTGTCGGCAATTCGGCCCCATACTCTTGTTCGAGAATTCCACGCTGCGTCGCCATGAAATCTCCCAGTGCACGAGTCCGAAAACGCTGCGTAAAATAGTGCAGAGCAGGATGCTGATCTCTCTCACTTTCCAACACTGGCTTCACTTCCTCCCAGCTATTCAGAAGAAGATCCTCAGGAGTTTTTCCCAGCCGCTTTAACCACTCCCGAAATGCTTCGTGATACGCCGGATCTGCCACCATAAAACTGGAAGGCTGCCCCGTTGGCTCATCCGTCAGCATACAAAAGCTGATATCGTCGACCTTCTTTCCAGACTCGATGAACTTCTCAGCATGGACCTTGGCATTCCTCTGCATTTTCTCGAGATCCGGCTGGCAAAACGACTTGTTATTTCCCACCCAGATTCCGCCATGAATGAACGGTTTGTCGCGATTGGAGAAGCCGAAGTAATCGAGCGTCTTCCATTCGCGATCCATGATGGACTGATCAACCTCTGTGCCGTAGCCGCCTACCGTAGCGCTCACATAAAAAGGAATCTTCTCCGACTTCTTTCCGATCGTCGGCCAGTCATAGGCATCCGCAATTTTTCCCGTCGCCTCAGCAAAATCCCGATCACGCTTAAGGCTGTCTCTTATACACATCTGACGCTGCCGACGAAGAGGATAGTGTAGAT